>JAUMCZ010000217.1:0-2898 GCA_032122215.1 Caulobacter sp.
GCTGAGACCCTACTCGGCCCCGAACAGTTCGCGCTTGAACAGCGTCAGGCAGGCCTGCGTGGCCGACTCCAGATGCGACTTCACGCCTTCCGAGCCGACCGCCTTGATCTCCTCATCGCTGAAGGTTCGCAGGCCGAACGGCTTCCAGTCGCAGGTCGCCGTCATCACCACCGTCTGGCTGCTGACCTCCACCAGCCGCACCGTCGCCTTGTAGAAGGCGCCGTAGCGGCCCTTGTTGACGATCTCGAAACCCCAGGCGTCGGTGCCGACATCGAAGACGTATTGCGCGCCCGGGCCGGAGACAGCGAGGTCGGCGGGGGTATCGCCGATGGCGAAGGCCTTGGTCGGCGACAGCCGGGCGCCGGTCTTCTCGACCAGGGCGCGGGTCAGCTCGGCGCTCAGCGCGCGGGAGGGGTCGGCGATCTTGTCCCGCTCGACCAGGCGATTGCCGGCCTCGTCAGCCAGGCCAGCGCCGCCGAACCCGGCCATGGACCGGCCCGGCGTGCGGGCCGCGAAGTTGGCGGGACCGCGACGGGTCTCGGCGACCACCTTGCCGTTCATCTGGCTGGCCAGGGCCGGCGTCAACGGCCGGGTCTTGACCTTGGGGGCCGCAAAGGCGGTTCCGGTGGACAGGACCATGGCCATCAGGCCGACGAGAACCGCAATCTTGCGCATGTCTGAAACGCCCCCTCGAGCCGAACCGACGGCTCGAGGAAGGCTTAGCAGCGCCGCGCCACGGCGGCAAAGGGTGTCAGATGACGCCCAGCATCTCGGCCACCAGCGGGTGGCGCACGATGTCTCGGTCGGCCAGCCGGACGACCGAGATGTTGCCGACCGCTTCCAGCTTTTCGGAAATGTCAGCCAGGCCGGACAGGGTGGGCAGCAAATCCGATTGGGCCGGATCGCCGGTGACCACCATGGTCGAGTTCCAGCCCAGCCGGGTGAGCAGCATCTTGAGCTGCACATAGGTGCAGTTCTGGGCTTCATCGATGACCACAAAGGCGTTGTTCAACGTGCGGCCGCGCATATAGCCGACGGGGGCGATCTCGATCAGGCCTTCGGCCATCAGCGCCTTGACCCGCTTCATGGACAGGCGGTCCGAAAGAGCGTCGTAGAGCGGCCGCAGATAAGGCGCGAGCTTGTCCTCCATGTCGCCGGGCAGGTAGCCGATCGACTCGCCGGCCTCCACCGCCGGGCGGCTGAGCACGATGCGGCCGACCTTGCCGGCCTCCAGGGCTTCGACGGCCTTGGCGATGGCGATGTAGGTCTTGCCGGTGCCGGCCGGACCGAGCGCCATGACGAGGTTCTTGCTGTCGATGGCGTCCATCAACGCCTTCTGGCCCTCGGACTTGGGTTTTATGGTCTTCAGATAGCCCTGGTCCCTGTCCTCCTGCCCATGCCCCCCGAGTGGCGACCAGCCGGACCCGACCGGAAGACGGCGGATCTTGCTGTCATCTCCGAATTGACCGGCATCAAAGGCGCCTTCGCGGGCAACGCGCTTGAGGGCTCGCTTGGTCATGAATCAGGCCTCCACAGGGGCAAGAAAAAAGGGCGTCGCCACAATGGCGCGCCCTCGGGTCGGAACGGTGGTGTTGGAGTCGCGTGCGCGTCCGGGTGGACCGCTTTCACTGCGATGTTCAGGCGGGGGATACCGCCGGGACTCAAAACGCGACACCCAGGTCTCCATCGTCGGAGCACATGGCCGGAAGGTCGACCATGACAGGTTCGAGGAGTTGGTTGGCCCCCTCGAATCGCCCGACTAGGATGAGGGTAACTTGGTTTATGAGTGGTTAAGCAAGCGCCTTCGCGCAAGATACGGGGTGGACGGATGACTGTTTATGCTTTGGGCGATCGGCGTCCGACTCTGCCTGAGAATGGCGAATACTGGATAGCGCCGAGCGCATCGGTGATGGGTGACGTGCGACTCAAGAAGAACGCCAGCGTCTGGTGGGGCGCCACGTGCCGGGGCGACACCGATACCATCACGATTGGTGAGAATTCCAACGTGCAGGACGGCTCTGTTCTTCACGCCGACTTCGGCGTCCCTCTGAATATCGGCGCCAACGTGACCGTCGGCCATCTGGTCATGCTGCATGGCTGCACGATTGGGGATGGCACCCTGGTCGGGATCGGCTCGATCATCCTCAATGGCGCAAAAATTGGCCGCAACTGCCTGATCGGCGCCAATTGTCTGATCACCGAGGGCAAGGAGATCCCGGACAACAGCATGGTCATGGGTGCGCCGGGCAAGGTGGTGCGCGAGATCGACGCTGAGCGGGCTCGCATCCTGGAGGCGTCGGCCTTCCACTACGTCGAGAACTGGAAGCGGTACGTGCGGGAACTGACCGTCATCGATTGACGGACGGTAGGGAAGGTCGGCTTGCTGATACCAACAAGGGAGCAAGCCGATGGCCTACGAATTCATCAAGGTCGACCGCGAGGGGCCGGTCACCATCTTCACGCTGAACCGGCCGGAGGTGATGAACGCCCTCCATTCGCCGGCTCACTTCGAGCTGCACGAGGCCTTCGACGCCTTTGCCGCCGATCCGGACCAGTGGGTGGGCATCGTCACCGGGGCGGGCGAGCGCGCCTTCTCGGCCGGCAACGACCTCAAGCACCAGGCCGGCGGCGGCAAGATGGGCAGCCCGCCGTCGGGCTTCGCCGGCCTGACCAGCCGGTTTGACCTCAACAAGCCGCTGATCGCCGCCGTGAACGGCATCGCCATGGGCGGCGGCTTCGAGATCGCGCTCGCCTGCGACATCATCCTAGCTGCCGACAGCGCCGTCTTCGCCCTGCCGGAGCCGAAGGTCGGCCTCGCCGCCCTGGCCGGCGGCCTGCACCGCCTGCCGCGCCAGATCGGCCTCAAGCGGGCCATGGGCATGATCCTGACCGCCCGCC
>JAUMCZ010000218.1:0-4435 GCA_032122215.1 Caulobacter sp.
GTCGACAAGGCCTCCGCCAACGACAGGGAGCCCGAAGTCACGGTCCTCACCCCCACGGCCATGACCGGCCACAATGTCGTCGTCGGCTACGGCCGGGTCGGCTCCGCCGTCGCCGCCGGCCTCAGCGCCGCCGGCCAGTCCATCCTGGTGCTGGAGGACTCCGACGATCTGGGCGTCAACGCCCAGAGCCAGGGCATCGACACCGTCACCGGCAACGCCACGGATGTCCGCGTGCTCGACGCGGCCGGGCTGGACCGGGCCGCCCGTCTGTTCGTGGCCATTCCCCGCGCCTTCGAGGCCGGCCGCATCGTTGAACGGGCGCGGCAGGTCAATCCCACCCTCGACATCGTCGTCCGCGCCCACTCAGACGCCGAGGTCGAACATCTCACCCGCCTGGGCGCCACCGAGGTGATCATGGGCGAGCGCGAGATCGCCCGCCGCATGCTGGAGCGGCTCGAGTCCCCGACCGCGCCCCTTCCGCGCCCGGTCGAATCGCCGCTGGAGACCACTGACCGACCTATCCTCGAGGATGCGGAACTGGCCCTGCTGCACGGCCTGCGCCGGCTCAATATCTGGCCCGGCGAGTCGATCTCGAAAGGGGCCCTGATGGCCGACGCCGGGATCCGCCAGTTTCCGATGGACCGCCTGGAAGGCGCGCTGGAGACGCTGAAGGCCAAGGCCTGCGTCCAGGACTGGGGCGACGGCCGCATCGCCCCGACCCGAACGGGTTTCCTGGCGGCTGTAGCCGGGTAGTCGCCGGGGCGAGCTCCGCTAGGACCCGGCCTTCTTCGCCGCCATCGCCTCGGCATACCGCCTCAACACCGTGCCGTACTGGTCGCCGGTCTCAACCATGACGATGTCGGCGAAGGGGTAGTCCAGCGGCTCGTCGATCCACTTGCCGCCGCCGTCAATCAGCTTCAGCCGCACCCGATCGTCGAACACGGCCAGCACCTTGCCGACCTCCACCTCGTCCTCGTCATGGACACAGACCGTGGCGTCCACCGACAGCACGGAAGCAAACAGGGCCCGGAAGCCGGACAGGTTCAGCCAGTCGTAGGATTCAGTCGGCGTGGCGCCATTCCAGATCAGGATCGCCTGGCGGTCCTGGTGGATCTCTTCGCGCATGACCCCGTCGATATGGGCCAGCGGGATGATCCGCACGCCGTCGCCCGTCCAGGCTTCGAAGCTCTCGATCATGACGAAGGTGTCGGTCAGGCCGACGATGAAGCCTTCATGCTCCTCGCCACCGGCCGAGTCCTTCAAGGCAATGTCGATGTAGTCGCCGGCCACCAGATGGGGGCGCAGCCGTGACGCGAGGGTCAGGGTCAGCGCCGTTCGTTCCAGCCGTAGGCCACCCAGTGGTGGCCGCCGACCTTGTGGGCCTCGATGACGCCGTCGTCGGCGGCGCGGGCCCGGGCCTTGCTCTTCGCGCGCCCCGCCAGGGCGACGAACGCCAGGGTGGCGCTGGTCATGATGGCCAGGACGACAACAGTGGTAACGGCGAACACGGTGAGGACCGAGCCGATGATCACGGCGGCCACGGTGGCCAGCAGGCCGCCGATCCAGGCCAGGGCCTTCATTCCGGTCGCGCCCCCGCGGGTCGTCTGGTTCATCACCACTCCTTCGGCCGCTTCAGGAGCGGCCCAGACCTCATACTTTGGCCGTCCGGCCTGAACGTCAACCTAATGCGCTGTTCAGGCGGCAATTTTTGGGCCTGTGCCAGTTTCCGGGTCGGAAGCCTCAAGCCGCCCCCATCATCCCCAACTGACGGCGCTCGGCCATGGCCGTATCGAAGGCCGCATTGATCGACGCCGCCTTGGATTCGGCCACGGCGATGAATTCTTCGGGCAAGCCGCGCGCCCGCGCCCGGTCCGGGTGAGCGGCCGACAGCTGGCGTTTCCACTCGGCCCGCAGTTCCTCGTCCGACGCATCGGGCAGGACGCCGAGGATAACGTAAGGGTCGTCCTTGCCGGCCCCCAGATGCGTCGCCTTCAAACGCCGCAGGGTCAGCCGTGACAGGCCGAACAGGTCAGAGACCCGCTGCAGGTAGTCCATCTCATCCGAGGTCACCCGGCCGTCCGAACCGGCGATATGGAACAGGCCGTCGAGCACATCTTCCAGCAGCTGCGGGCAGCCGCGGTAGCGCTTGGCCAGCCGCCGCGCATAGCTCTCGAAGCCCAGCGGCGTCTGCCGCGCCAGCTCATAGAGCCGCCGCACGTTGCGCTCGGACCCTTCGTCCGGTTGGAACACGGTGGCGAACGCCGCATACTCGGACTGGTCGGCCCGCCCGTCGCTCTTGGCCAGCTTGGCGCCCAACGCTGTTACCGCCGTCGAGAACGCAGGGTCCTCGCCGGGCAGCCCCGCCGGGCAGTCGGGACATTCGGCTTCGTCCACGCGGTTCGCGGCGAGCCTTGCAATGTTGCGCCAAAAGGTCATGGGAAAGCGAGTGCAGGATACGATGGCGGCGGCCATATGACAATGACGGCGAGAACGGCGGTGGGTGAAGGTTTGGTCATGGTTTCCAATTTCCGCTCATCCCGGCGACCCGCAGGGCGGCGCCAGCCAATGCCGGGCCCCATCCGCGTGATCTCGATGCGTCCGGATGAGCGGAGATGACGGAGGGTGACCTCACGCATCCTGGCATCCGACACGAGCTGGTCGCTTACCTCCAGGAACTCGCACTGCCCGACCCGCGCGTGGTCTGGAGGGCCGAGACCGCGAAAGGCCTGATCTGCGACCTGGATCAGGTTTACCACTTCTTCTTCGACGATCA
This sequence comes from Caulobacter sp., assembly GCA_032122215.1. Lineage (GTDB taxonomy): Bacteria > Pseudomonadota > Alphaproteobacteria > Caulobacterales > Caulobacteraceae > Caulobacter. The sequence continues at coordinate 2,774 of JAUMCZ010000218.1, forward strand.
TGATTTCGACGCGAGCGAGATCGGCCGCGTGCTGCTCAACCTGGCCGAGGTCGAGGCCATCGCGACGGTACAGGCCACCCTTGATGCCCTTCTTGAGTTGCTGCCCAAGGGGACCGACGATCAATTCGTGGAACATCCCCGGTGGCCCGAGGTAACTCGGTCCGCCCGACAGGCCCTTGAGATTCTGGAACGCCGATGAGTGATACCATGACCCTCTGGTCCTTCTGGATCGACCGTGGCGGCACCTTCACCGACGTCGTCGCCCGCGCGCCCGATGGTGCGGAGCACACCCTCAAGCTCCTCTCCCAGTCCCCCGCCTACGCCGACGCCGCCGTCGAGGCCATGCGCCGACTCCTCGGCGCCCAGCCCGGCCAGCCCTTCCCGGCCGACCGCGTGGAGGCCATCAAGATGGGCACCACGGTCGCCACCAACGCCCTGCTGGAGCGCAAGGGCGCTCGCACCCTGCTCGTCACCACCAGGGGATTCGCCGACGCCCTGGTCATCGGCGACCAGTCCCGCCCCGAACTCTTCGCCCTCGACCTCGTCCGCCCCGATCCGCTCTACAGCGCCGTCCTCGAAGCCGACGAACGCCTGGCCAGCGACGGCGCTGTCGTTCGCCCCCTGGACGAGCCCGCCCTCGCCGCCGCCCTCGCCCGCGCCAAGGCCGACGGCGCCACCTCGGTCGCCATCGCCTTCCTGCACAGCGACCTCAACCCGGCCCACGAGATCGCGGCCGGCCGCCTGGCCGAAGAGACCGGCTTCGACTACGTCGCTCTCTCCAGCGAGGTCTCCCCCCTGCCCCGCTTCGTGCCCCGCGCCGAGACCGCCGTCGCCGACGCCTATCTGACCCCCATCCTGCGCGCCTACGTCGACCAGGTCGCCGGCGCCGTGAACGGCGCCCCCCTGTGGTTCATGACCAGCGCCGGGGCTCTCGTTCGCGCCGACGCCTTCCGCGGCAAGGACGCTGTCGTCTCCGGCCCGGCCGGGGGCGTGGTCGGCGTCGCCGAAACCGCCCGCTCCTCCAACGCCCCCGCTGTCCTCGGCTTCGACATGGGCGGCACCTCGACCGACGTCTGCCGCTTCGCCGGCGTCCTCGAACGGCGCGACAAGGCCAATGTCGCCGGCGCCAAACTCCGCAGCCCCATGCTCGACGTCGAGACCGTCGCCGCCGGCGGCGGCTCCATCCTGGCCTTCGACGGCATGCGCGCCCGCGTCGGCCCGGGCAGCGCCGGCGCCAACCCCGGTCCCGCCGCCTACGGTCGCGGCGGCCCCGCCACCGTCACTGACGCCAACCTCGTGCTCGGGCGCCTCGACCCGGCCTGGTTCCCGAGCATATTCGGCCCCGGCGCCGACGCCCCCCTGAACGTCGCCGCCGCGCGCGCCGCCCTCACCGACCTCGCCGCCGCCATGGGTCTGCCGTCGCCGGAGGCCGCCGCCGAGGGCTTCATCGCTGTCGCCGTCGAGCACACCGCCCAGGCCATCCGCAAGATTTCCACCGAACGCGGCTTCGACCCCCGCGACCACGCCCTCGTCGCCTTCGGCGGCGCGGCGGGCCAGATCGCCTGTGACGTCGCCGACGCCCTCGGCATGACCACGGTCCTCAGCCCGCTCCATGCCTCCCTGCTCTCCGCCTGGGGCATCGGCCAGGCCCGCGTCCGCGCC
>JAUMCZ010000219.1:0-32731 GCA_032122215.1 Caulobacter sp.
GTTGTGCGAGGAGGCGTTTTTCCAGTTGCGCGCCCGGGTGGAGACGGCGACCGACGGCCTTGTCCCCAGTCGCGACAGCTTCAAACGGTTATGCCGGGTCTATATCGACTTCGGCCTCGAGCAACCCGACGCCTACCGGGTAGCGTTCATGATCGAAAAGGCGCGGGCGGGTCTGGACGACGCCAATGAGCGGGCGATGGCGGCGGGGCTGGAAGCGTTCGGCAGTTTCCGCGCCCAGGTCGCCCGGTTCATCGCCGCGGGCATGACCCGGCCCGGAGACGAGCCACTGCTGACCCAGTCGCTATGGGCCGGCCTGCATGGCCTGGCCTCCCTGCTGATCGCTCGGCCGGGCTTTCCATGGGTCGAGCTGGAGGCCTTGATCGCCCGTCATATCGACGTCCTGGCGGACGGCGTGCTCAACCCGGCCTGAAGGCGGGCGTCAGCAACTTCGCGCGCTTTCAGGAATCCGACGGGGGTCTCGGCGGCGGCGCGGTCGCGGCCGGATTGGCCGCTGCCTGGGCCGCGGCCGCCTTGGCGATGACCTGCCGTCCATAGGCCTCGGCTTCGCCTACCGTCGTGATGGCCGCAACCTGCGCCTCGATGGCGGCGACCTCCGCCGGATCCCCGCGCGCCAGCTCGACGTCGGTCTTGGCCAGCACCTTGATGAAGCCGATGGTGTTTCCATCCGTCGGCAGCGGCGCGTTCGGATCGGCGGCCGGGGCTGCGCGCGGCGGCTCCGGCGCGACGGCGGGCAGGACCGTCGGGCAGTCGGTGCGCGGGGTCGCCAGCGACAGCTGCGCCAGCACGGTGTTGGCGGCGGCGTCGCGGGCCGTCATCGGTTGCAGGCCGAACAGGGCCTCCAGCGTCGCCGGCACCGACGCATGATCGTAGAGAGTCTTGTCGACCACCCCCTTGGGGATCAGCGGCGAGACCAGCACCGCCGGCACCCGCACCCCGTACCAATCGAACAGGAAGCCGCCGCCGTTGATCTTCAGGTCCTGCGGGCTGCCGTCGTTAGGCATCGGGGCCTTGGTCGGCTGGACGCTGTCGTAGAAGCCGCCGTGCTCATCGTAGGTGATGATCAGGAGGCTGCGCTCCCACAGCGGGGAATTGCGGATCGCCTCGTAGGTGGCCTTGATCAGGCCCTCGCCGCCGGCCATCGAATCCATCGGGTGCTGCGATGAGCCGCCTTCATAGGAGCCGCCGGTGGTGTCGCCGTAGTTCGGCTCGATGAAGGTATAGGCGTAGGGGTAGGGGCCCTGCACATCCTCAGCAAAGCTGCCGAAGCTGTTGGTGTTGACCTTGTAGGTGATGCCCTGAAGCGCCGCGACCTGGGGGATGCCGCCGAACACCGGGCCGTTCTCGTCGACATAGACCCGCCACGACAGCCCGGCCGCCGACAGCCGGTCATAGATCGAGGCCTTGCTCGGATAGACGAAGCCGCCGCCCGGCGTTTCCCAGGCCACCGTCTGCAGGCTGCTTGGGGAGTCGGCCCAGCCGCCCGATGAGGCGCCGTGGACGAAGAAGCGGTTGGGCCAGGTCGGCCCCGGCACCGAGGCGTGCCAGGAGTCGCAGATCGCGAACTGCGTCGCCAGGGCATAGATCACCGGCAGGTCGGTCTGGGTGGTGAAGCCCAGCATTGGATCGCCGTACTCCGTCGAGGTCGGCTTGCTGGGATTATTCGAGGTGATCTCGGTGATCGTAGTGGCGTAGTTGCTGACAAAGCCGGTGTTCACCACCGGCTGGTTGTAGGCGGTCCAGGGCGTACGGGTCTGCTTGTTCGGCCCGCTATACTGCACGCCCCATTCCGGCCCGAGCAGCTGTTCCAGGGTGTCGAACCACTCGTGGCCCGGGTCGGTCGGCATGGCGAACGGGGCGTTGGGTCCGACCGGGTCGTTCTGCACGATCGCCGGGTTCGGGCTGTTGGGGTAGTTGCTGCTGTCGTAGCTGTTGGTCGTTCCGGGCGGCGCGCGGGTGATGCCAGCGATGTCCGACTGGCCGAAGACGTTCTCGAACGAGTGGTTCTCCAGCATCAGCACGAAGACGTTGTCGATCAGGGTGTAGGGGCCGGTCTTGACCATCCCCGCCGAGCAACCGCCGGAGGGCAGATTGATGGCGAAGCTGCTCAGGTTCACCGTCAACGGCAGGTTCTGGTTCACGTCGGCCTGCTGCAGCTGGCATTCCTTCCAGTTCGTCATGCTGGCGAAGCCGCTGGAGGTGTAGATGCCCGGGTTGGGTCCATCCTTCACCGCCGCCTTGACGGCCCAGTAGTCGAGCACCGCCCCGACGTTCAGGCCGACCCGGAAGTAGACGGTCAGCGGCCCCACGACCTGGCCTGGCGCCGCCGTCCAGGTGGCGCTTTGCGTGCCGTCGGTGCTGTTGTTGTGGAACAGGGTCAGGGTGGCGTTGCCGCCTGTGTTGTTGGTCAGCCAGGCCTGCGCCTGCACGCGCGACACCGGGTTCATCGGCGTGGAGCCGCCGCCGGATTTCAGGTTGATGAAGAAGCTGCTGCTGCTGACCGTGAACATCAGGTTCTGGCCGGCGTCCTTGCCCTGCAGCTGGTATTCCTTCCAGCTCGAGTACTGCAGGATCCCCGTGCTCTCGAAGCGGCCGGGCGTCGAGCCGCCGGTGACGACGATCTCACAGGCCCAGTAGTCGAGGACGGTGAAGGAGCCCCAGCCGGTGTTGAAATGCACGGTCAGCGGCCCGACCGTCTGGCCCGGCGCGGCCGTCCAGGTCGCGCTCTCGGTGCCGTAGTCGCTGTTGTTGTGCCACAGCTGGATCTGGGCCGTTCCATCGGTGGTGTTGGTGATGAAGACCTGGGCGGTTTGCGGCGTGGACATGGCTGATCCCCCGACGCGACATGGAGGTCGCGCCCGTTAGGCTGGTGTGTGGAGCAAAGCTGACTGTTGCGCGCGGCCTGTCCGGCCCGCGGTCCGCACTATGACGCTGCCCGCGAACGGGAGTCAACGAACGCGGGATTTATCTGATGGACAACCCGAAATAGTCACCCCGAAGCGAAGCTAGCCCAGCATCCGCTGCCGGATCGCCGGCTCCATGCCGACCCAGTCGTCCGCCCAGACATGGCGCGCTGGATCGGTCGGGGCGTAGGGGCGCAACCGCTCGTCGGCGATCATCTGGAAACGCACGACATCCGGCGCATCCGACGCAACAGACTCGAGATTGGGCAGCAGGTCATCGATAAAGCCGACCTTGCCGGTCGTTCGCGCCGCCAGGTCGCGGACGATCGGCCCCTTGAGGCCGCTGTTGATGATCATGGGGTAGTGCAGGCCGTGGGTCCGCAGCCAGCCCATGCGGGCGGACCGGCCGTGATCGGGGGCGTTGGTCAGGATCAGCACGGTCATCTCGGCGCTCAGCCGGTCCAGCGCCGCCGCCGCGCCGTCCACCGGCGCCAGGTCGTCGGCCCCGTCGCGGAAGAAGTCGTCGAACAGCACCTTGCCCGTCGCCATGTCCACGCTCTCGTCAGAGCCCGCCTTGTAGACGTTCTGGAACAGTGCGAAGCGGTCGATCCGCATTTCGTAGCCATGCCGGCCGACGAAGGTTTCAAAGCCCTGCATGAAGTGGGCGAGCACCTCGTCGACGTCGACGATCAGCAGCGGCCGAGCCGGATCGACGGGGACGGCCTGGGCGGCCTCGGCGGCGGATAGGGTTTTAAGGTCGGTCACGATTAGCGCAGGCTTAAGGATATTCGTGCGATCTGCACCCATGGAAACAGACCGACGTGAGTCTTTTTCCCACACAACCGGTCTTAAGGTCGAACGCTAGATGGCGAAGAAGGTCCTCATCGTCGAGGATAACGAGCTCAATATGAAGCTCTTCCACGACCTGCTTGACGCGCAAGGGTACGAAACCCTTCAGACGCGCGAGGGACTGTCGGCGCTGTCGCTGGCCCGTGAACACCGGCCCGACCTGATTCTGATGGACATCCAGCTGCCCGAGATCAGTGGCCTGGAAGTGACCAAGTGGCTGAAGGAAGATGACGAGCTCAGCCATATTCCGGTCATCGCCGTCACGGCCTTTGCGATGAAGGGCGATGAGGAGCGTATCCGCGAGGGCGGCTGCGAGGCCTACATCTCCAAACCGATTTCGGTGTCCCACTTCCTGGACACCATCCGCCGCTTCCTGGGGTAGGGCGATGAGTGCACGTATTCTCGTAGTCGACGACATCGAGGCGAACGTTCGCCTGCTCGAGGCCAAGCTGACGGCCGAGTACTACGAGGTGCTGACCGCCTGTGATGGGCCCACGGCCCTGGCCATCGCCGCCGCCGAGAAGCCGGACATCGTCCTGCTCGACGTGATGATGCCGGGCATGGACGGCTTCCAGGTCTGCCGCAGACTCAAGGACGATCCCGAAACCCGCCATATCCCCGTCGTGCTGGTCACGGCGCTCGACGGCCGGTCGGATCGCATCGAGGGCCTCGAGGCCGGGGCCGACGAGTTCCTGACCAAGCCCATCGACGACGTGATGATGTTCGCGCGGGTGCGCAGCCTCACCCGCCTGAAACTGGTCATCGACGAACTGCGCCAGCGCGAGGAATCGGGCCGCCGCATGGGCGTGATCGCCGGCGCCGCCGCGCGCCTGGGCGGCGTGGGCGGGCGCATCCTGATTGTCGACGACAATGAGCGCCAGTCCCAGCGGGTCGCCGCCGAGCTGGCTGTCGAGCACCGGCCGGTCGTCGAGAGCGACTACGACAAGGCCCTGCAGACGGCCCGGGGGCCGGTCGACATCATCATCGTCAACGCCGCCGCCAAGGCCTTCGATGGTCTGCGCTTCTGCGCGGCCCTGCGCTCTGACGAGGCCAGCCGCAATGTGCCGGTGCTGGTCATCGTCGATCCCGACGACCGGCCGCGCCTGGTCAAGGCGCTCGAGATCGGCGTCAACGACATCCTGACGCGGCCCATTGATCCCCAGGAGCTGTCGGCCCGGGCGCGCACGCAGATCAAGCGCAAGCGCTACACCGACTTCCTGCGCCAGAACCTCGACCATTCGCTGGAACTGGCCGTGACCGACCAGCTGACCGGCCTGCACAATCGCCGCTACATGGAAACCCAGCTGGCCGCCCTCGTGAAGCGGGCCAGCATGGGGGGGGAGCCGGTGGCCGCCCTGATGATCGACATCGACCACTTCAAGAAGATCAACGACAGCTTCGGCCACGACGCCGGCGACGAAGTGCTGCGCGAGTTCGCGGTGCGGCTGGCGACCAACGTCCGGGCCGTCGATCTGCCCTGCCGCTACGGCGGCGAGGAGTTCACCGTGATCATGCCCGGCACCCGCCTGGCCGACGCCGAGCGGATCGCCGAACGCATCCGCCTGCATGTGGCCGGCTCGCCGTTCCGGGTGGCGGGCGGCAAGGAGCTTCTGACCGTGACCATTTCGGTTGGTGTGGCCAGCACCGTCACGGACCTCGACACCCCCGAGACCCTGCTCAAGCGGGCTGACGGGGCGGTCTATGAGGCCAAGCACGCCGGCCGCAACCGGGTGATCGCGCGCGCGGCCTGAACTGCGGCGCGCAACAGGAACCGAGAGAACCGAGGTATCAATCCACAGGTTGGTCGTAGTCTCGACAGACTATGCCCAGCGCGGGGGCAGTATCTTCTGGATTTCTCAGCGGGCTGACATACACCGGAGGCGAAGAGTCGCGGACATCGATTGCGCAACTTGACAGTGTATTGCGGAAGGGCGCGGGATGGAAACTCGTACAAGGTCCGCCTGGATCGCGGTTTGTCTCGGCCCGGTCGCCGTGGTGGCCTGTGTCGTGCGGCAGGCGATCAGCAGCCTCTGGTGGCCTTTCTGGATCGATGACCTGCTTATCGGCGTCGCGCTGACCATCGCCGGCCTGCTGGTGCTGCGCGAGAGCAGCAGTACCCGGGCCCGCATGCTCAGCGCCGGCTGGGGCGGTATGCTGGTGGTCCTCTGGGGATCGACCTTCCGCCATGTCGAGACCCTGCCCGGCGAAGGCTACACGCCGCACCTGACCCTGATCACCGTCGCCATGCTGGGCCTGCTCGGCCTGGCGGTGCTGGGCCTGTTCTGGAGCCTGCCGACCACCCAGAAGCCGTTCATCGGCACCCGGCCGCCCAAGGGCAAGCGCTAACCCCTAAACAGCAAAACGCCCGGCGGTGAGGCCGGGCGTTCGCAAACAGGCTTGGATCAAGCGTGGCTTCGCAGCCTACTTGATCTTGCCTTCCTTGAACTCGACGTGCTTGCGCACGACGGGGTCGTACTTCTTCAGGACCATTTTTTCGGTCTTGGTGCGGGCGTTCTTCTTGGTGACGTAGAAGAAGCCGGTATCCGCCGTGGAGTTCAGGCGGATCTTGATGGATGCCGGTTTGGCCATAGCAATATCCTCATGGCCGCAGGGCCGAATTCTCGCGAGGCGCGGAACATACGCATGGATCGCTGGAAGTCAACGCCTCTGGCGCATAGGGTTGCAGGATGAAGCACATCCTCATCACCGCCGCCCTCGTTCTTGCCGGATTCAGCCCCGCTTGGGCCGGAAATCCCGCCCAGGGCCAGTTTTTCGACAGCCTGAAGGCCCTTTGCGGCAAGAGCTTCGAGGGGCGGGTCGTCACCACGGACCCCGCCGACAAGGACTTCGCCGACAAGCGGCTGGTCATGCGAGTCGCGGCCTGCACCGCGAACGAGGTGCGGATCCCCTTCTCCGTGGGTGAGGACCGCTCCCGGACCTGGGTCATCACCCGGGTCAGCCCGACCCAGCTGCGGCTCAAGCACGACCACCGTCACGAGGACGGCTCGGAGGACGTGCTTTCACAGTACGGCGGCGACACCGCCACCCCCGGCTCGGCGGTGCGGCAGGAGTTTCCGGCGGACGCCTTCTCGAAGACCCTGTTCAAGGAGAAGGGCAATCCGGCCTCGGTGACCAATGTCTGGGCCGTCGAGGTGACTGACAAGGTCTTTGCCTATGAGCTCCGTCGGCCGAATCGACATTTCCGGGTCGAGTTCGACCTGACCAGGCCGCTGCCCTAGATCAACGTCTTCAGCCGCGCCTTGCCGTACCGGTAGGTGAACAGGAACGGCGGATCGTCGGCCATCAGGGCGTCGAGGATGGCCTCGGTGATGTCGAACAGGGGCAGGGCCCTGGCGACCGGTAGCGGCCGCCAGGCCAGCTCGGAAAGCTCATCGCTGTCGGCCAGGGTTCCGGTCATGTCGGCGGCGTCGGCGCGGAAGAAGCGGGCGTGGAAGCGGACCGGGCTGTTGGTCGGGGTGATGGCGCGGGCGGCGAGGGTCAGAGGCGCGTCGTCGGGCAGGGTGAGGCCCGTCTCCTCGACGGTCTCGCGCACCGCCGCCGCCGCCAGGGCGCCGGCCAGGCGGCCCGGCGCATGGGTCAGGCGGGTGCAGAGCGGCGACAGGGGTCTCGGCCGCTGACGGTCGGCCGGATCGACCGCGCCGCCCGGAAACACGAAGACGTCCGGGGCGAACCGCGACTTGCGGGGACGCTTGCCCATCAGCACCTCGGCCCTGGGACCGGAGCCCCGCAGCAGGATCAGGCTGGCCGCATGCCTTGGCCGGACGGGGAGGGTCCTGGGTTCGGTCACAGGTAGTCCAGCCGACGGGCGCCTTGCAGGAAGCGCATGAAGGGCGCCGGTCGCTCGGCCCCGGTCAGCCGCTCGGCGACCTCGGCGACGACGAAGCGGGTGATGTTGGGCAGGTCGAGGGCCAGGGCCTCGTCCAGATCGACCCAGGCGATTTCATCCAGCTCGCCACAGTCGGGCTGGCGCTCCAGGCTGACCAGGGCCTCGGCGTCGGCCATGAAGAAGCGGGCGTCGAAGCGGCGCGGCCGGTAGGGCGGGGTGATGGCCCGGGCGACGAACGTCAACGCCGCCAGGTCGGGCGCCGCGCCCTGGGCCAGAAACTCACGCCAGGCGCCGACGCCGGGGCGCGTGGGGGTCGGTTTGGCCAGCAGCAGCCCGACCTCCTCGAAGGTTTCGCGCACCGCCGCCATGGCCAGCGCCCGGGGCAGGGCGGGGGACTTGTGGCGCAGGGTCAGGGCCAGTTTGGTTTCGATCTCGGGGTCGAGCTCGCTCGCCGAAGGGGCTGTGAAGTCGCCCCGATCGACCCGGCCGCCGGGAAACACCCATTTGGACGGCATGAAGGCATGGCCCTTGGCCCGCCGCCCCATCAGCAGGCGCGGCTTGGCTGCGTCGCGCCGCACGACGATCAGCGTCGCCGCGTGGCGGGGGCGAATGGCCTTGCCGCCGTCACGCATGGCGCCGTCGCTGCGCGGGTCATAGTTGGGATCGAGGATCGGCTTCGTCATCGGGATAGTTTAGGCCCCGGCGGCGCTGGGGGAAGTCTGTCGTAGCGGAAGGCGCCGGCAACGACGAAGCGATCATTCTAGCAGGGTTCGGCCCTTAAATTATACAATAAAAACAATGATGAAAGGCCAACAGTCAAGGGACTGCGAGGCGACATCAGCCGGCCATCAGGGCGACAAATCAACGACCATGACCCGACAACGGGCGCACAAGGAACCTACTCGACCCGGATCGGCTCCAGGATGAGGATCTCGAGGTCGCTGGTGGGCGTGTAGTTCTTCTTCACGACCTCGAACCGGGTCGGGGCGATCTTCTTCACGCCGGTGGCGCAGAAGCTGACCAGGTTGTCGGCGGCGCCCTTGTCGATCACCAGGCGGAAGTCGCCGATCGGTTTGGCCCAGTTGGCGCCGGTCTTCAGGACATAGCCGATGCGCTTTTCGGTGTAGCCGCTCATCGACCCCTCGGCCTTGGCGGCCCTGGTCTTCATGGCGGTCAGGAAGCTCTGGTCGACACAGTAGCGCTTGCGCTCGGCGTCGATGCTGGCCTGGAACTCGGGGTTATCGGGCGAAGACATGCCGACGATGGTGTCGACACTGCCGCCGACGGCGGGGATGTAGCGATGCTCGACCTCGACGACCTTTCCGGCCGGAAAGACCTGGGTCCAGTAGAAGGTCGTCTTCAGCACCCAGGCCGGTTCGGCGTGCGACTCCCAGCCCTTGCCGGCGTCGTATTCGCTGATCCAGGCGATGCCCAGGCGCACGGCCTCGTCTTTGTCGGCCTTGCCGAGGGCGTCGAGCGCCTTGCCGGCTTCGGGGCGGTGGGCGGCGAGCGGGATGCCATGGGCCTTCAGCCAGGCGGTGCGGTCGACGCCCTTGACCAGGGCCTTCTGCTCGACCTCCGCCTTCACCGGCTTGCCGTCGACCAGGGTGTTGAACTGCAGGAGGTTGGTGGCGTCGTCGCTCGGCAGGCCGTTGTCACTCTCGAAGAAGCCCTCGCCGCCGATGTCGGGCATGGGGAAGGCGACCACGGTGCTGACCGGGGCAGAGGAGGTGTTCTGGAAGCGGTACTTCACGACCACTTCCTTCTGGCTGATGAACAGGTCCTCGGACCGCATCTCGATGCTGTCGGTGGTCTTCAGGATCAACCCGCCGGCGGCGAGTTCGGCCGTGGAGTCGTTGGCCAGGGCGGGGAGGGCGAGGAGGGCCGCCAAGGTGGTGGCGAGGAGGACTTGGCGCTTCATGGTGTTTGCCCCGGTGGTGTGGGACATCGGACCCTGAAGTCGCCGTGGGAGCAAGTGAATCCCGCGCTCCAACCAAACGCTGTCATCCTCCGGGCCCGCGGAGCGGGAACCGGGGGACCCAACTATCCGGGTGAAGATTGCCGGGAGTCTTTCCAGAGCCGCCTTGGGTCCCCCGGTCCGCTGCGCGGCCGGAGGATGACAGCAAAAGAGGGAGTCTACCGCCGCTTACCCCCGCCCTTGCCGCTCTTCCCCGGCGCCCGCGAGAAGCCCGGCCCACCTTTGCGCGGCGGGCCTCCCCGGGTATTGCCGCCGTCCTTGAACTGGCGGCGGACGCCGAGCCTTGGCCGGGGCGCGTTGGGGTCGGCCTTGACCGGTTCCGAGAGCATCTCGAACAGCAGCCCGCCGGTCACCGGCGTCGCCTCACGCAGCTTGACCTCAACGGCCATGCCCAGCGGCCAGCGGGCCCCGGTGCGTTCGCCGACCAGGGCGTGCAGGCGCTCGTCGTGGACGAAGTATTCCTCGCCCAAGGTCGAGACGGGGACAAGGCCGTCGGCGCCGGTCTCTTCCAGGCGCACGAACAGGCCGAACCGCGTCACTCCGGTGATGCGGCCCGGGAAGGTCGCGCCCACCCGGTCAGCCAGGAAGCTGGCGACGTAGCGGTCGGTGGCGTCGCGCTCGGCGGCCATGCTGCGGCGTTCGGCGAAGGTGATCTTCTCCGCCGTGTCCTTGATCTGGCTGATGTCGCCGTCGGTGAGGCCGTCGTCGCCGAGGCCCAGCGCCCGGATCAGGGCCCGGTGCACGATCAGGTCGGCATAGCGGCGGATCGGGCTGGTGAAGTGGGCGTATTTGGCCAGGTTCAGGCCAAAGTGGCCGATGTTGTCGCTGTTGTAGTGGGCCTGCATCTGGGTGCGCAGGACCACCTCGTTGACGATTGGGGCGTGCGGCCCCTCGCGGGTCTCGGTGAGCAGCTTGTTGAAGCGGTCGGTGCGCGGGGCCTCGCCCTTGCTCCACGGGATGCCCAGCGTCTCCAGGAACTCGCCCAGCGACTGCATCTTCTCCATCGAGGGGGTGTCGTGGACGCGGTAGATCAGCGGCGTCTTCTTCTGCTCCAGGGTCTCGGCGGCGCAGACGTTGGCCTGGACCATCATCTCCTCGATGAGCTGGTGGGCCTCCAGGCTGCGGCGACGCTCGATGGAGACGATCTCGCCTTCCGGATTGAAGCGGATGCGTCGCTCGTCGCTCTCGATGCCAAGCGGCGAGCGGGCGCGGCGGCCCTTGAGCATGACGTGATAGGCGGCCCACAGGGGCTTCAGGATGCTGTCCAGCAGCGGGCCGGTCTGGTCGTCCGGCTGGCCGTCGATGGCCGCCTGCGCCTGCTCGTAGGAGAGCTTGGCGGCCGAGCGCATCAGGCCGCGCACAAAGCGGTGGCTGCGTTTCTTGCCGTCGGCCCCGAAGACCATGCGCACGGCCATGGTGGCGCGGTTCTCGCCCTGACGCAGGCTGCAGAGCCCGGCCGACAGCCGCTCGGGCAGCATCGGCTCGACCCGGTCGGGGAAGTAGGTGGAGTTGCCCTTCTCGCGGGCCTCGGCGTCCAGCGCCGTGCCGTGGCGCACGTAGGCGGCGACGTCGGCGATGGCGACCCAGACCACCCAGCCGCCTTCATTGCGGGCGTCGTCGTCGGGATGGGCGAAGACAGCGTCGTCGTGGTCTCGGGCGTCTGAGGGGTCGATGGTGATCAGCGGCAGGTCGCGCAGATCCTCGCGGCCCTTCAGGGTGGCTTCCTTCGCCGCCTCGGCCTCGGCTTCCGCCTGCGGGCTGAAGCCCGTCGGAATGCCGTGGGCGTGGATGGCGATCAGGGAGGCGGCGCGCGGCTCGTCCTCGCGGCCGACGACTTCCAGCAGCTTGCCGTTCTTGGGGCCGTAGCGTTCGCGCGGACCGCTGAGCTGGATCTGGGCGACCACCAGGTCGCCGTCCTTCAGGTCGCGGCCGTCATACTCGCTGAGCAGCAGCGTATCGCGGCTCTTGCGATCCACCGGCTCGACCCGGATCTCGCGCCGAACCTTGCGCACCACGCCGAGGATCTTGTGGGCGCTCTGGCCCAGCCGCTTGATGACCCGCGCCTCGATCTCGCCGTTCTCGAGCCGCTCGTAGCGGACCAGCAGCTTGTCGCCGAGCCCGGGGGCCCCGGCGGTTTTCTCGGCCGCATCCGGCGTCAGGCGGGCGAGCGGCGCGTCGTCGCCGCCCTTGGAGAGGCGCACATAGAGGTCGCCGTCGGTGTCGCGCTCGACCACCTCGGCCACCCCGACCGGCGGCAGGGCGCCGGCCTCGGCGAAGCCGCGGCGGCCGCGCTTGCCCAGATCGCCCTTGGCCTCCAGCACACGCAGCATCTCGCGCAGAGCCCGGCGGTCGGCGCCCTTCAGCCCGAAGTGGCGGGCGATGTCGGCCTTCGCCGCCTCGCCGGCGTCGCGCAGGAAGGCGATCAGGGTTTCCTTGTCAGGCAGACCCTGGGGGGCGCGAACGGGCTTGGGAGACTTCGACGTCTTGGGGGGAGGCTTGGCCATGTGCTGGCATAACGCGCCAGAACGATGAGCGCACCTACTGCGTGAAGAGCAGGGTGTAACGCAGGGTCCGCTTCTCGCCCGGCGCCAGGACCACGGGCATCACCCGGCCGCCGTCTCGGGCCACCGGCTTCACGCTGGAGGCGGTCACCTTGTAGACGTAGCCGATGTCCTGCAGCCGCCACTCGAAGGCCGCCGGGGCGGCGGTGGTGTTTTCGGCTTCCACCTCATAGAGCCACTGCGTCTTGCGCTTGCCCTTCGAGGTCTTGCTGACCAGCCGGGGGGTCACCTGCACCTGGGCGGAGTTCTGCAGGACCAGGTCGAAGGGGGCGCCGACGGCGCTGTTCTCGAACCTGAACTCGCCGGCCAGCAGGCGGCCGTCGCCGGTCTCCTGGCCGATCATGGCGTTGCCGCCCGGCAGCGGCAGGCCCAGCCCGGTCTCCTTGCGGTTCTTCATCCGCAGCATGAGCTGGACGGGCAGGGCCTTCTGGTCCGGGTTCCAGGTGGCGCCCGGCCAGCTGGTGAACCGATAGACCCGGTCGAAGGCGACACCGTCGGCGTCGAGCATCAACAGCTGCTTGGTCTGCCGCGCCGCCACCGTGGTGGGATAGGGCAGGGTGTAGAGCTTGTAGTCGCCCAGCTCGGACTGCTCCGCCTTGGCCGCCGGCGGCGGTGGCGCTGGAGGCGGCGGCGGCGGGGGCGGCGCCATGGCCATCGGCGCGCGTTCCATCCGGCTGCCGGTGACAACGATGTCGGAGTAGGCGTCGTAGGCGAAGTTGAGGCCGGTCGGCCAGCAGGCCGATTCCTTGCGCCGACCGTAGGCGACCGTCGCCCGCGTGCGCCAGCTGCGCGCCACGTCGCCGGCCACCACCTGGGTGGGCGCATCGGTGAAGCTGCTGGCGCTGTCGTTGGTGAGGGTGATCCAGCCGGTCAGGTCGAGCGTCTTGCCGTCGGCGCGCACGGTGGCGACGTAGTTGGCCTTCCAGTTGAGCCCGACGGCCAGATAGGTCAGGCGCACCTTGTAGGCGCCCGCCGTCTTCGTCCGCACGGTCATCGACAGGGTGGGCTCCGACGCCAGCCCGTCCGGCAGCTTGTCGAACACGATGCGCTCGGGCTCGCCGCTGCAGCCCAGCGCCTCGATGCCGCCGTCGACCTCCAGCACCACGCCGTTGGGGCCGGAGCGGAGGATGGCGGTGCGCACCGTCTCGGCGCCGGTCACCGCGTTGGTCCGCACCAGCCTGACCGGCTCGCCGATGGCGGCGGCGACGATCGAGCCGGGGCTCATCAGGTTGTAGTCCTGGTTGCGCTCGACCATCTGCGCCGGCAGGCCGTCCAGCGCCGCCGTCGCCGGCACGATGCCGGCCGCCACGCCGCGGAAAGTGACCTTGCTCTGGCCGGCCGGGACCTCGATGGTCCGCCATTCGGTGACCAGCGCCAGGCCCGAGCGGCCGTCGAAATAGCCGCGGGACCCATTGGGGTCCTGGTAGACGGTCAGGGCCACGGAGTCCGGCCGGGCCGAAACCTGGGCCTGCGCCGGGCCAGCCGCCATCAGGGGCCCCGTCATCAGGGCCAGCGCGACGCTCAGCGCTGTCAGGCGGGCGCGGCGCACGGGATCAGTAGCCGCTGTCGACCGTGAAGGTCAGGATGGTCTCGCCGTTGGCGGCCACCGGCACGTCCCATTGCAGGGTCTGGGCGTTGAGCCGCTTCGAGGTCAGGCTTTCCTTGATCAGCTTGCCGTCCCGGCCAAGGCCGCCCTGGCGCACCTGGACCACCACCGACTCGGGCCGGGCGTTGCGCACGAGGTAGCTCATCTCATAGCGGGTCTTGGTCGTGCTGCGTTTGTCGGTGGTGACCACGGTCGGGGTCAGGGTGACGTCGAAGGCGTTGCCGGTCTGGATGGAGAGGTCGCTGCCGGCCGGTGTATGTCCGATCTCGTTCTCGCCGATGAACTTGGGATCGCCCTGCCGGTCACGGACGTAGAAACGCACCGTGCCGGCCGGCAGCGGCTCGTTCTGGCCGCCGAATTCCAGCTTCACGGCGGCGGCGATCGGCTGCTCGCTACTGCCGAAGCCGCCGAGGTCGACGCGGTAGGCCTTGCGGGCAGGGGCGCCGATGACATCCAGGAAACTGACCTGCTTGGTCTGGTTCTGGGCGATCGTGGTGCGCTCGGTGAGCGGATAGAGGTAGAAGTCGGCCAGCGGCACGGCCGTCCCGGTGAGCGTTCCGGCCGAACTCACCGCCGGCGGCGAATAGCGCACGCCGCCCCCGGTGTTGCCGGCCACCAGCTGCACCTCCGCGTCGGTGAAGTCGACGCCGGTGCTGTTGCTCAGGGTGACCCAGCCCTGGACGTCGATCTTGCCGTTCTTCTCGTCGAACAGGGCGACATAGTCGGCGTTCCAGCCGAGGCCGTTGGTCAGGTAGGTCAGCTTGGCCGGGCGCGGGCCGCCCTGCGCCGCATCCACCATTACCGACAGGGTCGGGCGGGCGCGCAGCCCGGGCGGGGCCTTGTCGAAGATCACCCGGGTCGGGACGCCGTCCTCGCGCAGGATCTCGATCCGGTCGCCGATCTGCAGCACCACGCCGTTGTTGACCGCCAGGACCTTGGCCCGCTCGGTCGTCTGTTGGCCGTTGCCGGGATTGGTGCGGACTATGGTCACCGTCTCGCCGACGGCCTTTTCCATCAGGGTCTGGGGGCTGAGCAGGTCGTAGTCGAAATTCTGCTCGATGATCGAGATGCCGGGCGCCGACAGGGTGACGGTCTCCGAGCGGATCTGCGGCGAGACATCCTTGAACTCGATTCGCTGGCGGCCGGCGGTCAGGTTTTCGGTCCGGATGTCCTCAACCAGGCTCTGGCCGGAATTATAGATGGTGACCGAGAGCTGGCGCTGCTGAGCGGACGCGGCGGTGGCGGCGAGCGCGAACACGCTGGCGGCGAGGAGAAGACGACGCATGAAATGACCTCGCTTGAAATTACAAAGGCAAGTTGGCACGGCCTCGCGAGGCTGTCGATAGCGTTTGCAAAGTGAGCGCCCTTCTCCCGCTTGTCGGGAGAAGGTGGCCCCGAAGGGGTCGGATGAGGGCAGCACCGGCGGAAACGGGATGGGCGGCAGCGCTGCCTGCGCCACAAAGGGCCAGCCCGGCTGAGGCCGGCGCTGCCCTCATCCGTCAGCCTGCGGCTGCCACCTTCTCCCGACAAGCGGGAGAAGGATCAGTCTTCGGCCTTCTTCGCCGCCGGCTTCTTCTTGCCCACCACCTTGGTCACGCCCAGCGAGGCGGCCGTCGGCTTCTTCGCCGCCGCCTTCTTCTTGGCGACCACGGCCTTGCCGGCGATGCGCTTCTCGGCCGGGTTCTTGGCCGGCGGCTTCTCACCGGTCTTCTTGGCGGCCGCAGGCTTCCTGGCCGCCGCCTTCTTCACCGGCTTCTTGCCGCCGCCCTTGGCCACCCGCTCGGCGATCAGGCCGACGGCCTCCTCGAGGGTGACCTCCAGCGGGTCCTTGCCGCGCGGCACGTTGGCGTTGGTCGAGCCGTGCTTGATGTAGGGGCCGAAGCGGCCGGACAGGATCTTGATCGGCGCGCCGTCTTCCGGGTGGTTGCCCAGTTCCTTCAGCGCCGCCGCCTGGCCGCGCGCGCCGCGTCCGCCGGCCCGCTTCTCGGCCAGCACCGCCACGGCGCGGTTGAGGCCGACGTCGAACACCTCGTCGGCGCTCTCCAGGTTGGCGTAGGTGCCCTCGTGGAGGACGTAAGGCCCGTACCGGCCGATGCCGGCCTGGATCATCTTGCCGTCCTCGGGGTGGGCCCCGACATCGCGCGGCAGCTCCAGCAGGCGCAGCGCCTTGTCGATATCCATCGCGGCGGGCAGCCAGCCCTTGGGCAGGCTGGCGCGCTTGGGCTTCTCGCCGGCTTCCTCGACATAGGGGCCGAAGCGGCCGTTCTTCAGCCAGACCGCCTGCATGGTCCTGGGGTTCACGCCCAGTTCGCGGTCGGTGGCCTCGGCCTCGCCGTCGCCTTCGGACTGGGCGATCGGCCGGGTGAAGCGGCACTCGGGGTAGTTGGAACAGCCGATGAAGGCCCCGTACTTGCCGGTCTTCAGGGACAACTGGCCGGTGCCGCAGGTGGTGCAGAGGCGCGGATCGGAGCCGTCCTCCTTCTGCGGGAAGATGTGCGGGCCAAGGCTCTCGTTCAGGGCGTCGAGCACCTGGCTGACGCGCAGCTCGCCGATGTCGTCGGCGGCGGCGTGGAAGTCGGTCCAGAACTCGCGCAGCAGCGCCTTCCAGTTCAGCTTGCCGTCGCTGACCAGGTCGAGCTTTTCTTCGAGGCCGGCGGTGAAATCGTATTCCACGTAGCGGGCGAAGAACTGTTCCAGGAAGGCGGTGACCAGCCGTCCCTTGTCCTCGGGGATGAAGCGGTTCTTCTCCATCCGCACATAGGCGCGGTCGCGCAGCACGGTCAGGATCGAGGCGTAGGTCGAGGGCCGGCCGATGCCGAGCTCTTCCATCTTCTTGACCAGGCTGGCTTCCGAATAGCGCGGCGGCGGTTCGGTGAAGTGCTGGTCGGCCTTGACGTTGAGCACCCGGGCGGCGGCGCCCTCGTTGACGGGCGGCAGGCGGGCGCCGTCCTCGTCCTCGGCATCGTCGCGGCCTTCCTCGTAGACGGCGAGGTAGCCGGGGAACTGGATGACCTGGCCGGTGGCGCGCAGGCCGGTCTGGCCGTCGCCGCTTTCCAGCTCGATGGTGGTGCGCTCGATGCGGGCCGCTTCCATCTGGCTGGCGATCATCCGCTTCCAGATCAGTTCGTAGAGACGGCCCAGATCGCCATCCAGGCGCAGCTTGCCGGGGTTGCGGTTCAGCGAGGTCGGGCGGATGGCTTCGTGCGCTTCCTGGGCGTTCTTGGCCTTGGTCTTGTAGATGCGGGCGCTCTCGGGGACGTAGTCCTTGCCATAGAGGCCGGCGATGACGTCGCGCGCCTCGGCCAGGGCTTCCGGCGCGGCCTGCACGCCGTCGGTCCGCATGTAGGTGATCAGGCCGACGGTCTCGCCGCCGATGTCGATGCCCTCGTACAGCTTCTGGGCCGCCTGCATGGTGCGCTGGGCGTTGAAGCCGAGCTTGCGGCTGGCTTCCTGCTGCAGGGTCGAGGTGGTGAAGGGCGGGGGCGGCGAGCGCCGGGCCGGCTTCTTCTCGACCGAGTGGACACTGAAGGCGGCGGCCGAGACGGCGTCGCGGGCCTTGTGCGCCGTCGCCTCGTCGCCGAGGTCGAACTTGGTGAGCTTCTTGTTCTCGTGCTTGACCAGGCGGGCGGTGAAGGGATCGCCGCCGGCGGTGACCTCCGCATCGACGCTCCAGTATTCCTGCGTCCTGAACTTCTCGATCTCGATCTCGCGATCGACGACCAGCCGCAGCGACACCGACTGCACCCGCCCGGCCGAGCGCGACCCCGGCAGCTTGCGCCACAGCACCGGCGACAGGGTGAAGCCGACCAGATAGTCGAGCGCCCGCCGCGCCAGGTAGGCGTCGACCAGTTCCATGTCGATCTGACGCGGGTTTGCCATGGCGTCGAGCACGGCGGTCTTGGTGATGGCGTTGAAGGTGACCCGGCTGACGGCCTTGTCCTTGATCGCCTTCTTCTTCTGCAGGATCTCCAGAACGTGCCAGCTGATGGCCTCGCCCTCGCGATCCGGGTCAGTGGCCAGGATGATGCCGTCGGCGCCCTTGAGGGCGTCGGCGATGTCGCTGATGCGTTTGGAGGACTTGGCGTCCACCTCCCAGAACATCGCGAAGTCCTCATCCGGCTTCACCGAGCCGTCCTTCGACGGCAGGTCGCGGACGTGGCCATAGGAGGCCAGTACGGTGAACCCGGGTCCCAGATACTTGTTGATGGTCTTGGCCTTGGCCGGGCTCTCGACGACGACGACGTTCATGAAGTGTGGCTTGAATCTTTGGCTGCGGAAGGACCGACGGGCCCCCCTCAAGGGCGCGGAAGGTGCGTCGCCCGATGGGGGAATGTCAACGCGTGGTCGAATCAAGGGGTGTGGCGGGCGCCGAATGTCACCCGTTTGAACCCTCTCCCATGGGGAGAGGGAGGGGCCCACGCCTTCGGCGTGGGAGGGTGAGGGGGTAAGTCCTGTCCGTCAGTGCGCCGGCCTTCAAGAGTCTGCCGAGCGAAACCCCTGGTCGTCCCTAACCCCTCACCCTCCCACCGCTACGCGGCGGGCCCCTCCCTCTCCCTCCGGGAGAGGGCTCTTTCAGGCGCTGCCCCCCAAACGGATCAAACGTCTCAACCAACAATCGACAAGATTTCCATTTCTTCACGGGCGCGTGAGAGTCGCCTCCCTATATAGTGCCCACCAAGCCCCATGACCGAGTCTGCCCACCCGCCCCGCGTCTCTGACATTCTCGCCGGCATCGCCGCCGAGGAACGCGAGGCCGTGGCTGTCAGCGACGTCACCAAGGCGTTCGGGGACCGGGCTTTCGGGGCGCTGATGTTCGTGTTCGCGGCGCCGTTGGCCCTGCCGATGCCGCCCGGCGTCTCGGCCATCCTCGGCGCGCCGCTGCTGTTCATCACCGTGCAGTGGATGATCGGCCGCGACCACCTGTGGCTGCCCAGGGTCATCGCCAACCGGACCATGTCGCGCACCGACTATGTGGCGCTGATGGGCAAGCTGACGCCCTACCTGGCCTGGCTGGAGCGCCGGCTGCGGCGGCGGCTGACCGTGCTCTACGGACCGGTCATCGACCGGCTGACCGGGCTGTTCTGCGTCATTCTGGCGATCATCGTCTTCCTGCCGATCCCGCTCGGCAACATGGTGCCCAGCTTCGCCATCGCCGCCTTCGCGCTTGGCCTGGCCGAGCGTGACGGCGTCGCCGCCCTCGTCGGCTGGCTCAGCGGCCTGGTCGGGATCGTCATCCTGCTGCTGTTCGGCAAGGCCATGCTGGTCGGCGCCTTCGCCTTCCTGTCCGTCGTTCAGGAAAACATCGGCTGGTTCGCGGGTCTGTTCAGCTAGGTTCCCTGCTGGATAAAGGGGACTTTCTCGAACAGGCGCCGCTCGTCTCCGCGCGGGTCATCGACCAGCCTGGGCTCGACATTCCAGACCATGGTCTGACGCCGTTCCAGCCCGTAGGGCTCCCATGCCGGCAGGCCGGCTCCGTTCGGGTCGCCAGCGCGGGCAAAACGGATGAAGGCGTCCATCATCAGGCTGCTGACCGCTTTTGCATCCTCGCCCGTGCCGGTGATCGATCCCGGGGCGTCCAGGGTTCCGAACACCAGCGGGATGTCCAGGGTGTGCGGCGCGCCCCACAGGCCGCCGTCCTTCGGCGATCGCCAGTCCAGCTGGTAGGCGAACACCGGCGAGCCCTGCTTCGCCCGCAGTTCGGCCTCGACGATGGCCGCCCGCCAGGAGCGGGAGGCGGTGGTCGCGCCGAAGAAGACGTCGCTGGGCGACCAGGCCGGGTAGAGCTCGCGGTAGCGGCGGATGACCACGCCCGGATCGATGTCCACCCGCATGTTGGCGACCAGCTTGCCGGGCAGTTCGTCCCAGGTCAGGGCGTACATGGCGGGATCGCTGAAGAAGCCCCGGGTCTCGTCGCGGGTGTTGCCGATCATCATCGGGATGCCGGCGCTCTGTGGCGCGGCATCGGGATAGAAGGGGTGGCGGGTCAGGCTGCGCTCGTCGAGCACGGGCCCGAAGTAGAGACCGCCGGAGCCGATGACCGGGTCGGTCGTCCCCAGCGCCTCGACGATCTGCGCCGCCGGCAGGGTTGCGAGGTCTTTGGGGCCGATCTTCAGGGTGTCGAGCAGGGCCTGCGTCCGCCGCGTGGCGTTGCCGGGGCCCGAGGCGGTCAGCTGCTGGCCGCTCATCGTGGCGGCCCGGTGGAACAGGCCGCTCGCCGCCGGCATGGCCATCAGGGTGGCGATCTTGGCCCCGCCGCCCGACTGGCCAAACAGCATCACCCGGCCCGGATCGCCCCCGAAAGCGGCGACATTGTCCCGCACCCACCGCAGGGCCAGGACCAGGTCCAGCATGCCGGCGTTGCCGCCATCCTCGAAGCCGGGGATCAGGCGGTTCAGATAGCTGTAGCCGAACGGCCCCAGCCGGTGATTGACCGTGACAACGACCACATCGCCCCGGGCCGCCAGCCGCCCGCCATCGATCAGGGGGCTGGAGCCGCTGCCGGTCATGTAGGCGCCGCCGTGGATGTAGAGCATCACCGGCCGCCTCGCGGCATCGGCGCCGGGCGTCCAGACATTGAGGAACAGGCAGTCTTCCGACTGATCCGCCTCCTTGCCCCGCTGCGGGGAGGCGTGACCGAACGCCGTGCAGGGCAGGGGCTTCGTCCAGGGCGCTGGCGGAACCGGCGGCTGGAACCGGCGCGGCCCGGTGTCGGCGCCGTAGCGCAGGCCCTTGAAGACCAGCAGCCCGCCCTCGCGCAGGCCCTGCACCGGTCCATGGCCGGTCGGCACGACCGGATCGGCGCGCTGCGCAAGGGCCTGGGGCGCCAGAGCAAGACTCGCCAGACCGACCGCGCCGGCCAGGACCGCGCGTCGATCCGGGAGGGGGAGGGGGGTGCTCATCGGGCTATGATACCGGTTACCTATTCGACCGGGCAACGTCCGCAGCCGACATACCTGGAATTCAAAAGTTAATCCGGCCGTTGCGACGGCCTGCCGGCGCTGCGGCGCACGATGCCGCAAGGCTGTAGGTCGCCGTGGGCGCAAACTGACCTAAATTCCAGGTGCATCGGGCTACGGTCGGACCTACAGACAGACCTACATTCAGCGACGCCCGGGCCACACGGAAACCACACCTTTTCAACGACTTGAGTTTCCGCCGGGGGCTTACGCCGAGAATGCCGTGCTATAATGTGGGCCGCTTCGATTAGCCCCGGCTCCACAGGCCGCCGCTGCTGGTGTACTCCCGCCCCATGACAACGCCTCCCAGCCCCTCCGACACCTGGACCGTCGCCGGCCGCACCTTCAGCTCCCGCCTGATCGTCGGCACCGGCAAGTACAAGGACTATCAGACCAACGCCGACGCCGCCCGCGCGGCGGGGGCCGAGATCGTCACCGTGGCCGTGCGCCGCGTGAACCTGACCGACCGGACCCAGCCGCTGCTGATGGACTTCGTCAAGCCGACCGAGTTCACCTACCTGCCCAACACCGCCGGCTGTTTCACCGGCGAGGACGCCGTGCGGACCCTGCGCCTGGCCCGCGAGGCCGGCGACTGGAGCCTCGTGAAGCTGGAGGTGCTCAGCGACCCCAAGACCCTCTATCCGGATATGGAAGAGACCCTGCGCGCCCTGAAGCTGCTCGTCGCCGAGGGTTTCGACGTCATGGTCTACTGCACCGACGACCTGGTCTATTGCCGCAAGCTGGAGGAGGCGGGCGCCGCCGCCATCATGCCGCTGGGGGCGCCGATCGGCTCGGGCCTCGGCATCCAGAACAAGGTCAACCTGCGGCTCATCGTCGAACAGGCCAAGGTTCCGGTCCTGGTCGACGCCGGCGTCGGCACGGCCAGCGATGCGACCATCGGCATGGAGCTGGGCTGCGACGGCATCCTGATGAACACCGCCATCGCCGAGGCCAAGGATCCCATCCTGATGGCCAGCGCCATGAAGCATGCGGTCATCGCCGGCCGCGAGGCCTATCTGGCCGGCCGCATGCCGCGCCGGATGTACGCTGACCCGTCTTCGCCGCTGGCGGGGCTGATCTGATCTCGCCAAACCGGCGGAATGGTCTAGCCTGACGTCCTTCTGGAGGGGCAAGCATGAAGACCGCATGGCTGCTGGGCGTCAGCCTGGCCATCCTTGTTCCGACCACCCAGGTGGCGCAGTCGGCCCAGGCCTACCGTCCGCTGGCCCTGTCGCCGATGTGCCTTACCGCCGAAAGCGAGGGCGGCCCGGCCGAGGCCAAGGTCCTGAAGCCCCCGCCCATGTCGGCCGACTTTGGCAACGGGCGCTTGCGGATCGCCGCCAGCGCCGAGGGCCAGCGCTGGTTCGACTACGGCCTGCAGCTGGGCTGGGCCTTCAAGCATGAGGAGGCGACGGCCGCCTTCGGCGAGGCCATGCGGCTGGACCCGGGCTGCGCCATGTGCGCCTGGGGCTACGCCTGGTCGCTGGGCCCGACCATCAACTTCGGCATCGGCC
Source organism: Caulobacter sp. (assembly GCA_032122215.1). Classification (GTDB taxonomy): domain Bacteria; phylum Pseudomonadota; class Alphaproteobacteria; order Caulobacterales; family Caulobacteraceae; genus Caulobacter. Next base: position 22,233 of record JAUMCZ010000219.1, read on the forward strand.
CGGAGGATCTGGTCAAGGCCCGCGCGGCGGCCGCCAGGGCCAACGTCCTGCTGGCCAAGGGTTCCGACCGCGAGCGCGAACTGGGCGCCGCCCTGACGCGGCGCTACGCCGGCAAGGGCGACAACAGGGCCTTCGCCAAAGCCATGGACGCCCTTGCCACCAAATACCCCGCTGAAGACGCGATCTGGGTCTGGTCCGCCGACGCCTGGATGATCGCCGACCAGCCGGCCCGCGCCATGCCGCTGCTTGAAACCGTGCTGGCCCGTCGCCCCGACGACGCCGGCGCCATCCACTTCTACATCCACGCCAGCGAGTGGGTCGGCGCGCCCGGCAAGGCCGAGGTCTACGCCGACAGGCTGCAGGGGATTGCGCCAGGGGCCAGCCACCTGATCCACATGCCCTCGCATACCTACTACCAGATCGGCCGCTACAAGGACGCCGCCCGCGCCAATCTCGACGCCATGGACGTCGACGCCGCCTGGGTGAAGCGCACCGACGGCCCCGCCGACCTCTTCAAGGTCGGCTACTACGGCCACAACGTGAACTTCGCCCTCGGCGGGGCGATGATGGCGGGCGACGCCAGGTCGGCGCTGAAGATCGGTGGCGTCTACCGGGCCATCGACCTGGACAAGGTCAACCCCTGGATCCAGGCCGGATCGTCGCTCGGCTGGTTCGCCTACGGGCGCCACGGCGATATCGACGCGCTGCTGGCCATGCCCAGGCCGACGCATCCGCTGCACAGGGCCATGTGGCGCTACGCCCGTGGCGAGGCGCTGAGCCGTCGGGGCGACGCCGCCGGCGTCAGGGCCGAGGCCGCGGCCATGGCGGCGGCGCGCGCCTCCATCGCCAAGGGGGACTCCAAGGATTACATCGCCTTCGTCGACGTCGCCCTGGAGGTGCTGCTCGGCCGGGCGGCGATGCTGGAGAACAGGCCGCGTGAAGCGGCGCGCCATTACCACAAGGCCGCCCTGCAGCAGGAGCGCGACCTGCAAGGCCGCGACCCGCCGCCCTGGTGGTACCCGATCCGCCGATCCTATGCCTCGGCCCTGCTGGCCTCGGGCCAGACCGACAAGGCGCTCAAGGAAGTCGACAAGGTGCTGGCGAAATGGCCGCACGACCCCCTGACGCTGGTCGTCGCCAGCCGCGCCGAGGCGAAGAAGGGCAGGGCGGACGCCGCCGCCGAGCGGATGAAACAGGCGGGGCGTGAGTGGGCCGGCGGCAATCTGAACACCATCGCGGCCGGACAGATCTAGCCCGTTCAAACGCTCCCCCCGCTTGCGGGGGGAGGACCGCTCTGGAGCCTTCAAGCGACAGAGCAGGAAGGGGGTACCCCCGCGTCAGAAGGAACCTCCCGCCGCCGGTGGGCCCGCCTCCTGGTTTCTCGCTTAGGCTCGAAACCTGTCCTCCTCCCGCTTTGCGGGGGGAGAGCTGGTAGGCCTCAGCGGCCGCTCAACGCCTTGGCGATCGCCGCCTTCAGCGCCTCGGTCTGGGCGCCGCTGATGAAGTCGCCTTCGACGAAGAAGGCCGGGGTGCCGTTGATGCCCATGTCCTTGGCCAGCTGGCGCTGGTCAGCCAGGTACTGCACCTGCTCCGGCGTCTGCTCCAGGGCCCGGACAGAGGCCGGGGCGATGCCGTTGCGGGCGAGGAGGTCGTCCACCTGCTCGTCGGTCAGCGGCCGGTGGTCCATCATCTCGAAGTGGGCGTCGGCGAACAGGCCCTTGTTGCCGAGCGCCCGGGCCGCCGCCGCCGCGTATTCGGAGGTCGGGCCGAAGTTGCCGAGCGTATAGTCCTTGAACACGAACCGGACGTTGGGATTTTCCTTCGCCAGCTTGGCGACCTCAGGCGCGATGACCTTGCAGTAGGTGCAGTTGTAGTCGAACAGCTGCACGACGGTGACCTTGCCCTGGGGGTTGATCACGAAGTCCCGCTTGTCGCGTTGCAGCTGCACCTTGTGGCTGGCGAACTGCTTTTCGATGACCGCCTCTTCCTCGGCCATCGCCTTCAGCTGCAGGGCCTGCTGGGCCTCCAGCAGGATTTCGGGATGCTGCAGGATGTAGGCGCGCACCTTGTCGCCGAAATCCTTGTCGACCTTCATCTCCTGGGCCGCCGCGATCGAGGCGGGGTCCACCTCGGTGATCGGCTTGTCCTTCTTCTCGCAGGCGGTCAGCCCGACCGTGGCGGCCAGGGTGATGACAAGCGGGATCGTCGAGCGGCGCATGAATGTCTCTCGGTCTTCAGGGGATCGTGGAGGGCCTGCGAGCAGGCCTTAGCCTTCCTTGGCCAGGTCCTGCAGGTCTTCGCGGCTGGGGTTGGCGGTGAGGACGATGTCGGTGGCCCGGCGCCAGCCGACACTGTTCTTGTCGAGCAGGTCGCGGGCCCGCATGGCAAAGCCGCGCGCCTCGTTCAGGCCGCCGAGGGCATAGTAGTATTCGGCCGTCGACAGGCGCGCGAGGCCTTCGTCGCCCTTGGCGTCATAGGCCTGCGCCAGCAGGCGCCAGGCGTCCGGAATGTCCTCGTGCAGCAGCGAGCGCTTGAGCATCTCGATGCCTTCGTCGCGCTTGGCCGGGTCGTCCAGGTTGATCAGCGTCTGGCCGAGGTTGATGCGCAGCAGCGGCGCGTCCGGCTTGTACTTCACCGATTGGCGCTGCGGGTATTCGGCTTCCCTGGCGCGGGCGAACTCGAACAGCATCTGGCCCTTGAGCTCCCACAGGTAGGCGTTCTCGGGCTGTTCGGTCAGCAGGGTGTCGACCATGACCACGGCGCGGTTGACGTCCTTCAGCCGGTAGTAGGCGATGGCCCGGGCATAGCGGGCCGGATAGCTCTTGTCGGTCTCGGCGTACTTGATGAGGGCGACCTGAGGTTGGGTGAAGGCGACGATCTTCGCCTTCATGATCTCATGGGCCTCAAGCTCGGCCGGCGAGTCGACCGCCTTGTAGTGCGACTGCGACTCGACCTTGCTGCGCAGCATCTCGATACGGGTCGAGGACAGCGGGTGGCTGCGGAAATAGGGGAAGCGGCGGGCTTCCTGGAAGACTTCCTGGTAGCGGAACTTGTCGAAGAACTCGACCAGGCCCCGGGACGACTGTCCGGTCTTCTCGAGGAAGCCGACGGCGGCCTGGTCGGCGCGGCCTTCCTGTTCGCGGCTAAATCCCAGCGCGCCCAGGGTGCCGAAATAGCCGGAGTTGCCGATCAGCATGGCCCCGGCGTCCGGCGCCCCGGCCAGCAGGGCCAGCACGCCCAGGCCCATGGTCAGCAGCATCGGGCGCAGGCCGGCGTTCTGCATGTCGCCCGAGCGCAGCGGGTGGGCCCCGGCCAGGTGGCCGATCTCATGGGCCATGACGCCCTTGAGCTGATTGGGGTTCTCGGTCTCGAGAATCAGGCCGGCGTTGAAGCCCATCACCTGGCCCTGGGTGGCGAAGGCGTTGAGCGACTTGTCGCCGACCAGCAGGATGGTGACATCCTTGGGCGTCATGCCCGCCGCGGCGATCAGCGGATCGGCCTGCTCGTGCAGGATGGCCTCGATCTCGGTGTCGCGCAGCAGCGACACCCGGTCTTCCTGGGCAAAGGCCGGCAGGCCGGCGGTCAGCACCAGGCTGACCGCCGTGAGACCGGCGATGGCCGCCTTCAGCGGCCGCCAGGATGAGAAGGCGCGGGAGCTCATCAGGTCACGTTACTCCGTTAGCGCCCCCGCGCGGACTCAAAGACTAGTGTGGGTTGATCACCGACGCCACCAACCCTTCTTGGGTTTTTCCGGCGGGGCGGTGATTTCGTTCGGATCGGGCAGGGCAGGCGTCTCCGGTTCCGGAGCCGGGGCAGGCTCCGGCGCGGCGGCCACGACCGGCTCCGGCGCCGGCTCGGGAGCCGGGGCGGGCGCTTCCACGACCGGTTCCGGCGCGGCCTCGACAGCTTCCGAAGGGGCTTCCGGAGCGGCTTCCACCACCTCTTCGGCCTTCTTCGGCTTGGCGCGGCTCTTGCGGGCCTTCTTCACCGGCTCTTCGACGGGCAACTCGACCCAGACCTCGTCGGTGAAGGGCTCACCGGCCGGCAGCGTCGAGATCGGCGGATCGATCATGGCGAAGTCCTGCGCGGGCTCTTCAGCCGGCAGAGCAGCTTCGACGACGTCGGAGGCTTCGGCGGCGACGGCGTCACGCGGTTCGCGCGGACCCCTATCCCGGTCGCGGCCACGACGACGGCCACGGCCGCCGCGTTCGCCACGCTCGCGCTCGGGCCGCTCGCCACGTTCGGCGACCGGACCTTCATCACTCTCGACCAGCGCAGGGCGGACCGGCGTCTGGTCGGGGTCGCGGACGCTCAGCATGCCGCCGCCCTCAAGGGTGGCCGGATCGTGCCACTGGAAGGGATCGTCGCCGAAGGGAACGCGCGGGCGGGCCCAGGCGAAGCCGTCCTTGGGACGATCTTCCTCGCGGCTGCGGCGACCGCCGCGACGGCCGCGACGCCGGCGGCGTCCGTCCTTGTCGAACTCGTCGTCGCCACCGGCTTCGGCGTCTTCACCGTCCTCGGCGTCACCGACACCGGCGTCGGCGGCGATGGCCGGGCGATCTTCGGTTTCGTCCTCGCGGCGACCGCCACGGCGGCGACGGCGGCGGCGGCCATCGCGGCTCTCGTCGTCACGGCGCGGCTCCCGCTCGGCTCCGTCGCGGCGGGCCGGACGGTCGTCGGCTTCGGCGTCATCGTCGTCGGCGATGATTTCTTCGTCGTCCTCCTCGTCGTCGGGCGGCACGAAGTCGTCGTCGTCATCGACCAGACCATGGCTGGGCAGGGCCAGGACGGAGGTGTCCAGAGCGTGCAGGCTGTGCTCGCCGAGCGCCGTGCGCTCCAGCTCATGCTCGGCATGGGCCAGGGCGTCGTCGACCTGGATGGTGACGTACAGGTGGTGGACCTGGTGGATGCGGGCCAGATGGGCGCGCTTTTCGTTGAGGATGTAGAGGGCCACGGCCCCCGGCACCTTCAGGGTCAGCTCGCCGCCGCCGCGCAGGGCTTCCATCTCCACCGCGCGCAGGGCCGACAGGGCGCTGGACTCGACCGAGCGGACCCGGCCGACGCCTTCACAATGCGGGCAGACGTGGGTGGTGCCTTCCAGCACGCCGGTGCGGCGGCGCTGGCGGCTGATTTCCATCAGGCCGAAGGAGGAGATGCGGCCCATCTGCACGCGGGCGCGGTCGTCCTTGAGGTTGTCCTTGAGGATCTTCTCGACGGCGCGATTGTTCTTCGACTCCTCCATATCGATGAAGTCGATGACGATCAGGCCGGCCAGGTCGCGCAGACGCAGCTGGCGGCAGGCTTCTTCGGCCGCCTCGCAGTTGGTCTTCAGCGCGGTGGCCTCGATGTTGCGCTCGCGGGTCGCCTTGCCCGAGTTGACGTCGATGGCGACCAGCGCCTCGGTCTGGTTGATCACCAGATAGCCGCCCGAACGCAGCGGCACGACCGGCGTGTAGATCTGCGACAGCTGGTTCTCGATCCGGTGGGCCACGAACAGCGGCGTCGGCTCGCGATAGGCCACCACCTTGGCGGCCTGGCTGGGCATGATCATCCGCATGAAGTCGCGGGCTTCCTTGTACCCGGCCTCGCCCTCGACCTGGACGGTATCGATGTCCTTGTCGAACAGGTCGCGGATCGCCCGCTTCACCAGGTCCTCTTCCTCGTAGATGAGGGCAGGGGCCACGGAGTTCAGGGTGGTGTCGCGGATGTTTTCCCACAGCCGCATCAGGTACTCGTAGTCGCGCTTGATCTCGGCCTTGGTGCGCTTGGCGCCGGCCGTGCGGACGATGAGGCCGAGGCCCTTGGGAACGCCCAGGCCCTGGACGACGGTCTTCAGGCGCTTGCGGTCGGTGGCCGAGACGATCTTGCGCGAGATGCCGCCACCGCGATCGGTGTTGGGCATCAGGACGCCGTAGCGGCCGGCCAGCGACAGGTAGGTGGTCAGGGCCGCGCCCTTGTTGCCGCGCTCTTCCTTGACGACCTGGACCAGCATGATCTGCCGGCGACGGATGACGTCCTGGATCTTGTACTTGCGCATGAGGCGGCGACGACGGCGCTCGACCTCTTCTTCCATGTCGTCGTCATCGTCGTCAGACGCGGAGGCCTTGCTGACGGTTTCGGCGTGCTCGTGATCGTCGTCGCCGTGCGAGTCGTCGTGGCCGTGATCTTCCGAGGCTTCCGCCTCTTCGCCGTCCTCGGACGCCTCGATCGACGGATCGGCCTCGCGGGCCGCCGGCTTGCTGCGCGAACGGCCACGGCCGCGGTCACGCTTGGGGGGCGCCGGCTCGTCGTCGTCCTCGGCCAGCTCGCGGGTCAGCGCCTCGCGGTCGGCCAGGGGGATCTGGTAGTAGTCGGGGTGGATCTCGTTGAAAGCCAGGAACCCGTGCCGGTTGCCGCCATACTCGATAAAGGCGGCCTGCAGGCTGGGTTCGACCCGGGTCACCTTGGCGAGATAGATGTTCCCGCGAAGTTGTTTCCGGCTTTGGCTTTCGAAGTCGAATTCCTCAATCCGGCTTCCATCCATGACGACGACACGCGTTTCTTCGGCGTGCGCGGCGTCGATGAGCATCTTCTTTGTCATCGATTGTCTCTCTCCGGCTCTTGGCGCGCTCAAGGCGCAGCCGCCGGTCTGTTGAATCGGCGCGCAGCACGTCGCCAAGCCCGGCCCCGGTGGGGGCGGCTCTAAGCGGACAATGTTGGGGAGCGTGCGCGCGGCCCATGAAAGTCTCTGTTGTTCCTGGATGCGCCGGTGCGGCGCTCAGGATGCGGAACGGTTCGGCGCCCTTGCGTCGGAGCTTCCTCCAACCAGGCCGGGCGCCAGCCTGTGTGTTGCGCGGAGCGAACCCGTCGGTTGCGGGGTGCGGCGCGCGGGTCGGACATTAGCCTGATGTGGCGGACGAAGGGAAGGGCGGGATTGAGGCAGATCAAGGTTCGCCGGGACCGGAGCCTGCAAGCTGGGCCCGTTCCAAGGAGAAATCCCATGAAAAGCCCCCTGATCGTCGGCCTCCTCGCCCTGACCTGCGCGCTCGGCCCGGCCGTCCAGACCGCCAGCGCCCAGCCCGATCGCCGCCCGCGCGTCGAGCACCCGCAGCACCGCAGCCAACCGCCGCCCCCCGGCTGGGATCGCCGCCAGTGGGAGTACCGCCAACGCTACGAGCGCACCCATCCCCGCCGCCGCAAGGACGATCGCCATGACGAGGTGATCGCCGGTTTGTTCGGTTTCGTTCTTGGCGCCGCCCTGGCCGAGTCGCGGGAAGAGCACCGCGACCGGATCAGGCTCGAGGACCGTCAATGGATCGTCGCCTGCGCGCGCAAGTACCGCTCCTTCGACGCCCGCAGCGGCACTTACCTGGGTCGGGACGGCCTGCGCCACTACTGCCGTCTGTAGCCCCGTCCGCCGTCAGGGCGCCTCGTAGTCGTCGTCGGGCGGCGGCTCTTCGTCCAGCGGGCGAATATCGCCCTCCCGGGGCTCGTCCCTCCTGTCGGAATAGCGCGGTTCCCGATCGCGGCCGTAGTCCGGCTCGGACCGATCGTCCGGGCTGCGCCTGAAGTCCCGGTTACGTCCATCGTCCCGGTCCCTTCCATAGCCCCTGTCGCCGCCGTCGTCCCGATCTCGGTACCCGGGCGGCGGCAAGGCCATGGGGTCGTCCTCCGGCGGCAGGGGACCATCGGTCGGCGCCAGGGGAATGCCGTTCTCGTCGATCTCGTAGAGCGCCGGCTCGCCCAGCGCATCAGGATCCAGTTCGGCGACGTCGAAATCCAGCAGAGGCTGCTCGATCACCTCGGTGGCCCTCGGGAAGTCGGGACGGCGCATGGCGTAGCCCATGAAGTCGCGCCAGATCTGGGCCGGGATGTTGCCGCCGGTGACGCCCTTCATCGGGGTGTTGTCATCGTTGCCGACCCAGACCCCGACCACCAGGTTGCCGGCGAAGCCGACGAACCAGGCGTCGCGATAGTCCTGGCTGGTGCCGGTCTTGCCGTAGACGCCCGGGTTGATGTTGGCCGCCGTTCCGGTGCCGTGGTCGATGACGCCGCGCATCAGCTGCAGCATGGCCATCCGGTCTTCGCGCGACAGTCGCCGCTCGGGCGCGGTCGGCGTCTCGGCCAGCAGGCCGTGCGGCTTCACCGGCGCCTGGCCGGCGGCGATGGAGGCGTAGGCGCCGGTCAGTTCCAGCAGGGTCATCTCGCCGGTGCCCAGCGCGATGGAGGCGTCGTTCGGCAGGTCGGAGGTGACGCCCATGTCCCGGGCGGCGCGGATCACGCGGCTTGGGCCAAGCTCCTGCACCAGCCGCGCCGAGGCGACGTTGGAGGATTTGGCGAAGGCCTCCGCCAGGGTGATCTCGCCGCCGGCATAGCTGCCCTCATAGTTCTGCGGGCTCCAGTTTCCGATCTTCACGGGCGCGTCGAGGATGCCGCTTCCGGGCGTCCATCCACTGCGGATCGCCGCCAGGTAGACGAACGGTTTGAAGGCGGATCCGGGCTGGCGCATCGCCTGCGTCGCCCGGTCGAACTGGCTCTTGTCGTAGTCGGCGCCGCCGACCAGGGCGACGACCCGGCCGTCGGTGCGCATCGCGACCAGCGCCGCCTGACCGACCCGCCGACCCTTGCCGTTCTTCAGGCCATTGCGCACCGCCCGTTGGGCCTGGATCTGCATCTGGCTGTCCAGGGTCGTCCAGACGGTCACCTCACCGAACCCGCGCCGGAAGGTCTGGCGGACCTGCGGCCCGATCCAGTCGGCGAAATAGGAGCCGTCGGGCAGTTTCGACCGGGCGCCCTTCAGCTTCACGGCCTTCAACGACGCTGCCGCCTCTTCGGCGGTCAACAGCTTCATGCCGACCATCTCGGTCGCCACGATCCCGGCCCGCGCCTTCGCCGCCTTGAAGTCCCCGGTCGGCGCCAACCGCGTCGGGGCCTTGACGACGCCGGCCAGCATCGCCGCCTCGCCGGGGGTCAACTCCTCGGGGTTCTTGTCGAAATAGTTCCGCGCCGCCGCCCGCAGGCCATAGACCCCGTCGCCGAAATAGACGCTCGACATGTAGCGGGACAGGATCTCGTTCTTCGACAGCCGCGCCTCCAGATAGAGGGCGATGATCGCTTCCTGGGCCTTGCGCCGCAGGCTGCGCTCATTGGACAGGAAGGCGTTCTTGGCCAGTTGCTGGGTGATGGTCGAGCCGCCCTGGCGGACCCGTCCGCCCTTGGCGTTGGCCACCATCGCCCGCCCGATAGCCCAGGGATCGACGCCCCAGTGGGCGGCGAACCGCCGGTCCTCGATGGCCACGAAGGCGCCCGGGACATGTTTCGGCAGCGCCTGGGCATCGACCGGCGCCTCCTTGTAGAAGCCGCGCCGCGCGAAAGGCTTGCCGTCGGCCGTGACCAGCACCAGCGTCGGGGTCTCGAACGGCTCCAGCGCCCGGCCGAGCGGCAGCGACCAGCTCAGATAGGCAAAGATCAGAACGAGCAGGCTCAGGACGATGACCGCGTAAGGCGACCAGCGGCTCCTGGCGAGTTGTCCGAGTCCGGCGCGCCCCTCGGTGATGATGCTCTGCCAGCGGTCGCGCGGCGGAGTCGGTGGGACAGGCATCCCGGCGGGGTGGTCGGTCATGCGTCGGCAGCTCTTTTTGGATGTCCCGGAGGCGATAACGCGGGGGCTGCTTCGTTGGTTCGGAGTGGGGCCCATAATGAGTACAAATCTGAAATTCCTAACCCGTCTTAACCCCTTCTCCACCTCCATCCGGCCATAAGCGGTCTGGTCGCCGAACGGGCGGGTGCGTGGGGCGTAAGAATGCGCGGGGTTGCGGTTAGCGTCGGCAAGCGTTGGACGGCGGCGTTGATCGCCGGCGGTCTGATCGTCGTCGCCCTCGGCGCCGGCGCCTTCGCCCAGGCCTCCGGCATGGCCGCCGGCATTCTCAAGGTGCGGCTGGGCGGCGATACGGCCGAGACCCGGCTGGTCATCGATCTCGACCGTTCGGTCTCCGGCAAATTGATATCCGACGGCGCCGCCGACAACACCGTCATCGTCGCCTTTCCCAAGGTGGGCGTGAACGGCGACCTCAAGGGGGCCGGCCAGGGTGTCGTGCGTCGCTGGACGGTCAACACCACCGGCGGCTCGGCCCGCCTCAATATCGAACTTGCCCGCAAAGCCCAGGTCGCCCGCCGCTTCCTGCTGCCGCCGAGCGACGGGGTCGACCACTACCGTTATGTCATCGACCTGCGCGCCACCGGCGGGCCGCTGAACCCGCGCGACGCCAATCCTCGCGATATGAGGGCCCTTGGTCCCACCCAGTCGCTGCCCGTCGAGCAGGCGGCCCGGCGGCCGCTGACGGTCATCAAGGCTGACCGTCCTTCGGGCCGCAAGGTGATCGTCATCGACGCCGGTCATGGCGGCCACGACCCCGGCGCCATCGGCGCCCACGTCCACGAAAAGAATTTGACGCTCGCGGCCGCGAAGGCGCTGAAGACCCGGCTGGAAAAGACCGGCCGCTACACCGTCATCCTGACCC
>JAUMCZ010000220.1:0-28742 GCA_032122215.1 Caulobacter sp.
GTACAGCCGTGACCGCCTGGGCATCGATCCGGAGAAGTACAACGTCAACGGCGGCTCCATCGCCATCGGCCACCCCTTCGGCATGACCGGCGCCCGTTGCACGGGCCACCTGCTGCAGGAAGGCAAGCGTCGCGGCGCCAAGTGGGGCGTGGTGACCATGTGCATCGGCGGCGGCCAGGGCGGCGCCGGCCTGTTCGAAATCTACTAGGACTCCAGAAGGCGGCGGGGGCTGGTCGTGACCGGCCCCCGCCGACCTGACATGTGCCAAATCCGACGGCGTCTGCGGCAGTGAAAAACGCGTTTGATCGGCAGTTTTCTCAGAATTTCTCCAAATAAAACAGTGCGTAAGGTCAGGCTGGCGGCCGGGGCGGGATCAGGGTCCTGTCAGGGCGCCGTCAGGGTCTGGTCAATGCGCCGTCGGGGAGACGTGACGGCGGCGTCAGGGCCGCTGGCGAGGCTGCGCACCCCGGGGGGTGAGGGCGGCCGCCGGTCTCCTTATCGAAGCGGCCCCATTATCGCATGTCGGGGCGGCGGCGTGAGCCATCGGCGCCAAGGCGCCGCACGGGCGCCGCGAAGACGATTATGCAGGATGGCGCCGGGCGCGGACCTTGCCTAAGTATTGGGCGTGCCCGCGTACAGATTCTACACCTTGAGCCCCTCCGGCCTGGAACAGGCGACCGTCGCGGTCTTCTTCAGCGACGGGGCCGCCATGAAATGGGGCTTCAAGCGGGCCGGGGCAGCCGGCATCGAGGTCTGGCAGGGATCGCGCTTCGTCGGCCGCCTGCATGGTCCGGACAGCTTCTCGCCTGAAGACCCGCCGACCCCCGGTAACCCGCCGCCTCCGGCGTCTGACTGACGGGACGATACCGGCGAGGCCGCCGCGTTTCGTCGCCGGCGGCGGCGTGCTAACCCCCGCGTCATGAGCACCCTTCCGCACCGGCCGCTGACCACACTGACCCTGACGGTCGCCTTCGACCAGCTGGTCACGGTCGGCAAGACGCCGGCCGGCCGCCGGCGGATCGCCACCGTCACCGGCGGGCGGTTCGAGGGCGAGCGGCTGAGCGGGACGGTGCTGGGCGGCCACGACTGGGTCATCGACCGGCCGGACGGCGTCATGGTCATCGACGTGCGCCTGACGCTGAAGACCGACGACGGCGAGACCGTCTACTTGACCTACCAGGGCCGCTTCCTGGCCGAGGCGGAGGCCATGGCCCGCTTCCAGCGCGGCGGACAGCTGGCGCCGGAGGACTACTCCCTGGCCATCACCGCCCGCTTCGAATGCGGCGCTGCGGCCTACAGCTGGCTGAACGACGCGGTCGTGGTCGGGGTGGGTGAGCAGACGGCGACGGGGCCGGTCTATCGCCTGTTCGAGGTGGGCTGAGGCCGGGCGAAAGGCGACCTATGTCTCCGCCTTTGAGACAACAGGCGCTACCAGCAGGCGGAGCAGGGCTTCGCCCTCTGCGATCTGCGTGCGGTCGAGGTTCGCCAGGGCCTCGTCCGCCAGGGCGAAGCGCCGGTCGATGAAGGATTCCACCAGGTCAAAGCCCCTGGGCGTCAGCTTGGCCAGCAGGCGGCGGCGGTCCTCCGGAACGCTGCGGCGCGAGACGAGATCGGCGGCCTCAAGGCGGCGCAGACAGGCGGTCAAGCCGCCGGAGGTCAGGAGCACCCGCCTGGCCAGTTCGGTGGGGGACAACTCATAGGGGCTGCCGGCCCGTCGAAGCGTCGCGATCACGTCGTACTCTGAATAGGAGAGGCCGTGCTCCGACAACATCCGGGTGACGGTCTCTTCGTACTGGCGCCCAAGCCAGAGGATGCGGCCGACGATCTGCAGGGCGTCAGCCCGGGTCTCCGGGCGGGCGCGGCTCCAGTCCGCGAGAACGCTGTCGACGATGTCGGGAGGCGGGGCGGCTGTCATGGACCTGAACCTAGCGAACGCCGGGATGACGGACAATCTTTCCGTCGAATATCTTGACATAATATAATTAGCTGGAAAGATAACAGCGTGTCGCCAGTGGGAGTTGGGTTCGTGGGCAGCAGGTTCTGGATATCAGCGGCTGTGGCCGGCACCCTCGTGCTAGGCGGCCTGGCGACGGCGGCCCCGGTGCTTGCGGCGACCCCGCAGGCGCCCGAGCGCGCCAGGCCCGGCCCCGCGGCCATGAAGGCCGCCTTCGAAGCCTATATGCAGGCGTCGGTCCGCAACGCGGCGTTCAGCGGCACAGTGCTGGTGGCCAGGGATGGCGTGCCCATCTTTCGCGGCAGCTATGGGCGGGCCAACATTGCGTTCGATGTTCCGAACAGGCAGCAGACCGCCTACGAACTGGCGTCGATCACCAAGCCGTTCACCGCCATCCTGATCATGATGTTGCAGGAGGAGGGCCGGCTGAAGGTCAGCGACCTCGCCTGTGACTATCTGGCCGACTGCCCGGCGGCCTGGCGGTCCGTCACCATCGAGCACCTGCTGACCCACACCTCGGGGATTCCGAACTATTCGCGGCTGCCCGACTGGGACGAGACCCTGGACAGCCGCACCTGGTGGCGCAGTGGTGTTGTCTCCCTCGTCCGCGACCTGCCGCTCGAGTTCACGCCGGGCGAGGGCTATCGCTACAATAACACCGGCTACAACCTGCTGGGCGCCATCGTCGAGCGGGTGTCGGGCAAGCGCCTGCCCCAGATGTATCGCGAGCGGATCCTGGCGCCGCTGGGCATGAGCCATACGCGATTCAACACCTCCCGCCTGGTGACGCCCAACCTGGCGACCGGCTACTATTCCCTCGGCTCGACCTTCATCGAGGCGACGCCGCAATCGACCACCAGTTCCTACGGCGATAGCGGCCTGATCAGCACGGTCGATGACCTGCTGATCTGGGATCGGGCCCTGCGCGAGAACAGGCTGATCTCGCAGGCGTCGTACGACCAGATGATCGCCCATACGAAGAACGGCTATGGCTATGGCTGGGAGATGGCGACCTGGTTCGGCCGGCGGGAGATCGGCCATGCCGGCAGCGGGGCGGGGTTTTCGAACATCGTCGCGCGGCTGGTCGATGAGGACCTGACCGTGATCGTCCTGAGCAACAGCGACGAGGCCAGCGGCGGCGGCACGGCCCGCGCCCTGGCGGGGATCTACTTCGGCGAGCCCGTGAAGGCGCCCGAGGCGCAGCCCAAGGCGGCCTTTCTGGATGCGGTTCTGGCGGACGGCGTCGATGCCGCCATCGCGCAGTATCGGCGGATGAAGGCGGAACAGCCCTCGGCCAAGGGGTTCACAACGGACGAGCTGCTGGTGACGGCGGGGTATGAGCTGTTCGAGCTGCCGTCGATGGACGAGGCGCGCCGGGTGTTCGCGTTTGCGCTCGAGGCGTTTCCGCAGTCGGCCTACAGCCATGATGGGCTGGCGGATGTGGCGGCGGCGGAGGGGGACTATGCGGCCGCCATCTCGCATTTCGAGGCGTCGCTGCGGCTGGATCCCAAGAATGAATACGCGGTGGATGGGTTGAAGCGGGTTCGGGAGCGGTTGAAGCGGTGACTTGCGGCCGGGGAGGCTGGTTCGGGTTCCGAGGCGCGCCGACGTCACCGTAGCTCTCTGTTCGCGGGCGGAACCCAGCTGGCCATGTTGCCGGGCGGCTTCGGCTGAGCGATCAGCGCGCGGTGTAGCCGCCGTCGATCACCAGCTCGGCGCCGGTGACGAACCTGGCCTCGTCGGAGGCCAGGTAGACCGCGCCCCAGGCGATGTCGTCGGCCTCGCCGATGTGGCCGAGCGGGTGCAGGGCGGCCGTGGCGGCGCGGCCTTCCTCGATGTCGCCCAGGGCGCTGAGATGATGCTCGACCATCGGGGTCCAGATGAAGCCCGGGTGGATGGAGTTCACCCGGATGCGGTCCGGCGCGTAGATCAGGGCGTCGGTCTTGCTCATCAGCCGCACCGCCCCCTTGGAGGCGTGGTAGGGCGGCACGTCGGGGCCGCCGACCAGGCCGTAGATCGACGACAGGTTGATGATGCTGCCGCCGCCGGCCGCCTTCAGGTGGGGGATGGCGTGCTTGGTGCAGAAGAACACGCCCTTGACGTTGATGCCCTGGACATAGTCCCACTCCGCCTCGGTGATCTCATGGGTGGGCTTGTTGACGCCCGAGACCCCGGCGTTGTTGACCAGGATGTCGATCCGCCCGAAGTGGGCCGCGGCCTCGCCGACCACCCGGGCGACCTCCGCCTCGCGGGAGACGTCGCAATGCCAGAAGCGGGCGGCAAAGCCGCGCCCGGTCAGCTCGGCGGCCAGGGCCTCGCCCTCGGCGGTCAGCATGTCGAGCACGGCGACGGCGGCGCCTTCCTCGGCCATGCGGATGGCGGTCGCCCGGCCGAGGCCCAGGGCCGCGCCGGTGATGACGGCGACCTTGCTGTTGAGACGGTTCATGGCGTTGGTCCTTGCGCGGCGGGGGAGGCGGCAGGAAAGCCGGGTTACGACCCGCTGTCGTTGAGCAGGGTCAAAAAGGGCGGTCGTTGCGGCCTTCGCCGTCGGCGGCTGCGCGACGGGCGCCGGCCCGGGGCTGGTGATGACGCTCGAGCCGTCGACGACGCGGGTCGAGGGTTGGCTGGCCAGCTATGGCGAACTGACGGTGTTCCCCCGCCCGCTCAAGGCCGCCTAAGACCCCTATGCCGAGGACGAGCGCGCCGGGGCCGAGGAGGGCATGAAGAAGCATGCCGTCGACGAGGCCACCTATCGGGCCAAGCACCTCGTGCCCATGCCCCGACTGTGGATTGCCGCCGGCCTGTCGGCCGCAACGCTGGCCCTGGCCTCGCCGGCCGCGGCCGTGACCGTGCGGGCCTGTGACGGCCTGACCGAGAACGCCCAGAACATCGTCGAGCCCTGGTCCGCCAACAGCTGGGCCTTCTATGAGGGCCGGGTGCGGGTGGCGGTGGTCGACACCGGCGGCGAGCCGGCCTGCTGCAGCAGCCACCTGCTGGTGATGTTCGCCGACGGGGCTGAGGAGGGCGGAGTAGTCTGCCGGATCGTCAGCGACCGGGGGCGGTCGGGGTTCGCGGGGATCGACGCGAAGACGGTGAAGGCCAGCTATGACGCGCGGCGGGGGCTGTTGGTCAGCTTCGGGTACTCGGTGTTTCCGCAGGACGGGGATGGGTCGCGGACGGTGCCGGGCGTGGGGAAGGTGCGGGTGAACCTGGGGCGGCGGACGGTGGTGGGGGAGTAGGGGGGCTGGCAGGGGTGAGGCGGGCCGAAAGCGTAAAGGGGATACTGGGGCTCCTAGATTCGGCCGGTCGATGTCACGGTATAGATCAGATCTCCTTCGACTTCAGATCGCGGGGACACGGGGCGGCGCGTCCCAAGGTAACTCTGGTTTGGGTAGTGGGCGCTTGTCACGGGCCGACTACGAAAGCAGGAAGAAGAATTGGTATGTGGTGATCGCCAACAGGACGACGGGCGGACAGCATGCCTGACGCGACTCGACGCGCCTGAGACTGTGCTTAAGGCAGTGCTGCGGACACAGCAGTCGGTTCAGCGGGGCCTAAAGGCGCCCGTTGAAGATATATTCAGCGCGCCGAGGGCGATACTTTCCATCGAGCTGCTCAGTCAGTCGAAAATCAAGCCGCCGAAAAATGGTGGTGAATCCCCTCAATTGCTCTTGCGGGACAGAAACAAGTGGCCTCCGCTCACCGATCCAAGAGATAGCCTCTGAAATCAGTGCGTAGCCCAAACCGTTAGAGCGGGCAGTTGGATTGACCCAGATCGTACAGAGTTTGGCCTCACTGCTGCGTTTAGCGATGACAACGCCAACCGGCCGATCAGCTTCCAGCGCGCAGATGACGGTGCGTGTCCGCGCCAAAAGGCCAGGATTTATCCTCGCTTCAAACCAATCATCGAAACCTGGATAGGTTCTTTGTAGCGGCGACAGGACGGATCGGACTGCGGCTAGTTCGGCGTCGCGCAGGCTGAGTTCACGAAACTGGATTCGGTCTGATACCGTCAACGTCGCATCCTCCAAGCCGCAACTGCATCAGTTACGCTCGCCCAAGCCTTCTTAGCCGCAGAAATTGCCATTGGGATTAGGAATAGCAAGCCAGTAGCAGCTAGAAAGGCAAATATCTCAAATAGGTTGGACCACCCCTCTGAGATTAAGTCTATTTGGACCAGATCCGATAGTAAGTTGCCAGCGGCGCCCAGCAAAAGCACCCCAACGGCAAAATACAAGATTGTGGAGGCCGACTCCTTGAAGCTCGCGAAAGCGACAAAGTCGTCGATGGGGTCGCCGTTGTCTTTCTCTCCACGCCAATGATAAATAACCATCCTAGAGGCTAGCTGTTCGTTAAATTTCGCGTCAAAACCAGCAGACCTTCCACTCAAGTAAGCGGCCCAGATTCTAGGCTCTAGGCGTCGCACCTTTTTGAATTGCGTGTGCTGCATTTGAAGTACGTGACGAACGTCTCTAATCAAAAAATACTGGATACTTGTTATGTGGAACTGCGACTTTCGTGCGGAAAGTGCTAGGGATGTTGGGTAACTTCTCTGCTCATTCAGGCGGAACTCTGTAATTTCAAGATTGTCTGCGACGCTCACCGAAACCTGATCTTTAGCGACAATCTGCTCGCTGAATAGTGCTTTGGCGGCTCCTGTGAGTGAAACGCGGAAGCGAACGTATTGTCGCTTGAGAGGGCTTTCGCGTATGCGTCGACAAGCAGCTTCACAAATTACGATCTGGCAACCAGCGGCATCGACGCCGGCTACTGGTTCGCATCTGATATCTTTACCGATCTCCATGTGGTGGATGCGCGCGTGGGTCGCGCCTTTGGATACGGTATCGTATGAGCAGTCCGCCTGAGATGTAACTTCGACTACGTCGCCAAAAACGGCGTTGAGCGTATGGCCGTACTTGAGGACATGGCTGAGGTCGCTGATCTGTTCGATATCAAGTTGTGCCGGAATATAAATATAAATGCGGCCTATGTCTTTCGGCTTCGAGATCAGTAGGCCGATGTCGAGAAAATTAATACGCGACGGCAAGTCTCTCCAGAGATTGAAATGCAATTCCACCCGGGGCCGCTGACCCTCTGCTTGATGGGGCTCGTACCAGATCGCTATGCTGCCGTTCACACTGTTTCTCGCCGCTTTTTATCAACCTTGCCTCGCGCCTAGGCTGTCGGCCAGACAATTCTCCCAGAGAGTGATGCGCTAGAGTTCGTAGCCAGTATCAAGCTTGGCGGCCCAAGATCGGAACGCTGTGGTGCGAACTTTCGTAATCGACTGCGGCGGGGCATTTAGCGTCAAATCCTGCAAAAGTACATCAAGCGGAATAGATGACGTAAGATGACCAGCAAGTAAAAAGTCAATTACCTTTACGGGACTGTCTTCAGTAGGTGCCATCTCTTCTAATTCCGTTTCGGAAAATACGGATCTCTTGGCCGACAGGCGGAGCAGGAGTTCTAGCGATTTAGCCTTGTTGACTGCCTCCACTATTCCCACGCTGGTGATGGATTGTGAGCGAATATAAGAGGCGTTTTTTGACTGGTAGAAGAGAAGAATGCTGCCCGGTCGCATTGAGGAGGTGCTGGATCGGCAGAGATAAGTCTTTCTAATGGCGTTTCCGGGTGTCCCGTATCGATGTGAGCGGTGAAGGTTGCCGAGCTCCGGAAAGAGGGGGGCGTGATCAATGTTGCCAATCTCGGGAAACAGCTTGAAGTGATAGTCGGCGCGAATAGGGACGACGAAGCTCTCGACCGGAGCCTCAGAAACAAATCGTGGGTAGTTGAGGCGATCCACCTCAAAAACATCGTCCGATATTCGGCACGACAGTCGGTTCGGTGATATCGGTTTCTCGTAGTAAGCCTCGCCATCTGGAAGAAGGCGCGTCTTGGAGAACCCAAAATATTCCAGCATACGCACCAGTGAGCGCTGTTTTGGGTAGGTAGTCAGGTATATAGTGTCATAATTGTTCCGTTGGGCGAACCAAAGCGATTGCTTTAAGAGAAGTTCTCCCAGTTTCTCTCCACGGTATTCACTGGCGACCTTAAACGTACAGAGCTTGAGCACTTTCTCGCCTGGAAGGGTCGTGCCTGCTTCCGTCGAAGTTTCATCCTTTCGCACGATTATCCCGGCGGTGCCGCCCGCAGTGGTGGCGATCCAGCATTTTCTATGCTCGCGAACGCACTTCTTCCACCAATCATCAAATGCGGGATAGTCGTGCTTCAACGTATCAAAAATTGCGTCTTTGGCGGGAATCTCATGAGCGGAGACATCCTCGATGAATGGAAGCGATACATTCAGCGGCTCATAGGTTGCTCTCAGCCAGCTGAGTGCGTCAGCGATTGTGAGTACTCGCGACGAAAGGGGGGAGGCCTTTACGCGATCGTGGATGCCCTGGTCTTCTGTAACAAGAAAGTCAGCAGCATCTATATGTAATGAATACAAAAGGTGACAGTCTACGGAGTCATTCTCGTTCCGTATGCGACCAAATATGCTCTCAAGAAGGGGCGCGCTTGTGTTCTTTGGGTTGCGAATTACGGGAAACTTTCGGAGCTTGCTCAGAGAGATTTCACGGCGTGCGGAATTTTTGTCTCGCGCTAAATCCTTTTCTGACGCCTCATGAATAAATACGCCAATGCCATGTTTTCCTGTGATCCGGGTAAGATTTGATGCGCGCTCGGGGACGCTGACCTCACCGTCAATTTCAATAAAAATGTTTGTATCAATAAGTATAGTCGGCTTGCGCATCATTTATCGCCGAGAGAACGTGATTGGACATGTACATATATGATTGGGGGGCTGTGAAGCCAGACTTGTCCTTTAGCACTTTTGCGTCGACGGGCTGATTGAATGTCTGTGGCCGGTCAAGGCAGATGGCCACGCCCTCCGTCAGGCCGGCAAAGTAATTGCTAAATGCGACTTCGGCGATGCAAGCGGCATCGCCGAAGTGACGCCAAAGTTCAGGAACCGGAAGTCGGTTGACGCCAACAATATTCACTGCCCCGACGATAGCGGACGTCGGGCTTGTAGAGTAAATTACGAGTTTCGAGCAATCAGTTATTTTTGATGGAAAGCGTCGACGTAGTTCAACCGTTTTCTTTCCAGAAAGAATAAGATCAGCGTACATTGGGTGTATGCTGAATAGAAAGTCGCGAGTGCTGAGACTAATTGGCATAGTATATTCCAAAGGGTGTGAGCCCCATTCGCTTAGGATTCTGATGAAAACATGGTGAACGAGCAAGCGAAGCTCACCCCCGCTCCACAAAACTATCGATCACCTTCTTCTCCCCCGCCTGTTCGAACGCCACCGTCAGCTTGTTCCCCTCCACGGCCACGACCGCGCCGTAGCCGAACTTGATGTGGAACACCCGGTCGCCCCGGGCGAAGGCGCTTTCCTTCTCAGGCGCTGACACCGCCACCAGGCGGCCTTCGCCTTCGATGACCTGTTGGCGGCCGGGGTGGCCGCCCTGGTAGCTGCGGGACTGGGCGCGTTTCCAGCCCGGGGAGGTGTAGCCCTGGCCGAAGCTGGTGTCGGCGTCCCAGCGGCTGGTGGTGGGCTGGCTCATGCCGGGGCCGCCGCCGTAATACCCCGTTTCAGACGCCGCATCGACGGTCTCGGGCGGCAGTTCGTCGACGAAGCGGCTGGGGAGCTGGGTGGTCCAGCGGCCGTAGACCTGGCGGTTGGCGGCGAAGCTGATGCGGGCCTGTTCGCGGGCGCGGGTGATGCCGACGTAGGCCAGGCGGCGTTCCTCCTCCAGGCCCTTTTCGCCCTTTTCGTCCATGCTGCGCTGGCTGGGGAAGACGCCTTCCTCCCAGCCGGGCAGGAAGACCAGGGGGAATTCCAGGCCCTTGGCGCTGTGCAGGGTCATGATCTGGACGCTGTCGTTGTCGCCGCCGCCGCGGTCGAGGTCCATGACCAGGGAGACGTGTTCAAGATAGTCGCCGAGGGCCTCGAACTGGCCCATCGACTGGACCAGCTCCTTGAGGTTTTCCAGCCGGGTCTGGCTGGTCGGGCCTTTGTCGAGGCGCAGGGCGTCGGTGTAGCCGCTCTCTTCCAGGATGGTCTCGGTCAGGCGGACGTGGTCGGTCTGGCCGCTCTGCAGCTGGGCGGTCCAGCGGTCGATGTCGCGGACGAAATTGGCCAGGCTGGTGCGGGTCTTGCCGGCGATCTCGTCGGTGTTGACCAGGCCCCGGGAGGCGTCGATGGCGCTGATGCCGTGGTGGCGGGCGAGGGTGAGGATCTTCTGGACGCTGGTGTCGCCGATGCCGCGCTTGGGCACATTGACGATGCGCTCGAAGGCCAGGTCGTCGTCGGGCGACTGGATCAGGCGCAGGTAGGCGTGGGCGTCGCGGATTTCGGCGCGCTCGAAGAAGCGGGGGCCGCCGATCACCTTGTAGGGGATGGCCAGCATGACGAAGCGCTCTTCGAAGGCGCGCATCTGGAAGGAGGCGCGGACCAGGATGGCGACGTCACGATAGCGGCGGCCGGACTTCTTCCAGCGCTCGATCTCCTCGGCGATCAGCCGGCTCTCGGCCTCGCCGTCCCAGACGCCCCGGACCATGACCTTTTCGCCGGGCTGGTCCTCGGTCCACAGGGTTTTGCCGAGGCGGCCCTTGTTCTCGGCGATCAGGCCGCTGGCGGCGGCCAGGATGTTGCTGGTCGAGCGGTAGTTGCGCTCCAGCCGGATGACGGCGGCGCCCGGGAAGTCACGCTCGAAGCGCAGGATGTTGTCGACCTCGGCCCCGCGCCAGCCGTAGATCGACTGGTCGTCATCGCCGACGCAGCAGACATTCTGGCGGGCCTGGCCGAGCAGTCGCAGCCAGAGATACTGGGCGACGTTGGTGTCCTGATACTCGTCGACGAGGATGTAGCGGAAGCGGTCGTGGTACTCGGCCAGGATATCCGGGTGCTTCTGGAAGATGGTGATGTTGTGCAGCAGCAGGTCGCCGAAGTCGCAGGCGTTGAGCGTGCGCAGGCGGGCCTGGTAGGCGGCGTAGAGCTCCTGGCCCCGGTTATTGGCGAAGGCGCTGTTTTCCGGGGAGGGGAGGTTCTCGGGCGTCCAGCCGCGGTTCTTCCAGTGGTCGACGAGGCCGGCGAGGGTTTTCGGCGTCCAGCGCTTGGCGTCGATGTTGGCGGCCTCGATGACCTGTTTGATCAGCCGTTCCTGATCGTCGGTGTCGAGGATGGTGTAGCTGGATTTCAGGCCCACAAGGTCGGCGTGGCGGCGCAGGATCTGGGCGGCGACGCTGTGGAAGGTGCCGAGCCAACGCAGGCCTTCGGCGCTGGGGCCGATGATGGCGGCGATGCGCTCGCGCATCTCGCGGGCCGCCTTGTTGGTGAAGGTGACGGCCAGCAGTTCCCAGGGCTTGGCGCGACCGGTGGCCAGGATGTGGGCCAGGCGGGTGGTCAGCACGCGCGTCTTGCCGGTGCCGGCGCCGGCCAGGACGAGGACGGGACCTTCGGTGGCTTCCACCGCCTGGCGCTGCTCGGGGTTGAGGCCGTGCAGGTAGTCGGGCTGGCCGGGGGCGCGGTCGGCGCGGGCGAGGTCGGAGATTTTGGGAACGAGAGAGTCGGACATCAGGGGAACGTATGTAGCACAAGCGTGGCGGTGAGGACGATCTCCGTACAGGCCTTCCTCCCCCCGCTTGCGGGAGGAGGACAGGTTTCGAGCCTTCAAGCGAGAAACCAGGGGGCGGGCCACCGGCGGTCGGGGCTGACGTTTACGCGGCTACCACTTGCCCCCCTCGGCATGGCTCGCTTGCAGCGCTCGCCATGGCCACTCCCCCCGCAAGCGGGGGGAGAGCGATCAGTGCAGCTGGTCGATTTGGCGGAGCGCCTAGCCGCGCGCCGCCCGACTGAGCGCGAACACCCGGCAGGCGGAGGCGAGGGGGCGGTCGCCTCGGGCTTCGTCGATGCGGACGATGAGCTGGGCGATGCTCAGGGCCTCTTCGGCCGCCGCCTGGTCGAGAACCGCCCAGAACTCGGGCTCCAGCGCCAGCGAGGTGGCGTGTCCCGTCAGTGACACCGATCGTTTTTGCAGGCGCGGCAAGCGGGGCCTCTTGTCATCTAATCAGTGTTAACATAGATATCGGCGCACACACTGCCGAAACCCTCTCCCCAGGGCCCGACCATGAACGCCATGACCCCCATCGTCGCCGAGCGGCGCCCTGAAGTCGAGTTCCGCAAGGGCGAGACGATGCGGCTGCAGCCGATCCGCGCCTTCAAGGCGGTGAGCCGGCTGATGAAGGACAAGGAGGACACCGCGGCGGTGTTCGACCTGATGCGGGCGCTGTCGGGCAACTCGGTGGCGAAGGGCTATGCGCGGCTGATGAAGACGGCGCGCGGCGGGCGGATCGCCTATGAGCGCGACGAGCTGAACGACCGGCTGATGGACCGCCAGTGGCTGGAAAGCTTTGCGCCCGGCACGGTCGGGGCGGCCTATCTGGCCCATATGGACGGGCAGGGCTTTACCGCCGACGGCCTGAAGGAGATCAGCGAGCAGACCCGGGACAGCCAGGTCGAGGCGGCGCATCCGCTGACCTGGTACGGCCGCCGGATGCGCGATGTGCATGACATCTGGCATGTGCTGAGCGGTTATCGCACGGATGCGCTGGGCGAGGCCTGCCTGGTGGCGTTCTCCTACCAGCAGACGCGCAGCCTGGGCTTTGGCGTCATCGCCTTCGCGGCCGGCAACAAGCTGAGCACGGCGAAGAACGGCCAGCCCTACAAGGCGGCGATCCGCGAGGCGCACCGCAACGGCAAGGCCTGCGCCTGGTTGCCCGAGGTCGACTATCCGGAGCTGTTCGCCGAGGACCTGGAGGCGGCGCGGGCCCGTCTGGGGATCAGGCCGGCGACCATCTATCAGTCGATTCCGGCCGAGCTGCGAAACGGGGCGTTCGAGGCGGCGACGACCCACTAACCTGAGTTACCTCTCCCAGAGGGAGAGGTCGGCGGCCCGCAGGGCCGGCGGGTGAGGGGTTACGGTGGTTGGGGGTGCGTGCGAAGCGACTGGCAGCGTTACCCCTCACCCTCCCGCCGTTGCACGGCGGGCCCCTCCCTCTCCCTATGGGAGAGGGGACCTAACCTTCGAAGCCGGCGCTAGCGAAACCGACCATGCGGCGTTGCAGGGCGGCGATGTCGTCCTCGCGGGTGATGCCTTCCGACAGCACGTGCAGGCGGTCCAGTTCCATGAAGCGGTTCTGGTGGATCATGCCGAGCACGAAGTGCAGCCGCCAGTAGACCTCTTCCGGCGCCAGGTCGGGCCTTGCCTTGAGCAGGGCGTCGCTGAAGCGCTTGAGGTGAGAGACGTCGGTCGACAGCACCTCCTTGATCTCGGCGGCCCCTTCGGAGCGGGCGCGGATCAGGAACTGCAGCGAGATGCGGCGGTCGTTGGCCGGGTCCAGCCAGCGCAGGGGCGGGGCGATCAGGGCGGTGAGGATCTCGCGCACGGGCGGAGCGCCGCCGTGGGCGTCCGTCACCTCATGCAGCATCCGGGCGCGTTCGCGGTTCAGCTCGGTGGTGCGGCGACGGAAGATCTCGAACAGCAGGCTGTCCTTGGACCCGAAGTGGTAGTTGACGGACGCCAGGTTGACGCCGGCCTCGGCGGTGATGTCGCGCACCGAGACGTTCTGGAAACCGTTGAGGGCGAAGAGCCGCTCGGCGGCGGTAAAGACCAGCTGCTTGGTGGCCGCCTCGGCCTCGCCCGCCTGTTCCGGCGCGCCGTTTTCAATCTCGCTCACTGATCCCAACCCTTCCCTTCCGGAAGCGGAGCATTACGGGCGTCGGGCTTTTAAGCAAGGGCGATAAAACGGCTGTTCTAAACAGCTGGCTTGGCGCTGGAGAGGATCGCGCGGTCAGCCAGCGCGTACAGGGCCGGCAACCGCTTGCGGGGGAGGGCGTTGGACTCCGCAAACCGGAGACCTCCCATGGCAGCCCGTCCCACCTGGCAAGGCCACCTGCGCCTGTCGCTCGTTACCTGCCCCGTCGCCCTCTATACGGCGACACAGGCCAGCGGTGAGGTGCACTTCAACCTGCTGCACAAGGACACCCACAACCGCATCCGCATGATCCCGACCGATCCCGAGAAGGGGCCGGTGGAGCGCAAGGATCTGGTCAAGGGCTACGAGTACGAGAAGGACAGCTACATCGTCGTCACCCAGGACGAGATCGATGCGGTGCGGCTGGAGAGCACCCGGACCATCGACATCGAGCGGTTTGTCGACGCGGCCGACATCGACCGGCTGTACTGGGACAATCCCTACTACCTGGTGCCGGACGGCAAGCTGGCGCTGGATGCCTTCAGTGTCATCCGCGACGCCATGGGCAAGACAAAGAAGGTGGCTCTGGCGCGGTTGGTGATGCACCAGCGCGAGCGTCTGCTGGGCATCGAGCCGCGTGGGAAGGGGCTGATCGCCTGGTCGCTGCGCTCGAACAAGGAGGTGCGGGACGTCGGCGACTACTTCGACGACATCCCCGCCCACAAGGGCGACAAGGAGATGGTCGCCATCGCCGAGAAGATCATCGAGCAGAAGCAGGGGCCGTTTGACCCGTCCAAGTTCAATGACCGGTATGAGGACGCGCTGCGGGACCTGATCGCCGAGAAGAAGAAGGGCAAGGGGCGGACGGTGAAGGCCGAGGAGCCGGAGGACACCAATGTGGTGGACCTGATGGCGGCGTTGAAGAAGAGCCTTGAGGCGAAGGGCGGGGCCGCGAAAGCGCCTGCGAAGAAAACTGCGGCCAAGGCGCCGGCCAAGAAGCGGGCTTGAGCCGTTGTGCGTCCTTCGACACGCGGCCTGCGGCCGCTACTCAGGATGACGAAGCCTTGGGATAGCCCCCCGTTCGTCATCTTGAGTAGCCTGCGCAGCAGGCGTGTCGAAGGACGCACTCAGGCCGACGCCTTCGCTCCTCGCTCCAGCCGCTTGATCGCCGCCGCGAGCGGGCGCTCGCTGTCGCAGTAGTCTTCCCAGGCGCTCATGCCCTTCACCAGCTTCGGCGCCGTTCGGATCGTGTACTTCGCCGGGTCCAGCCCCTTCTTCACCTGCGTCCAGGTCAGCGGCATCGACACCGTTGCGCCGGGGCGGGCGCGGGGAGACAGCGGCGCCACAGCCGTGCTCATCCGGTCATTGCGCAGGTAGTCGAGGAAGATGCGGCCCTCGCGCTGGGCCTTGCTCATGGTGATCAGGTACCGGTCCGGACTATCGGCGGCCATACGGGCGCAGACCTCGCGGGCGAAGGCCTTGGCGGTCGGCCAGTCGATCTTCGATTTGGCCAGGGGCGTGACAACGTGCAGGCCCTTGCCGCCGGTGGTCTTGCAGAAGCTGACCAGGCCCAGGTCCTCCAGACGGTCGCGGACTTCGCGGGCGGCCTGGATCACGTCCTCGAAGGTGACGCCCGGCGCGGGGTCGAGGTCGAAGACCAGGCGGCCGGGGCTGTCGGGGGCGAAGGGCTGGCAGTTCCAGGGGTGGAGTTCGGTGGCGCTGGTCTGGGCGACGGCGATCAGGGCTTCAGGTCGGTCGATCTGCAGGTAGCCCTTGCGGTCGCCGCTGACCATGGTTTCGGTCAGCAGGTTCGAGGCACCCTTCATCAGGTGGCGCTGGAAGAATTTCTCGCCGTCGATCCCCTCCGGTGTGCGGATGATGGAACAGGGGCGACCCTTGATGTGGGGGAGCAGCCAGGCGGCCACCGCTTCGTAGTACTGCGCCAGCTCCAGCTTGGTGATGGGGGAGCCGTCGCCGTGGTTCAGATCGGAGGCCGGCCACAGCGGCTTGTCGGCGCTGGACAGACGGACGCCCAGGACTTCGGCGGCGTTGGCGGCCCGGACGGTGACCGTCTTCGACTTGACGACGTTGGGGTTGGGCTCGGCCAGCTCGGTGGTGGCCGGCGCCACTTCGGCTTCGACCTCCCTGGCCGGCTTGTCCTCGCGCAGGCCCTTGAAGGCCGCCTGGCGGATGTTGCCGTCGCTGGTCAGGCCGGCGTACTCGATCTCGGCGACGAGCTGGGGTTTCACCCAGCGGGAGTCGCCGGCCTTTGTCCCGCTGCGGCCTTTGGGCTCCCTGGCGCTGAAGGGGGACTTGTCGATCTCCAGGGCCTTCAACTTCGGCAGCAGGGCGGCGACCTTGTCCTTGCTGAAGCCCGTGCCGATGCGGCCGACGTGGACCAGCTTGCCGTCCTTGAAGACGCCGGCGATCAGCGAGCGGAAGGCGCTGTCGGTCTGGGTCCAGCCGCCGATGACGACCTCATGGCCGGCGCGGCATTTGGACTTGGTCCAGCTGGTCGATCGGCCGGACTCGTAAGGCGCCTTGAGGTCCTTGGAGATGATGCCTTCGAGGTCCATCCGGCAGGCGGAACTGAGCACGGCGTCGCCGGCCTGGGTGAAGTGCTCGACGTAGCGCAGGCGGGGCGTGCCTTCGCCGATCAGGGCCTCGAGGCGGGCCTTGCGGTCGGCAAGGGGGAGGGGGCGCAGGTCCTCACCGTCGGTGGCCAGCAGGTCGAAGGCGAAGAAGATCAGGTTGTCGGTCTTGCCGTCGGACAAGGCCGCCTGCAGGCCGGCGAAGCTGGGTGAGCCGTTGTCGTCGAGGGCGCAGACCTCGCCGTCGAGAATCCCGTCGGGCAGGGCGGCGCCGTCCCTGGCGATGGCCGCGAACTTCTGGGTCCAGTCGAGGCCCTTGCGGGTGCGCAAGGTCGCTTTGCCGTTCTCGACGCGCAGCTGCATGCGGTAGCCGTCGAACTTGATCTCATGGCCGAAGCTGGCGCCGACCGGTGGCCGATCGACCAGTTTGCAGAGTTGGGGCTCGATGAAGTCCGGCAGGGATTTCAGCGGCTTGGCCTTGGCTTTTGAGGTCGTTGGACGGTCGGCGACCTTTGTCTTCGGGGCGTCGGCCTGTTTCGCCGCAGCCTCGCCGCTGGCTTCCGGATCGCCCGACCGCCAGACGGCGTCGGCCTTCGGCGCCGTCTTCGTCATGAAGGCGGTGGGACGTTTGCCCTTGCCGGCGGTGATGTCTTCCATGCTGCGCCCCGAGGCGATGGAGGTCGTGTTGCGGTCGAGGATAGCCTCGCCGTCGCCCTCTTTGACATACTCGTCGCGGTGCTTGATCAGCAGCCAGTTCTTTCGCTTGCCGCCGAACTTGTCGCCGCGCAGCCGGACCAGGACATAGCCGCCCTTCACCCGCTCGCCGGCGAAGACCACCTTCAGCTCGCCCTTCTTGAGACCCTTCTCGACATCGAAGCCCGGCTCCGGCGCCCAGTAGCCGCGGTCCCACAGCATGACGCTGCCGCCGCCGTACTGACCCTTGGGGATGGTCCCCTCGAAGTCGCCATAGGCGAGGGGGTGATCCTCGACCTCGACGGCCAGGCGTTTGTCGGCCGGGTCGAGGGACGGGCCGCGGGTGACAGCCCAGGACAGGAAGACGCCCTCCCATTCGAGGCGCAGGTCGTAGTGCAGGCGGGTGGCGGCGTGCTTCTGGATGACGAAGCGAAGGGCCTTGGATGGCTTGACCTCGGACTGGCTGCTCGGCTCGGCGGTGACGCCGAAGTCGCGCATGCTGTCGTAGGTCTTGAGATTCCGGCTGGCCATGAGCCGACAACGCGCATCGGGGACAGTTGCTCCCCCAGGCGCGTAGCGCCGAAGCGGGGGAGCTGTCGGCGAAGCCGACTGAGGGGGTCCTCAGCCGGCGCCGGCGCCTTTGTGGGTGCTGATCCGCCGGTGCGGACCCCCTCCACCACGCGCGTATCCGCGCGCGGTCCCCCTCCCCCAAAGGGGGAGGATCAGAGCCCCTTGCCGACGTTCAGGCGGCCGACGGTGGCCGCCTTGGCCGGGGGCAGTTTCAGGGTCTCGTCGAGCAGGGCGATGTTGTAGCGGCAGAGCAGGGCCTGGCGTTTGGGGTCGCTGACCGAGATGTTGCGGCCGGTGAGCTGGCGGACGGTCTTGGCGTCTTCGGGGGTGAAGCCGGCCAGGGCCTGGTCGCCGATCTTGTTCTTCATCTGCACGTCGTACCAGAGGTCGACCAGCTTGCCGCCGTCCTCGGGGTTGAGGTTGGCGCCGGCGGCGTCCTTCACCGGATTGGTGGCGACCTGCTCGAGGATGGCGGCGGTGGCGGCGCGCTCGCGCTGGACCAGATCGGCGCTGACCACGGTGTCGGGGTCGAAGTCGAGGCGGGCGCCGCGGGTGAAGTCGTAGCAGTAGGCGGGGGAGACCTTGCCGAGGGCCTCGGCCTTGTCGCGGCGGATCTTCATCAGGGTGATGAGGTTCTCGTCGGTGGCCTTCTTCAGCTCGCGGCTGAGCACGGTGCGGGCGTTGGAATGGACCAGCTGGGCGATGCCGGTGGTTCCGAGGCGCTTGTCCTTCACCAGCTCCATGTCGTTCTGCATCTTGGCGTAGTCGGCCGGGTAGTACTGCTTGAGGGTCGCCACCTCGGGCAGGCGTTCGGCGTCCTTGCGGGCGTTGGCGAACTTCTGGTTGGGGACCAGGTCATGATCGGCGAAGAACCAGCCGAGCGCGCCGCCGGCCGCGCCGACAACGATGACGCCGGCGATCAGCAGGCCGCCCTTCATGCTGAGGGCCCGGGCCAGGACCATGCCGCCGATCGCGCCGACAGCGACGCCAGCGACGATGGAAATGATGGTGATGGTCGTTGCGTCCACGGCGAAAGCCCCCGGTTACAGATGGTCGGCGCGGACCATCGCGGGATTTGGGTTGTATCGCAATCCTTCTCACCTGCGGATGGGCAGGTCGGGGGGATCAGGCGGGGTGCGCCAGGCGTGAGACAGCGTAACCCCTCACCCTCCCACGCCGCTGGCGTGGGCCCCTCCCTCTCCCTTTGGGAGAGGGTTTGGTCAGTGGCCGCGGACGAGTTCCTTCATCGCCTTGTCCAGGCCTTCGATGGTCAGCGGGAACATGCGGTCGTTGACCAGTTGCTTCATCACCCCGATGGACTGGGTGTAGTCCCAGTGGCGTTCGGGGGTCGGGTTGAGCCAGATGCAGCTGTGGTAGATCTGGGTGACCCGGTCCATCCAGATGGCGCCGGGCTCCTCGTTCCAGTGTTCGACGCTGCCGCCCGGATAGGTGATCTCGTAGGGGCTCATGGTGGCGTCGCCGACGAAGATGACCTTGTAGTCCGACGGGAACTTGTGGAGCACGTCCCAGGTGTTGGTCTTCTCCTGGGCGCGGCGACGGTTGTCCTTCCAGACGCTCTCGTAGAGGCAGTTGTGGAAGTAGTAGAACTCGAGGTTCTTGAACTCGGTCCGGGCGGCGCTGAACAGCTCCTCGCAGAGCTTGATGTGGCTGTCCATCGAGCCGCCGATGTCGAAGAAGATCAGCACCTTGATCTTGTTGCGGCGCTCGGGCCGCATGACGATGTCGAGGTAGCCCTTGCGGCTGGTGCCCTTGATGGTGCCGTCCAGATCCAGCTCGTCCGGCGCGCCCTCGCGGGCGAACTTGCGCAGGCGGCGCAGGGCGATCTTGATGTTGCGGGTGCCGAGTTCGACGCTGTCGTCGAGGTTCTTGTACTCGCGCTTGTCCCAGACCTTCACGGCGCGGCCGTGGCGGCCCTTGTCCTGGCCGATGCGGACGCCTTCGGGATTGTAGCCGTTGGCGCCGAAGGGGCTGGTGCCGCCGGTGCCGATCATCTTGTTGCCGCCCTCGTGGCGCTTCTTCTGTTCCTCGAGCCGCTCCTGCAGCGCCTTCATCAGCTCCTCGAAGCCGCCCATGGCCTCGATGGCGGCCTTCTCCTCATCGGTGAGGAACTTCTCGGTCAGCAGTTTCAGCCACTCGGCCGGGATCTCGGCCGTGGCGGCGTCGCCGACCGATTCCAGGCCCTTGAAGACGTGGCTGAAGACGCGGTCGAACTTGTCGAGGTTCTTCTCGTCCTTCACCAGGGTGGCGCGGGACAGGAAGTAGAAATCCTCGACCGAGCGGTCGATGACCGATTTGTCGAGCGCCTCCATGAGCACGAGGTACTCCTTGAGCGTCACCGGCACCTTGGCCTGGCGCAGCTCCGAGAAGAAGGTCATGAACATGGGCGGAGTCCGAACAGTCGTTTGAAGTTGCAGGATGCGGGCTTGCGGGCCGCATGTCCAGCGTCAGAAAGCGCGCGGCGGCGCCCCATTTTTGTGGGATGCCGGCCTCGCGGCGCGCGGGCAGGGTGACGGTCAGCAAGGGAGTTCGCCTGTGACCCTACGTATCTGTTCCGCCGTCCTGATCCTGGCCCTGGGCCTGCCCGCCGCCGCGAGCGCCGCCACCGTCGATCTGGGGGGCGGCCGATCGGTCAGCGCGCCCGACAGCTTCGCCGGCTGCACGGCCCAGCCGGTCCAGACCAGCGCCAATGGCTCGCGCAACCATGTCTTCGACTGCACCCTGACCATCGAAAAAAAGCCGGCCAGGCTGACGCTGGCCTACAGCACGATGACGCCGAACAACACCACGCCCCGGGCGTTTGTCGAGACGGTGATGACCAACATGAATCGGGCCGCGATGATCGGGGACCCGTCGATGGGCATACAGCGCAAGTCCCTGAAGACGGCCGGCAAGGCCGGAACCTTCCTCTGCTGGGTTTACGACGACGTGCCGAGCCTGTCCGGCGGCGCCATCTGCGCTCTGGAAGAACCAAGCATCCGGTTCTCGCTCTTTGTCAGCGCCACCGACGCCTACACCGCCATGCGGGCGGTCGAGCAGGCGATTGCCCTGACCAACCTGCGCTGACGCGTTGCGAGTCGGGCCAGCACGGAGTAGGGGCTCGCCAACCCGGAGAGCCCCATGAGCGACGCGATCATTATCGACGGCAAGGCGTTCAGCGCCGACGTGCGCGAGCGGGTGGCCGAGGAGGTTGCGGCGCTGAAGGCGGCCCACGGCCTGACGCCGGGCCTGGCGGTGGTGCTGGTCGGCGAGGATCCGGCCAGCGAGGTCTATGTCCGCAACAAGGGCGAGCAGACCAGGGCCGCCGGGATGTATTCGGAAACCCACAAGCTGGCGGCCGACGTCAGCGAGGCGGAGCTGTTCGGGCTGCTCGACCAGCTGAACAGCGATCCCGCCATCCATGGCGTCCTCGTGCAGTTTCCCGTGCCGGCTCATCTCAGCCAGGACCGCATCGTGGCCCGCATCTCGCCGGACAAGGACGTTGACGGGCTGACCGTCACCAACGCGGGCCGCCTGGCCAGCGGTCTGCCGGCGCTGACCTCCTGCACGCCGGTCGGCTGCATGATGCTGCTGAAGGACGCGCTGGGCGATCTGAAGGGCAAGCATGCGGTGGTCATCGGACGCTCCAATCTGATGGGCAAGCCGATGGCGCAGCTGCTGCTGGCCGCCGACTGCACCGTGACCATCGCCCACAGCCGCAGCGTGGATCTGCCGGCCATCTGCAGGACGGCCGATATCCTGGTGGCTGCGGTCGGCCGGGCCGGAATGGTGAAGGGCGACTGGGTCAAGCCGGGGGCGGCGGTGATCGATGTCGGCATCACCCGGCTCCCGTCGCGCGATCCGGAGAAGGCGGCGCAGGGCAAGACGCGGTTGGTCGGCGATGTGGCCTTCGACGAGGCGGTGAAGGTGGCCGGCTGGATCACCCCGGTGCCGGGCGGAGTTGGGCCGATGACCATTGCCTGCCTGCTGCAGAACACCCTGACCGCCGCCAGGCGGCTACACGGGATCGCCTAGGGTCACTCGCCGGCTATCGAAGCGGCGAACCATTGTACCCTGGCGGCGGCGACCTACAAAAAAGACGACGTCATCCAGGGCGGCGGAGGAGGGGCTGGAATGCCTTGCCCCTGTGGGTTTTGGCGTGGGGCGAGGCTGCGTGATTGTAGCCTAGGGTGTAGGTCGGAGTGTAGGTCGATGGCCCGCATTTGTAGGTCGATCCGAGGTCGGTGCGACCTACGCGCCCTGCGCCGGCCCGACGCTCGCGACAGCGGGACCGCAAAAAAGCGATGAATATGTCTAGACATATTGGTCAAGACATTGATCTTGCGGACTTTCTGGGGCGCGAGAGTGACGGTTTCGGCCACTGGCGGGCGGCAAATCGCTTCCCCAAACTGTCGTCATCCCGGAAAGCGCGCAGCGCTTTGTCCGGGACCCAGGGGTTGCAGCGCACCGACCGAAAAGCCGCGTTGGATAGCGGGATCACGCACCCCCTGGGTCCCGGATAGCCCGCTTTGCGGTCTTCCGGGATGACGGAAGCAGTGCTGGACCGCTCTGCCTCCTGAAGGCTTGCCAAAATAGGTGACGCTGGTGTCACCTTCGTCCAAGGGCGGACTCACGCGCCCATTGGGGATGGCATGATCAGACTATTTGCGATTGCAGCAGCAGGCTTTGCCCTGACAGCCTGCGCTCCGGCGGCCAAGCCGATTACGCCCGAGCAGTCGGCGGCGCTGGTTCCGGCGGATGGGCGGCTGGCGGTGCTGTACGACACCTCCTGCAAGACCTGCCACACCATCAAGGCCAGCGGCGCGCCGTTGTCCGGTGATGCGGCGGCCTGGGCGCCCAGGATCAAGCAGGGGATGCCGACCCTGGTCGCGCACACGGTGCAGGGCTTCAAGGCCATGCCGGCCGGGGGGCAGTGCGCCGGTTGCACGGCGGCGGACTATGAGGCGCTGATCCAGTTCATGTCGGGAGCTCAATGATGGTCACGCGGCGCAAGGCGATCGCGATCGGGGCTGCCGGGGTCGGCGGCGTGGTGCTGGCGGGTGGCGGGGCGGCGGTGATCGCCAACCGGGACAAGCCCGAGCCGGCTTCGCCCGATGCGGTGAACGCGCAGGGGCGCATGCTGTGGCGCAACTGGTCGGGCATCCAGAACGCCTATCCGGCCCAGCGGCTGGCCCCCAGGGATGAGGGCGAACTGGCGGCGGGCCTGAAGACCGCCGAGGGTTCGATCCGGGCGGTCGGGGCAGGGCACAGCTTCACCGCCCTGGCGGTGACCAACGGCACACTGGTGTCGCTGGATGCGCTGGCGGGGGTCGTGGGCTGGGAGGGAGACACCGCCGTGGTCAAGGCGGGGACCCGGCTGGGCGCGCTGGGACCGGCGCTGGCGGCCAGGGGCCGGGCGATGGCCAACCTGCCGGACATCAACAAGCAGTCGGTGGCCGGGGCCATCTCGACGGCGACCCACGGGACGGGGATCAGCCTGCCGGCCCTGCACGGCGACGTCACGGCCATGACCCTGGTCACCGCCGACGGCGAGACGATCGAATGCGATGCGAAGAGGCGGCCGGAGGTGTTCAATGCCGCCCGGGTGTCGCTGGGGGCGCTGGGGATCATTACAGAGGTCAAGGTGCGCACCACGGCCAACCGACGGCTGCGGCGGCGGGTGTGGATCGAGCCGTTCGAGGAGACGGTCGGCAAGGCTGAAGAGCGCTGGAAGACGCACCGCAACTACGAGTTCTACGCCATCCCGTTCACGGGCCTGGCCGCCAACATCACCCATGACGAGACGGACGAGCCGGCGCTGGCGCCGCCGCCCAGTCAGGACGACGCCTTCCTCGAG
The DNA here is from genome assembly GCA_032122215.1 of Caulobacter sp. Lineage (GTDB taxonomy): Bacteria > Pseudomonadota > Alphaproteobacteria > Caulobacterales > Caulobacteraceae > Caulobacter. The sequence continues at coordinate 23,427 of JAUMCZ010000220.1, forward strand.
GCGCTGAAGATGCTGCGTAACACCTTCGGCTGGTCGAATGGCATGCGGAAGAGTGTCGCCGGCCTGTTGCTGGGCGGCACGGCGCCGGAGACGGCGGTCGACGAGGGCTGGAAGCTGCTCTCCACCGAGCGGCCGGTGCGCTTCAACGAGATGGAATACCACCTGCCGCCGGAGACCCAGCTGGCGGCGTTGAAGGAGGTTCAGGCGGTCATCGAGAAGGAGCGGAAGGACGTCTTCTTCCCCATCGAGGTGCGGCGTATCGCGGCCGACGACGCCTGGCTGTCGCCGTTCGCCGGCGGGCCGCGCGGCTCGGTCGCCGTCCATGCCTGGTACAAGGACGACTACGCCTTCTTCTTCGAGCTGATCGAGCCGATCTTGCAGCGGGCCGGCGGACGGCCGCACTGGGGCAAGCTGCACAGCCTCAAGGGCCAGCGGCTGGCGTCGCTGTATCCGCGCTGGAACGAGTTCCTGGAAGTGCGTCGCGAACTCGACCCGAAGGGACGGATGCTCAATCCCTATCTGACGGGGTTGTTCGATCTGGCTTGAATACGTAGGGACACATTGAATTTGCACGCAAATTCAATGTGTCCCTGATTTTGCCCTCAGCCGATGAAGCGATGTTTCTCGGCGTGGGTGGTGACGATCCAGCTGTTCAGGTCCGTGAGGCTCTTGGTCAGGGCCGTGTTGAACGCCGGGACGATGGCGCTGACCCGGTTGTCACTGGCCTGGACCTCGGTCTTCAGAACGGTTTCCCATGTCGGCCCGTCGCGCACGTTGCGGGTCAGGGCGACCTTGATTTCCACAACGATCACCGGGGCGGCCTCGGGCCCGTTGCGGTAGTTGGCCTCGAAACGCTGGACGTCCAGGCGCATCAGCCAGTCGCTTTTGCCGACCTCGCCACGACCGATCAGGCGGGCGGGACCGGCCTGGAAGGCGCGGACAAGTTCCTCTTCGAAGAGCTGCTGCGCCGGGGCGACCCAGCGGGCGCCGTCGATGTACTGCACCGTGTCGCCGGTCACCGCGACAAGGCCATCGCTGGCGGCGGCGCGGTCGAAGGCGATCGGCCCGCGCGTGACCGTGAAGGTCTTGGCGGCGACTTCGGACGGGGCGGCGATCTCGAACCGGTAGAGCTTGGCCGGTTCGGCCTCCGGGAAGAGGGTGATGCAGCCCGACAGGGCGACGGCGATGGCCGCAATACCGGCGGCTCTGAACAGGTTGGTCCTCACGGCTTCACCTTCTTCTTCTCGGCGGGCGCTTTGCCGACCAGGTTCTGCGGGCTCTTTTCCGCCTCGGTCACCAGCCGGTCGAGGGACTCAGCGGCCCCCTGCAGGGTGGTGATGGCGTTGGTCAGCTGCGGCAGGCCATCGGTGGCGAAATCATTCACCGGCCCGTCCAGCTTGGTCAGCACGGCCGAGACGTCAGCGGCAGCCTTGTCGACCTTGCGGGCGGCCTCGTCGATATTGGCCACCGCCTGCTTGGCGTCGCCGTTGATGAAGGTCTGGCCGTCCCTGGCCAGGGCGGTATAGGCTTGGGCGGTTTCCTCAAAGGTGGCCAGGGCGCGGCGGGCGTCGGCGATGATTTCCTTCTGCTCGCGGGCCTCGGCGGTGACCGCCTGAAGGTCGTCCAGCGCGGCGCCGAAGGTCTTGATGTTCTCATCGCCGAGCACGCGGTTGATGCGGTCCAGCGCCTCGATGGTGCGGGTCAGCACGGTGCCGCCGCCGGCCAGCAGGTCGGAGAGGGCGCTGCGCTGGGTGCGGATCACGGCGATCTCGCCGGGCGCCACGGTGTCCTTCAGCAGTCGCTTGGCCGGATCGCCGGCGGTGATCTGGACATAGTTGACGCCGGTGATGCCCTGGGGCTCCAGGGTGGCATAGCTGTCCTCGCGGATCGGCACATCGTCGGTCACCTTCACGCGGGCGATGACGCGGTTGGGGTCGCGGGCGTCCAGCTTGATCGACGAGACGTCGCCGACCTTGATGCCGTTGAAGTGGACCTCGCCGCCTTCGGTCAGACCGCGCACGGGACCGACGAACAGCACATCGTACTCATCGAAGTTCCTGTTGAACCCGAGGCGGGCCAGCCAGAAGACGAAGACGACCGCCGCAATGAACAGCAGCAGCGTCGCGGCTCCGACCAGCGCGTAGTTGGCGTTTCTTTCCATCAGACCCTCGTGCCCCCCGAGCGGATCGCCGCCTGGGCGGCGCGTCCGCGTGGACCAAGGAAGTATTCCTTAATCCAGGGGTGTTCGGAATGCTCAAGTGCGGCGACCGGTTCAACCGCCACGACCTTTTTGTCGGCAATCACAGCGACCCGGTCGGTGATTGTGTAGAGACTGTCCAGGTCGTGCGTGATCATGAACACCGTCAGCGACAGGCTGCGGCTCAAATCCAGGATCAGTTCGTCGAAGGCCGCGGCGCCGATGGGGTCGAGGCCGGCGGTCGGCTCGTCGAGGAACAGCAGCTCGGGATCGAAGGCCAGGGCGCGGGCGAGGCCCGCCCGTTTGCGCATGCCGCCGGAGAGTTCGGACGGTTTGAGAGCGCCGGCCCGGGGCGGCAGGCCGACCAGGGCGATCTTCAGCTCGGCGAGATCGCTGATCTCCGAGCGGGACAGGTCGGTGTGTTCGTGCAGCGGGGCGGCGACGTTTTCCTTGACCGTCAGCGAGGAGAACAGCGCGCCCTGCTGGAACAGCACGCCCCAGCGGCGTTCGATAGCCGACCATTTGCGGCGGCTGGCGCTCTGGATGTCCTGGCCGAAGATGCGGACCGAGCCGCCATCCGGCTCCTTCAGGCCGATGATGGTGTTGAGCAGCACCGACTTGCCGCTGCCCGAGCCGCCAACGACGCCCAGCACCTCGCCCTTGTTGACCACCAGGTCGAGGTTGTCGTGGACGACGTTGTCGCCGAAAGCTGAGGTCAGGCCGCGCACCTCGATGGGCGGGGCGGTGGCGTCGAGGCCGTCCTCGGCCAGCGACTCGGTGTGGGCCAGGTCTGACTGGTCGGTCATATGTTGAGCTCCATGTAGAGGAGCGCGAACAGGGCATCGAGCAGGATGATGGCGAAGATGGCCTGGACCACGGCCGAGGTCACGCGGCGCCCAAGGCTTTCGACATCGCCCTCGACTTCCATGCCCTGACGGCAGCCGATGCCGGCGATGACGATGGCCATGACCGGAGCCTTGGAGATGCCGACCCAGAAGTTGGTGGCCCCGACATTGTCGGCGATCCGCTGCCAGAAAAAGGTCGGCGACAGGTCGAGGATGGAGGTGGTTACCGCCACGCCGCCGACCAGGCCGGCCAGGTCGGCGACGAAGGTCAGCAGCGGCATGGTGACCAGCAGGGCCAGGAAGCGCGGCAGGACCAGGGCGTCGAAGGGATCGACCCCCATCACCCGCATGGCGTCGATCTCCTGGTTCATCTTCATTGAGCCGATCTCGGCGGCGAAGGACGAGGCCGAGCGGCCGGCCAGCAGGACGGCGGTGATGACGATGCCGAACTCGCGCAGCACCGAGATGCCGATCAGCTCGACCACCAGCACCTCGGCGGCGAAGCTGCGCAGGGTGTTGATGCCCAGCAGGGCGACGACGGCGCCGAGGAAGAAGGTGGTGGTGGCGACGATCGGGATGGCGTCGAGCCCGGCCCGCTCGCACAGGGAAACGAAGGGCGCGCCTCGGAACTTGCGCGGGTTGGTGATGGCCCGGCCGATCGAGGTCATCAGGTGGCCGAGGAAGATCAGGGTCTCGTAGAGGTCGCGGAAGACGTTGACGACGCCGCGGCCGATACGGACCAGCAGTTCGTAGAAGCCGCGATGCTTGCGGAGCGGGGTCGGCTCGGCCTGCACGGCCTCGCCGACCAGATGCAGCAGGCGTTCGGTCTCGGGCCGGGCCATCAGGACGCCGGCGCTCTCGCGGCCGTCGGCGGCGCGGATGATGGCGTAGGCGCCGGCCGTGTCACAGCGGCCGATACGCGTCATGTCCAGACTGACGGCTTTGGAGTGCAGCAGGTTCTCGGCCAGGCGCAGGCCGGCGTCGTCCAGCGTCTCGGCCGTCCAGTCGCCGGTCAGCACGGCCGTCGACCCATGCTCGCCCTGCTGCAGAGAGAATTCGGCGGGGTTGGGCATGGATGGCTTAGCGGCTTTCCTTGGCGCGAGAAGAAACTGCCATGCGCCGGGCTTGCCGCAAAGGCTTTCGCGTCCTGGGGTCTGCACGGAATGCGCACTTGCTAGCGGTTGAGAGGCGAGCGAGGCTCGCCGGCCACAGGGGGAAGCGCGATATGGGCATGGATACCGACCACAACGCCGTGACCGACCGCAGGTTGCTGCTGATGCGGCTGGCGGTTGGATTGTTTCAGGGCCTGACGCTGTTCGGGCTGTCAGAGGCGGCTGAGCGGAAGGTCTGGCCGATGACAGACACGCCCGTGTTCATTGGTCTGGTGGTCATGGCGCTGGCCATCGGGCCCGTGCTTCTGAGCGGCCTGGGCTCGCTGCGCCGAAGGGGCCTGATTCTCTGGGCGACGATCGCGGTCGTGGTGACAGGGGCTATCGGCTGGCATGAGGGGCGTCGCCTGCTCGACGGCTTCGAGACCATTCCTTCGCCGCTGGTCATGGTGGCGGTTCTGGTCGGCCTGTTCATCGCCCACAGCCTGATCGTCGCCGCCGCGCGGGATCGCGCCCGGATCGCCGCCTATCCGACCTATTTCGATGTCTCCTGGAAGCACGGGGTGCAGCTGGCCCTGGCCCTGGCGTTCACCGGCATCTTCTGGGCCGTGCTCGGCATCGGGGCGGCGCTGTTCGGCATGATCGGGATCAAGGGCTTCGCCGAAATCATCGGCGAGCGCTGGTTCGCCATTCCCGCCAGCGCGCTGGCCTTTGCGGCGGCGGTTCATCTGACCGATGTGCGGCTCGGCTTGATCCAGGGTGTGCGGACCGTCGCCCTGACCCTGCTTGGCTGGCTGCTGCCTCTATTGGCGGGGCTGGCCCTGGCGTTCCTGCTGGCTCTGCCGTTCACCGGCCTGGAGCCGCTTTGGAAAACGGGCAGCGCCGCGATGATCCTGATCGGGGCCGGGGCGGCGCTGATCCTGCTGATCAACGCCGCCTATCAGGACGGCGGGCGAGAGAAGCCGCTGCCCGGCGCCCTGCAATGGGCCATGCGGCTGGGCGGACTATTGTTGCTGCCGCTGACGGTCCTGGCGGCCTACGCCCTGTGGCTGCGGATCGGCCAGTATGGCCTGACCATCGAGCGGATCATCGCCGTGGCCGGGGTGGTCGTGGGGGCCTGCTATGCGATGGGGTACGCCCTGGCCGCCGTCCTGCCGGGACCGGT
>JAUMCZ010000221.1:0-1568 GCA_032122215.1 Caulobacter sp.
CCGGTTCGGTCATCCACGGCATGCACCACGAGCAGGACATGCGGAAGATGGGCGGCCTGTGGAAATACCTGCCCTTCACCTATGCGGTGATGACCATCGGCACCCTCGCCATCACCGGCGTCGGCCTGCCGAACCTGCACCTGGGCTTCGCCGGCTTCTACTCCAAGGACAGCATCATCGAGGCCAGCTGGGCCGCCGGTTTGCACAATCCGGCCGCGCAGTTCGCCTTCGTCGTCAGCCTGCTGGCCGCCTGCCTGACCAGCTTCTACAGCTGGCGCCTGGCCTTCATGACCTTCCACGGCACGCCCAAGTGGGCGCACGCCGACCACGGCCATGCTGACGCCCACGCCCATGACGACCACGCCAGCCACGCCCAGCTCGAGACTCACGACGAGCCGCTGGCCGACGCGCACGCGCACGACGACCATGGCCACGGCCATGATCACAAGCCGCACGAGTCGCCGCTGCCGATGCTGATCCCGCTCGGGCTGCTGGCCATCGGCGCCATTGCGGCCGGCTACTTCTTCGTCGAGAACTTCGTCGGCCATCACCAGGAAGAGTTCTGGAGCGGCTCGATCTTCAACGCCGCGACCAACCACATCCTGCACGAGATGCACAATGCGCCGGCCTGGGTGCTGTGGGCGCCGCTGGTGGTCACCGTCATCGGCTTCCTGGTCGCCGTCTACGTCTACATCCTGAAGGAAGGCATGGGCGCGCGGATCGCGGCGCAGGAAGGCCCGCTGTGGCGCTTCCTCTACAACAAGTGGTTCTTCGACGAGCTGTATGACGCCACCTTCGTGCGCGCCGCCCGGTTCCTCGGCGACCTGTTCTGGAAGGGCGGCGACCAGAAGATCATCGACGGCCTGGGTCCCGACGGCGTCTCCGCCGCCTCGATGCTGGTCGGCAAGGGTACAGGCCGGCTGCAGACCGGCTACGTCTATCACTACGCCTTCGTCATGTTGCTGGGCATCGCGGGTCTGCTGACCTACGCCCTGTTCCAGTTCCGAGGGTAGGCCAGGACCATGACCGGCATTCTCTCCCTCATCACCTTCTCTCCGCTGGTCGGCGTTCTCGCCATTCTGGCGATCAAGCTGTCCGGCCGCACCGGCCAGGCGGCGGACAACGCCGCCCGCTGGATCACCCTGACCACCACCGTGGTCACCTTCGCCCTGAGCCTGCTGATGCTGGCCCAGTTCAAGGCCGGCGACCCGGGCTTCCAGTTCCTCGAAGAGTTCCCGCTGTTCGCGGGTCTGCACTACCGGATGGGTGTCGACGGCATCTCCATCCTGTTCGTGGTGCTGACCACCTTCCTGATGCCGCTCTGCATCGCCGCCTCCTGGAAGTCGGTCGAGAACCGCGTCCCGGAATACATGATCGCCTTCCTGGTCCTGGAAGTGCTGGTCATCGGCGTCTTCACCGCGCTCGACCTGATCCTGTTCTACATGTTCTTCGAATTCGGCCTGGTGCCGATGTTCCTGATCATCGGCATCTGGGGCGGCAAGCGGCGGATCTACGCGGCCTTCAAGTTCTTCCTCTACACCCTGCTGGGCGGGGTGCTGATGCTGGCC
>JAUMCZ010000222.1:0-18201 GCA_032122215.1 Caulobacter sp.
CGGCGTAGAAGAAGGTGGCGGTGAAGGCGCCGCCCTCCATGTAGCTTTCCAGCTTGGTCATGTTGACGCCGTTGGTCGCGAAACCGCCCATCGCCTTGTAGAGGGCGGCCGGCAGGTTCTTCACCCGAAAGCAGAAGCTGGTGATGCAGCGGGCGGTGAAGGCCGGGGCCGGCGGGGCCTTGTCGGCGGTCATCACCAGGAAGCGGGTGGTGTTGTGGCGCTCGTCCTCGATGTCTTTCGCGAGGATGTCGAGGCCGTAGATCTCGGCGGCCAGGGCCGGGGCGATGGCCGCCCTGGTCGGGTCAGGATGCTGGGAGAGGGAGCGGGCGGCGCCGGCGGTGTCGCCCACGGCCTCGGTCTGGACGCCGAGTTTCTTCAGCGACTTTCGGCACTGGTGCAGGGCGATGGCCATGCTGCTGACCGTGGCGATCTGGTCCAGCTTGACGCCCTTGTTGGCCATCAACTGGAAGCGGATCGGCTTGAAACGTTCGCCGATGATCTTCAGGCCGCTGGAGGGCAGCAGGTGGTGAACGTCGGCGACACGGCCGGCGATGGAGTTCTCGACCGGGATCATGCCCAGTTCGCAGACGCCGCTGCTGACCGCTTCGAAGGCCTCCTCGAAGGTGGCGTAGGGGGCGGCTTCATAGCCGGGGAAATAGTCGCGGCAGGCCTCATGGCTGTTGGCGCCGGGGGCGCCCTGGAAGGCGATCTTCTTGAGCATGGTGTGTTCAGACAGTCTTTGCGTGAGCGCGGGCGGCCTCAAGGTCGGCCGGGTTGTCGACGGAGATGGGCGCGGCCTCTGCGATGGACGCCCAGTAGCTGAGGCCCATTTCGAGGCCGCGCAGCTGTTCCAGTTTCTCGCGCCGCTCCAGGGCCGAAGGCGGCGCGCTGTTAAATCGCTCGAGCGCGGCGCGGCGGTAGCCGTAGATGCCGATATGGCGCCAGACGGGGCCATCGCCGTAAAGGGTGGAGCGGGTGAAATAGAGGGCGCGGCCGGACCTGCCGTCGACTTCGAGGGCGAGGATGGCTTTCACCACATCGGGGTTGGAGCGGTCGGCTTCGCTGGCCTCGGCGGCGACCACGGTGGCGACGTCGCAGCTCGGCTGGGCGGCCATCAGGCCGGCGCATGCGCTCAGGACCGAGGGTTCGACGAAGGGCATGTCGCCCTGCAGGTTGATGACGGCGTCATGTTTGCCGTCGGGGTCCAGGGCATGCAGGGCGGCCTGGATGCGGTCCGAACCACTGGGCAGGGCGGGGTCGGTCAGCACGGCCTGGCCGCCGGCGGCGCGCACCGCATCGACGATCTCCTGATCGCCTGCCGCCACGGCTACCGGGCCGATGTTCGCCTTCTCGGCCTGGCGCAGGACCCGCACGATCATCGCCACGCCGCCGATATCGGCCAGCGGCTTGTCGGGCAGCCGGGTGGCGGCCATTCGGGCGGGGATCAAAACGATGGGTTTCATTGAGGATACGGGTGTTCTTGAGGGGCCTTGCGCTTGCGAAGGCGGCGGTAGCGTGTAAGAGAGCCGGGCGCAACAACCGCCGGGATTCCGCTGAGTCCCGACGACCCACAAACCGACGAGTTCGAGCGAACATGAGCGACCTGACGTTCAACAAAATTGCCGCTGGCGTGCTGGTGGCGGGCCTGGCCATCTTCGGTCTGCGTGAAGTCAGCGGCATCGTGTTCGGGGGCCATGAGCTCGAGAAGGACAAGTACGGTTACGCCGTCACTGTCGCAGACACCGGGGAAGCCGGCCCGGCCGCCGAGGTCGCTCCCGACTGGGGCACGGTCATCCCGGCCACCGACCCGGCCCTGGGCGCCGCCGTCTCGGCCAAGTGCACCAGCTGCCACACCTTCACCGCCGGTGGCGCCAACGGCACCGGCCCCAACCTTTACGGCACCATGGGCAAGCAGCCGGGCGTTCACGCCGGCTTCTCCTATTCGGACGGCATGAAGGCCTTCGGGGCCGGCAAGATCTGGGGCTGGGACGAGATGGACCAGTTCCTGAAGGCGCCGCAGAAGCACGTGGCCGGCACCAAGATGAGCTTTGTCGGCCTGAAGAAGCAGGAAGACCGCATCGCCATGCTGGCCTACCTGCACACCTTGGGCTCGACCCTGCCGATCCCGGCGCCGAAGCCGGCCGCCGCCCCTGCCGAGGCTCCGGCCGCCGAAGGCGCGCCGACCGCCACCGGCACGACCCCCGACCCCAAGACCGCCCCGGGCGGCGCGACCCAGCCGCCGGCCACCGCCGAGCCGGCCAAGCCGGCCGTACCGCCGCCGGCCAAATAGGCCTTAACCGCCAGCGAACAGATCAGCGGGCTCCGCTTCGCGGGGCCCGTTTTTCTTTGCGCCGAAGCCGGGCTAGTCTCTCCGCCTTCGGGGGAGTTTGCATGCGCCTGTTTCCGCTCGCCGCCGCTCTGGCGGTCCTGGCCCTGCCCGTCCCATGAGCGGCGCCGAACGGATCCGGGCCTTCATGGATGCGGCGAAGCGCTGGTCATCGTTGGGCATCATTGCCGCCAACGCCGTGCCGATCATCTGCATCCTGCTGTTCGGCTGGCCTGCCGCGGTGCTGCTCATTCTCTACTGGTGCGAGAACGTCGCCATCGGGGCGGTCACCATCCTCAAGATCGCCGGCAGCAGCATCCCGCTCGGGCGAGTCGGCCTGTTTCTGAGCGGCTTCCTGATCCCCTTCTTCACTTTCCACTATGGTCTGTTCTGTTTCGTCCACGGCATCTTCGTCCTGGTCATGACCAGCATCGGCGGCGGGGTGAACAGGCTGGCCGCCTTCGACCCCTCCCCGCTCGGCCTCTACCGCATCGTCGAGGGCCTGGCCCGGACCGAGCCCGGCTTCTTCTGGAGCCTGATGGCCATCGTCGGCTGGCAGGTGTTCAGCTTCGTCACCGACTGGGTGGCCAAGGGCCGATATCGCGACACCAACCCCATAGCCCAGATGTTCGAGCCCTACGGCCGGATCATCGTCATGCATTTCACCCTGTTCGTCGCCGCCATCCCCGTGATGCTGATCGGCAATCCGCTCTGGGCCATCATCGCCCTGGCGGTGATGAAAACGCTGTTCGACCTGGGCCGCATCGGCCAGGTCAAGCTGGACGGGGAGCAACTGGCAAAGTCCAACGAAGCGGTCGAGGACCTTCGCCGAAAACTCGGCGGTCAGACCCGGCGGTAGGCGGTCGGCGGACCATTTCCGGCCGCCTCGATACGCGTGATCGCCTCACTGAGGGGCTCCACGACCGTCGCCATGTGGTGGCCGTTGGCGTGCACCATCAGCTCCGCGTCGAGCATCATGGCCACATGGCCCTTCCAGAACACCAGGTCGCCGCGCGCCAGGTCGGCCGGTTCGACGGCCCGTCCGATCCGCGCCTGCATGTCGGTGTCGCGCGGGCAGGCGACGCCGCAGGCATTCAGGGCCTGCTGGACCAGGGCCGAACAGTCGAGCCCGAGGCTCTCGCGCCCGCCCCACAGGTAGGGCGCGCCGACGAAGCGCAGCGCCACTTCGGCCGGGTCGGTCTCGAAGTCCGATCCGACAGGGGCGAGATGATCGGCCATGAACCAGCCGGACCGGGCGGCGCGGGCGAAGCGGCCGTCGGTTTCCTCGATGGTCACCAGAGCGTTCAGGGAATAGAGGCCGACGGGGGTGGTCTTGATGTTCGCCTGACCGAAGGCATAGGTCCGCAGCGCCTTGACCCGGTGTGTGGGCAGCAGGGGCGGACCACTGAGCGCCTCCGACGCCACCCAGCCGACGTAGCCGTCACGGGCGGCCTGGCCGAAACTGTAGCCATCCTGTTCCAGCAGCACATCGAACCGCTCGCCGAACAACAGGCGACTTTCCTGCTCGGCGTCGTCCTGCGGATGGCGGCGCAGCGGGGCGGCCGGGGCGCTGACCTGCATGGCGGTGGGATCGACGTAGGAGCGCGCGGGGACCACGCCTTCAAGGATGCGGGCGGCGACGCCGTCATGGATCAGGGTCAGGCGGCGGTCGAAGCTCATCCGAAGCGATCCCGCAGCACCTTGAAGAGGGCCCGAATCGCCTGCGCCTCGGCGCCGGCCGGCCAGCCCGGGCGACCCTTTGAGTTCCAGGCGAAGATGTCGAAATGCACCCAGCTGCCGGTGGTGGGCGCGAACCGCTTGAGGAACAGGGCGGCGGTCACCGAACCGGCCTGGGCCCAGGCGTCGGGATCGTTCTTGAGATCGGCGACGTCGCCGTCGAGGGCCTCCTCGTAGCCGGCCCACAGCGGCATGCGCCACAGGGGGTCGCGAACCGCCAGGGCGGCGGCGGCGAGGTCCGCGGCCAGGCTGTCGTCGTCCGTGTAGAAGGGGATGACCTGCGGACCAAGCGCGATGCGGGCGGCGCCGGTCAGGGTGGCGAGGTCGATGGTCAGGACGGGCGACAGCTCCTGGGCCCGGGTCAGGGCGTCCGACAGGATCAGGCGGCCCTCGGCGTCGGTGTTGCCGACCTCGACAGTCAGGCCCTTGCGGGTGTTCAGCACATCGCCTGGCCGCATGGCGTCGCCGCTGATGGCGTTCTCGACCGTCGGGACGATGATCGCCAGCCGGATCGGCAGCTTTGCGTCCATCACCATGCGGCCGAGCGCCAGGGCGTGGGCGGCGCCACCCATGTCCTTCTTCATGTTGCGCATGCCGGCGCTGGGCTTGATGTCGAGGCCGCCGGTGTCGAAGGTCACACCCTTGCCGACGATGGCGACCAGCGGGGCGTCAGGGCCGGCGCCGTTCCAGGCAATCTCGATAATTCGAGGATCGCGGCCGGGGCCGGCGGCGCGGCCGACGGCGTGGACGGAGGGGTAGCCGTCGGTCAGCAGTTCGTCGCCGGTCGAGACGGTGATGGCGGCGCCGTGCTGCTCGGCGATCTCGCGGGCGATGGTCTCGATCTGTAGGGGACCCATGTCGCCGGCCGGGGTGTTGACCATGTCGCGGGTCAGGGCGCAGGCGTGGGCGATGGATCTGACCGCGGCCAGATCGGCGCCCGGCGCGACGAGGCGCGGTCCGGCTTCGCGGGCGGCGCGATAGCGGTCGAAGCGATAGCCGCCCATCGCGAACGCCAGCGCGACATCCGTGGCGTCCAGGCACACGGGCGCTGGCTCCAGCCGGTAGTCGCCGACCGGCAGGCGGGCCGACAGGCCCCGGAAGACCGTGGCGTCGCCGCCGTCGCCGAGCCCGAACAGGACTTCGCCGATCTCGCCCTCGGCGTCGTGGACCAGCAGCAGCTGGCCGGTCTTGGCCTTGAAGCCGCCGATCTCGGCCAGCCGGGCCAGGGCGGCCGGCCGGCTGCTGAGCACAGCAGGCCAGGCCTCCGCGGTGACGGCCAGAACGGGGATGGCGCGGCCGTCGGAGGCGGCGATCACGGGGTCGGTCATGGGACGGAGACCTTAAGGAACATGCTTAACGATTCCTTGAGCCAGGGCGGCGAGACTGAGGGTCCGAAACTCTGGCCAAGGGTCTGCTTCCCATGTGTCCCAAGCGCGTCCTCGCCGCAACCGTTCTGATCCCCGCCGTGCTGGTGATGGCCGGCCCGGCCGCCGCCTGGCCCTTCGGCGGCAAGAAGGACGCCCCGGCTCCCGCCGCCGCCGCACCGTCCACGCCCGCCCCGGCGCCGGCCGCTACGCCGCAGGCCGCGCCCGTGCAGGTCAAGGCCACCGCCGCCCAGCGCGCCGAGGCCCGCCGCTATGAGCCGCTGGCCGCCGCCGCCTTCTGGGGCCGCGAGGTCGACCTCGACCCGCGCGACGTCGAGGCCAGCGTCGCCCTCTCGCAGGCGCTCCGGTCTCTCGGCCGCCACCGGGACGCCGCCGAGACCATTCAGGCGGCCCTGATCGTCGATCCGAACAACCTCAACGCCCTGCTGGAAATCTCCCGCGCCTGGATCGGCATGAACCAGGGCTTCTACGCTATCGAGCCAGCCCGAAAGGCCGCCAGCCTGGCGCCGCGCGACTGGCGCCCCGTCGGCCTCCTCGCGGTCGCCTACGAACAGGCCCAGCGGGACGACGAAGCCCTCGCCGCCCATCGCCAGGCCGTCGGCCTCGCTCCGGACGAACCGGGCGCGCTCAGCAACTACGGCATGTTCCTGGCCGCCCGTGGCGACCTGCCGGGCGCCGAGGCCGTGCTGCGCCGCGCGATCGCCAGCCCCCGCGCCAACGCCAAGGTTCGCCAGAACCTGGCGCTGGTGGTCGGTCTGCAAGGACGGCTGCCGGAGGCCGAGGCCCTGGCCCGCCAGGACCTGCCACCGGAGATGGTGGCCAGCAACCTGGCCTGGCTGAAGGCGGCGCTGGCCAAGCCGGGCTCGACCCCGGCGGGCGGGCGCAGCTATCAATCGGTGACCGGCGGCGGCGGCTGACCCCCTACTTCATCGCCGCCAGCGCGTGCGGGTTGCGGACGCCATAGTTTTCCGTGGTCACCACCACCACGGCCTTCAGATCCGGCACGACAACCACCTGTTGCCGCCCGTGCCGGCCATGGCGAAGGCGGCGTGCGGTTTGCCGGCCACCTCGTAGGTCGGCAGCCAGGTCAGATAGCCATAGTCGCCTCGCCCGTCGCCGACGCTGGCGTGGGGGCTGGTGATGGACTTGACCCAGGCGGCGGGCAGCCTGGCGGACGTGCCTGGCGCAGTTGCGCAAGCGCGCCGAGGCCTGAGGCCTACTGCTTGGCCATGATGTCCTGCACCTTGATGATCGCGGGACCGAGGATGACCACGAACAGCACGGGCAGGAAGAACAGGATCATCGGCACCGTCAGCTTGGCCGGCAGGGCGGCGGCCTTCTTCTCGGCTGCGGAGAGGCGCAGCTCGCGGTTCTCCTTGGCCATCACGCGCAGGGCGGCGCCGAGCGGGGTGCCGTAGCGCTCGGCCTGGATCATGGCGGTGACCACCGACTTGACGCCCGGATGGTTGGTCCGCTTGGCCAGGCCCTCGTAGGCCTGGCGGCGTTCGGGCAGATAGCTGAGCTCGGCGGTCAGCAGGCTGAGCTCCTCGGCCAGTTCGATGGAGGTCGAACCGACCTCCTGGCTGACCTTCATGATCGCCGCCTCGATCGACATGCCGCTCTCGACACAGATCAGCAGCAGGTCGAGGCTGTCGGGAAAGGCGGCGACAATGCTCTCGCGGCGCTTGGAGGCGATGTTGGTGATGTAGATGTTGGGCGCGTAGTAGCCGATCAGCAGGGCGGCGAAACAGGCGGCCACCTTCTGCATCGTCTGCAGGCCGAAGTCGTTGACCACGAAAAGGTAGAAGGCCACCAGGATGGCGAAGACGAAGGGCATGACCAGCCGGAAGAAGTAGAAGGTCGAGATCGGGCGCGGGCCCCGGAAGCCGGCCTGGGCCAGCTTTTCGACGACCTTGGGGTCTTCCAGCAGGCGGCTGAGCTGCAGCCGCTCGACGACGTTCTTGTAGAGGCCCTCGTCGGTGTGACGCAGGCTGGAGGTGGTTTGCGCACCCTTGTTGGCCAGGGCGGCGCGATTTCGCTTTCGCAGCTCCTCGCGCCGGTTGGCGACGCTCTTCAGCCGCCCCTCCAGCTTGTCGCCCTTCAGCATCGGGGAGACCAGGGTGACGATGGTGGCGAAGGTGATCGCCGCCACGAAGGCGGTGAGAATGTTATCCGGGTCGGTCAGGATGCTGACGAGGCTCATGGCGTGCTCCCCGTCAGAACTTGAAGTTGATCATCTTGCGCATCACGAAGATGCCGCAGCTCATCCAGAAGGCCGCGCCCATCAGCATCAGATGGCCGCGCGGATCGGAGAACATCGGGGCCATGTAGGCCGGGGTGGTCACCGTGATCAGGACGACCACGCCGGGCGGCAGGGCGCCGATGATGAAGCTCGAGGCTATGGCTTCCGACGACAGGGCCTTGATCTTCTCCCGCATCAGCTTCCGGGCCCGGAGCACCTGGGAGAGGTTGTTCAGCGCTTCGGCCAGGTTGCCGCCGGTCTTCTGCTGGATGGCCAGCACGATGGCGAAGAAGCGCAGCTCGCTGGTCGGCATGCGCTGGAACATCTTCTCCAGGGCGTCGCTGATGGCGATGCCGACCCCGACGTTGTCGACCAGGGTACGGAACTCTCCGCCCAGCGGCTCGGCGCTCTCGCGGCCGATGATCTTTAGACAGTCATGGACCGGCAGGCCGGACTTGATGCCGCGGACGATGATGTCGATGGCGTCGCTGAAGTGCTCGGTGAACTTCTTGATGCGGCGCTTGGAGAGAAAGCCGATGACCCAGCGGGGCAGGCCGAAGCCGGCCGCGAAGCCCGCGCCGAGCGCGATCAGCGGGTTGCGCTGGAACAGCAGCACGGCGACGAAAGCGAGGACACCGACAACGCCGCTGACAATCCAGAAAACCTTGACGTTCCCCTTGAGGCCCGCCTGCAGCATCTTGGCCTGCAGGTTGAAGGTGGCCTTCTTCTGCTGCCGTTCCTGATCCTTCAGCGTCTTGAGGATCTGTTTTCGGCGGGCCTCGGGCGTGTTGGCCGCCGCCCGGGCGATGGCCTTGCGGTCGGCGGTGGTGCGCGGGCCACCGGAGACGATCGCCTGAGCCCGCTTGGTCGCCTTGTTGCTGCTTCCGGAGCCGGCGAAGGCGAAGCCCAGGCCGGCGATGGTCACAAAGGCCAGGAAGGCGATGAGAATGGTGATCAGCATCGCCGCTACTCCGACGCGTCCAGGGCCTCGGCCAATTCACGCTCCAGGCCGTAGTAGCGGGCGCGATCCCAGAAACGCGGCCGGGCAATGCCGGTCGAGCGGTGCTTGCCGATGATCTTGCCGTCGGCGTCCTCGCCGGTCATCTCGTAGATCAGCAGATCCTGGGTGACGATCACGTCGCCTTCCAGGCCGACGACCTCGGTGACGTGGGTGATGCGGCGCGAGCCATCGCGCAGGCGGGCGGCCTGGATGATGACGTCGACCGAACCGACGATCATCTCGCGGATGGTGCGGGAAGGCAGGCCGTAGCCGCCCATGGTGATCATCGACTCCAGGCGGCTGATGGCTTCCCGCGGGCTGTTGCTGTGAAGCGTGCCCATCGAGCCGTCGTGGCCGGTGTTCATCGCCTGCAGAAGGTCGAAGGCTTCCGGGCCACGGACTTCGCCGACGATGATCCGCTCGGGACGCATCCGCAGGCAGTTCTTGACCAGATCCCGCATGGTGATCTGGCCGCTGCCCTCGAGGTTCGGGGGACGCGTCTCCAGGCGCACCACGTGCGGCTGCTGCAGCTGCAGTTCGGCGGCGTCTTCACAGGTGATGACCCGCTCGGTCGGGTCGATGAAGGCCGTCATGGTGTTGAGCAGGGTGGTCTTGCCCGAACCCGTGCCGCCGCTGATCAGCACGTTACAGCGGCAGGCGCCGATGACGCCGAGCACGCGGGCCCCTTCAGGACTGACGGACTTCCAGTCCACCAGGTCCTTCATGGTCAGCTTGTCCTTCTTGAACTTCCGGATGGTCAGCGTCGGGCCGTCCAGCGCCAGGGGCGGGGCGATGACGTTGACGCGGGAGCCGTCGGGCAGGCGGGCGTCACAGATGGGCGAACTCTCATCGACCCGCCGGCCGACCTGGCTGACGATCCGCTGGCAGATATTCATCAGCTGGGCGTTGTCGCGGAAGCGGACATTGGTCAGCTGCACCTTGCCGCTGACTTCGATGAACACCCGGCCGGCGCCGTTGACCATGATGTCGGCGATGTCGTCGCGGGCCAGCAGCGGCTCGAGCGGGCCGTAGCCGAGGACATCGTTGATGATGTCCTGGACCAGAACCTCGGTCTCGGCGATCGACATCGAGACGTTCTTGATCGCCACCAGTTCGGCGACGATGTCCTTGATCTCGGCGGCAGCCGCCTTGGTGTCGAGCTGGGCCAACTGGCTCAGGTCGATGGTGTTCAGCAGCGCGTTGAAGATCGTGGTCTTGGTGGCGTGATAGTAGTCGCTCTGCTCACGGACGATCTCGGTCGCCGGAGCCTGCGCCTCCTTCAGCTTGTTCATCACGTCGTTGCTGCGGAGCGCCGCAGCGGACTGCGGCTTGCCGGCGGGCGCGGGCGGATTGAGCGGCGGGCCGCCCGGTCGGGTGGTCGGGGCGGGCGCGGCGCCCTGCGGCCGGGTGGCGGCGGGCGCGCCGGTGGGCGCCGGCGGCGGAGCTGGCCTGGCAGGCGCCGGGGCGCCGTCGGATGCACGCTTGCCGAACACCTATTTCTTCCTGAACAGGCTGGACAGCGAGGAGGTCTTCTTCGGAGCCGGCGGCTCGCGGCGGCTGATCAGCTGGGCCAGGGCCTCGATATCGGCGGCCGCCTTGGATTTGGGCGCGCTTTCGATGATCATCTGGCCGTTGTTGGCGGCCTGGCCGAAGACCTTGGCGTCGAACCCGACGATCATCGACGGCGCGATGCCGAGGGCATCGCCGAAATCCTTGGCCGGGATTTCAGGGCGGCCCGGCAGGCCGACCTGGTTGAGCACCAACCGGGGCGGATTGTCGTTCGGGCGGGCCTGGCGGACCAGGTCGACCATGTTCTTGGCGTTGCGCAGCGAGGCGAGGTCCGGCGTGGCGACGATGACCAGGTCATCCGACGCGATCAGCATCTTGCGCGTCCAGGCGTTCCAGCCGTGCGGCAGGTCGAGCACCACGAACGGGGCGGCGGCGCGGATTTTCTGCGTGACCTCCTCATAGGCCTCGCTGGAAATGTCGTAGTCGCTGTCGAGGGTGGCGGGCGCCGCGAACAGGCTGAGCCGGTCGGTGCAGCGGGCCATCATCCGGTCCATCAGGACGGGATCCAGCCGGTCCGGCTGGCCGAGGGCGTCCATCACCCCCTGCAGCGGGTCGTGGTTGAAGTTGAGGCCGGCGGTGCCGAAGGCCAGATCGTAGTCGACCAGGACGGTGCCGGCCTGCATCCGTTCGGAGATGGTCCAGGCGATGTTGTGGGCCAGGGTCGAGGCGCCGGAGCCGCCGCGCGCGCCGACAAACGCGATCTGGCGACCGAGGAAGGGCTGGGAGGGGTCAGCGTAGAGGCCGCCGATGGCGCGGATGATCTGCAAGGGCTGCAGCGGCGGCACCAGGTACTCGCTCACCCCCCGGCGCATCAGTTCCCGGTAGAGGGCGATGTCGTTGGCCGAGCCGATGACCATCACCTTGGTGCCGGGGTCGCAGACCTCGGCCAGGCGGTCCAGCAGGGCGATCATCTGCGGGGCCGGATCGAGGCTTTCGACGATGACCAGGCTGGGGGTCGGCTGGTTCTGGAAGTGCTCGACGGCGGCCGCCAGGCCCCCGGCCCGCACGACCGTCGAGGCCCGCGACAGCCGGCGGTCGGCGCTGGCCCGCTCGACCAGTTCGGCCGTGTCGGTGCGGGCGCAGAAGACGTTGATGGTGATGCGCGGCACCGGCGCCTCGCCGAGCGAGGCCTCGGCGCCGGCGATCATGTCATGGACGGGGTTCTGCCCATAAGCGGCGGAAGCGGGGGATGCGGAAGCGGACGCCATTCTCGGATACTCGGGCTCGTCGTTCGGACGGGCGGGTGGGAAATCGGCAAAGGGATCCCGCTCGACCCCGCTCGACGCGGCGACGGGCGCGAAGGGATCGGCCGCGAACGGATCAGCGGCGAAGGGGTCGGCGGCGAAGGGATCGGCCGCCTGGGGCGCGATCGATCCGACCGGAGAGCCAAGATCGGCCCAGGGGTCGACGGCCGGCGCCATGGACGGCGTGGCGAACTCGTCGTCGGCGTCAAAGCCCAGGTCGAAAGGATCAGCAGCGGGACGCGCGTTCATGGGTCAGTCCACCACCTTGGAGACCTGGGTTTCGGCCTTCTCGTCTCGCTTGGAGCCCGTCGCCTCACCCTTGCGATACTTGTCGTACATCACGTCACGGCTGCCGCCTTCGGCGAGCTGGCGGTCGCGGGGGGTGATCAGATCCTCGGGATTGGTGACCTGGGCCGCCATGTTGGCGGCCAGGGCGCAGCCGAAATTGTCGTAGGCGCGATTGTCGTTGGTGGCGGTCAGGTTGCTCCATCCGCCGCACCGGGGGACTTCGGCGACAAACTGGTTGAAGCTCACGATCACCGGGGCCCGGGGATCGTCGACGCCGTCATAGGCAACCATCTTGATGCTGCCTGCGGGCACCCCGAGGCTGACCAGCCGGTCGCGGGCGTCCCAGGCGACGCGGTTTGACCCGCGCGCGGACGGCCCGGTGTCGCTGGCCTTCACCGTGATGCCGCGGCCTTCCGCCTTCATCCAGCTGACGACGAACCCTTCAAGGGCGTCGGCCTGCGCCACCGACAGGCCCGTCTCATGCGGCGCCAGGCGGATATCCTGCGGGATGGCGACAACCTTGACCTCCTTCGACCAGGCATCAAACGAGGTGCCCCCGTTCAAGGTCGCTTGCGGGCCGGTCGCGGTGGCGCAGCCGGCGAGAAGCGCGGCGGCGGACAGGGCGGAGAGGAGGAGGATGCGCGGGGTCATTGGGGCGTTACTCGATCACGTATCCGATGGGGCCTTGGTAGCGACGGTCGGCGTTGGCGTTCGGCGGCGCGTTGACCGCCTTGTTCAGCTTGCCGAGCAGGATGGTCTCCGGGTCGGAGGCCAGCAGCAGGCCGTCGGCCGGGGTCTGGAACGTCTTCTGGCTGCGTCCATCGACGATGTAGGGCGTCACCAGGATGACCAGTTCGGTCTGGCCCGAGGTGAAGTCGCGGCTGCGGAACAGGGTCCCGAGGACCGGCGCGTTCATCAGGCCCGGCAGGCTGTCCAGGTTCTGGGCAGAGCGTTCCTGCAGCAGGCCGGCGATCATCATCGTGCCGCCCGACGGCAGTTCGACGACGTTCTCGGCCCGGCGCACCTTCAGGCCAGGGATCACCAGGGTGGCGTTGGTGCCGGAGCTCATGCTGAAGGCGCCCTCGTTCGAGAGCTCGGAGACCTCGACCGAGACCTTCAGGTTGATCAGGCCGCTGGACATCACCACCGGGGTGAAGCCCAGGCCGACACCGTATTTCTTGAACTCGATGGTGACCTTGCCGTCCTTGTCCTCGCCGACCGGCACCGGGAACTCGCCGCCGGCCAGGAAGTTGGCCGGCTCGCCGTTGACGGAGGTCAGCACCGGCTGGGCCAGGGTGCGGACCAGGCCGACGCGTTCAAAGGCCTTGATGTTGGCGCCGCCCTTGTTGAAGCCATCATCCCCCGCGACCGTGCCGCCCAGGGTGGTGTCCTTACGCGGTCCGCCGACGAGACCACCCAGCAGGGCGCCGTTGACGCCGAAGGTGGCGGTGCTGGCGAAGGTGAGCTGGTCGTCGCCCAGCATGCCGATGGTGGCGCCGAGGTCGAAGCCGAGCTGCTTGGTGACCGTGCGGTTCACCTCGATGACCCGCACCTGAAGCTGAACCTGGTCGCTGGCCGCGACCTGGATCATGTTCATCACCTGCTCAGGCTTGGCGACGAAGCGCCTGGCGATCTCGCCGGCCTTGTTGGCGTCGGCCGGGGTCAGGACCAGACCCGACAGGATGATGCCGTCGCCGATCGGCTCGATGCTCACACGGCTGCCGGGCAGCACGCGGTTGATGGTGTCGGCCAGGGCGCTGATGTCCTGGTCGACCCGGACGTTGAGCGACAGGATGCGGCGGCCCGAGGCGTCGAAGAAGATGGCGTCCGTCTGGCCCGACGCGACACCCAGAATGTAGATGCGGCGCGGGGTGCGCAGCATGGCGTCGGCCACGGCCGGGTTGGTGACCAGCACGTCGCGGGCGTCGACCGGCAGCTCGACGATGGCCGACTTGCCGCGCGGCAGGCTCAGCGTCTGCGCCCCGCCGGCGGCCAGATCAACCCGCAGGGTTCCGGGCGCGTCATAGGCGGGCGCGGCCATCGGCCCGCCGGCCAGGCTCTGCGCCGAAGCCATGGGGCCGCCCAGCTGCAGGCAGCAGGCGGCGACAAGGGCGGGAATGAACCTCAGCCGGCTCATGGGGACACCTTCACTTCTGTAACCACGCCGCCGCGATGGACCCGCACGGTGTGGGTTTGCTCTGCGCCGCTGGCGCCGCCGCCGCGGCTTGGCCCGCCGGCGGTGTCGGTGACCCCGCGCAGGGTCAGGATGAGGACGCCGCTCTGCTTGGCCTGGGCCACAGCACTGGCCATGGCCTCGGCGTCATTGGAGGGGACTTCAAGCGTGGCGACCGCCCCGACCATGGTCTGGGCGTCCTTGTCGGGCTGGGGCTTCTGGTCGATGGCCAGGACCCGGACGTTGCGCATCACCGTGCGGGTGACATAGCCCTTCACGTCTTCGCTCTGGGCGTCGCGGCTGTAGATGACGTCGACCCGGTCGCCCGGCAGGATGAAGCCGCCGGCGGCGCTGTCGACGGTCACCGGCGCGGCGATGGCCCGCATGCCGGGGGTCAGCACGACGGACAGGAAGCTGCCCTCGCCGCCGCGGACCACCTTGCGGGCGACAATGGGTTCGCCGACGACGAAGGGCTCTTTCACGATCGTCCCGACCATGCCGCCCATGTCGCCGTTGTTGAACAGGTTGCCGGCCGTGCGGGCGGCGCCTTCAGCGGCTCCGGCGGCGCCGGTCTTCTCGACCTTCGCACCTGAACCGTCGGTGATGAAGCTGGGGTTCACGCCCTCGGCCGGCCAGGGCTGCCAGCCGAGGTCACCGGCGACCACCCGCGTGCCGATAGGCAGATCGCGCTTGGCGACCAGCACCTGGACGGTCGGCTTGGCCTCGGGCGCGGTGGAGGCGACCGGAACAGGCGCGGCCGGCTTCCTGGGCGCGAAGGCCCCACGCACCACAAAGGCCAGCACGATGGCGGCCAGGGCGGCGATGACGAGAATGAACAGGCGGACGGGGCTCATGCGGCTCGAACTGCTGTCCCGGCGAAAAAGAGACCGGGGAAAACTTCTGTGCGCGTCGGGCCTTGGGGCCCGGCGCACGGGCGATTCGCGTCGCGCCCTTCTGGCGGCGGATGCACCATCGGCCAGCCATGGTTAACGCGGACCTAAACCCTTTTCAGGAAAGGGCTGCGAACGCGATGGCCAGGGGGCTTTCCGGAAACGCCGCCAGGGCGCCGATGGCAATGGCCACGCCGTAGGGCGCATCGCCCCCGGGCTTGGCCAGACGGCCGACCCAGTCAGGGCCGCGCACCGCGAGGGGGCGCAACCACACCGACCGAAGACCCAGCAGCGACAGGGCCAGCGCCCCGCCGGCCAGGCCGGTGACCAGAATGAAGGTAAGGGAAGAGGGCCAGCCCAGCCAAAGCGCGGCGGCCGCAAACAGCTTGGCGTCGCCGCCGCCGATCCATCCCATCGCGAACATGCCCATCGACAGGAACAGGGCCCCGATACCGATGCCGAGACAAAGGAGCGTCGTCTGCCAGGGCAGGCCGAGCGCGGGCGCGGCCAGGCCGAAGCCGCCGATCAGGACCAGCGAGATCCAGTTGGGGATGGTGAAGCTGGTGATGTCCTTCAGGCCGCCCACGATGACCATGGCCGGGAAGACGCTCAGCAGCAGAAGTTGCAGGGTCTGGAACATTGATCGCGAGAATGCCCCGGGAGGGTGAATGGAAGGTTGAGGCGGCGACGGTTTGGGGACTGGATCGCCGGGCAATCTGCCTGTCGATTGTCGAAACCGTCAGGGGCGGCGTTCCTGTCCCCGACGCCACAAAGCGGAAGGGCCCGCGGATTTCTCCGCGGGCCCCCCGTTTTCAAGCGAAGCTTAGTAAGCTTGGCTTTTGTCTTACGGCAGCTTCGAGTTGATGCCGCCGAAGGCAGTGTTCAGCTTGGTGCCGAGGGTCGTCACGGCGGTGATGATCACAACGGCGATGAGAGCGACGATCAGGCCATACTCGATGGCGGTGGCGCCGGATTCATCCTTGGCGAAGCGCGAAACGAACTTGGTCATGGCTTTTATCTCCTGTTGCAAGCCTGGCGGGTTTTTCAAGCCGCTGTGGCCTGCTCCCCCGAAAACAAGGCCACTTTGGGGGACCTGGCTTAATTGCCAGTAAACATCGAAGTAGTGGGCAGATTTTTCTTATAGTTTACTGATCTTTACTATTAGCATCGATTAACCATGCGAAAATTCCTCATGTTTTTCCGTCGTTTATGAAACTCCTGAATCGGCTGCTAACCTTTGGCGGCCCGAAGTTTTTTCGAAGCAACATCCGGGCTGCTGGAGCCACGACGCGGCAGCCGGCGACGCCTGTTTCAGAATGGAACGGAATCCAGCCAGACCGATGAGCGACGATTGAAGAGATGAACGGCCTGGTGGTCGGCGGTGCGTCGTCTCGCGCCACCGGGCGACTTGAAGGACGTCGGGGAGAGGGCCGCTGACAGCGCTGCGGACCTGGCCGCCGGATCCCCGGGGGCGTTGCGCCCATGCAAAAAGGGCCCCGGCTTTCGCCGGGGCCCTTCCACATTCCAGGCTTGCCGGGCCTTACGGCCCGCTGGGATTAGGGAAGCTTGGAGTTGATGCCGCCGAAGGCGGTGTCGAGCTTGGTGCCGAGGGTGGTCACGGCGGTGATGATCACCACGGCGATCAGGGCGACGATCAGGCCATACTCGATGGCGGTGGCGCCGGACTCGTTCTTGACGAAGCGCGAAACGAAGTTGGTCATGGGTATCTCCTGTTGGCGGGTCGAGGCGGGGTCGTTGTCAGGCCCATCGCCCGCTTTCCCCAGATGCAGGATCAGAATGTCGCGCCGCGCTTAATGTCGAGTAAAAGACCAAGGCAAAGCATCATCCAGTGCGGGTTTATTTTTGCATATACTTAAAATCCGATTCATCGGAATGAATCCCCCGTTAGCCAAATGGCCGTCTCTAAAGCCTTTCTTGACCAATTGGCGCGAGTCTTAAGCTCTGATTCACGTCTCCGGACTCGAAGCCCATGCGCCGCCTGCTGATCGCCCTCACCGCCACCGGCCTGCTCGCCACGCCGGCCCTGGCCCAGACCCTGTCGGTTCGCGCCGACCAGGCGGTTCGCATCGCCCTGCCCGCTCCGGCCAAGGACGTCGCGGTCGGCAATCCCGCCATCGCCGATGTCATGGTCCTGGACGAGCGCAACATCCTGGTGCTGGGCAAGGGCTTCGGCACGACCAACGTCATTGCGCTCGACCGCGGCGGCCGACTGATCCTCGACCGGGTGGTGGTGGTCTCGGCCGCCGACGCCGGCAAGGTCACGGTCTACAAGGGGACGAGCGCCTCGCAGTACGCCTGCGCGCCCCGTTGCGAGATGACCGAAAAGGGCGACGCCGCCGCCGGCGGCGCCAGGCCCACCCCGTAGAATCTATAAAGACTCACGTCCGTACGTGAGTCGCGCCGCCCTAAACCCTGCCTTAAGCCTGTGTGGCCTAAGGTCGGCGCCGTGAACGCGAACAACCCCCTCCAGCGCGCCAGGCGCTTCCTCCGCCGCTTCGGGTCAGCCCGACGCGGGGCGACCGCCGTCGAGTTCGCCTTTGTCGCCCTGCCCTTCCTGACCCTGCTGTTCGCGGTGCTGGAGCTGGGCATGGTGTTCCTGGTCTCGACCACCCTGCAGAACGCCGCCGACGCGGCCGGACGCCAGATCCGCACCGGCGAGTTGCAGGGCAGCGGCGGCAACCGCGCCAGCTTCAAGAGCGCCATCTGCGCCGACATGTCCTGGCTGGGCAGCGACTGCGCCAGCAACCTGACTGTCGACGTCCGCACCTTCACCAACTTTGATTCCATGATGACCACTGACGGCTCGGGCAACCGGGTCCTGGCCGGACCGACCGTCACCAACGGCGTCGTGCAGGAAGGCCAATGGGCTCCGGGCAACGCCGAGGACATCGTCCTGGTCCGCGCCTACTACAGCTGGACCCTGTTCACGCCGCTGCTCAACTCCGGGCTTGCCAACATCGGCAATAACAAGCGGCTGATCAGCACCACCGTCGCCTTCCGCAACGAACCGTGGGGAACCTGATGGGCCTGTTCCGCCGCCTGGCGCGCGACAAGCGCGGCGTCTCCGCCGTCGAGTTCGCCCTGATCGCCCCCGCCCTGATCGCCTTCTATTTCGGCCTCGCCGAACTGACCCAGGCGATGATGGCCGAACGCCGCGCCAGCCACGCGGCCTCCTCGATCGGCGACCTGGTCGCCCAGTCGACCCAGATCAGCACCAGCACCGTCACCGACGTCTTCACCATTGCCCGGGCGGTGATGTCGCCGTTCCCGACCACCACGCTGAAGATGCGGGTCACCTCGATCGTCGCCGACTCCTCGGTCGTGCC
>JAUMCZ010000223.1:0-8379 GCA_032122215.1 Caulobacter sp.
CGACGCGGCGCTCGCACGGGCCTAAAACAACTGCCCAACAGGCCAAAATACCCGGCAAGAGACCGCCCATGACCCGACACGTCCCCGAACTCAGCCTCAAGGCCTACACCCACGGCGACGCCGCCAGGCGCGGGCAGTTCTCCGCCGACCTGTTCCGGGGCCTGAAAGAGTTCGGCTTCTTCACCCTGGCCGACCACAACGTGTCGCCGGATCTGCTCGAGACAGCCTATGGCCTGGCGGAGAAGGTCTTCGCCCTGCCGGAAGCCGCCAAGAAAGCCTACGCGGCCGGCATGCGTGGCTACACCCCGTTCGGCGTCGAGCACGCCAAGGACAGTTCAAAGCCGGACCTGAAGGAATTCTGGCAGATCGGCCATGACCCCTCGCCCGACGCTCCCGCCGACGAGCCTTTCCCGGAGAACGTCTGGCCGACCGAGATCGCCGAATTCCAGGAGACCTTCACCCGCCTGTTCGCCGCCCTGAACGAGACCGGTCAGATCCTGCTCCGCGCCCTGGCTCCAAACCTTGGCCTGGCCGAAGACTATTTCGACGACCGCGTGAAGTACGGCACCTCGTTGCTGCGGGTCCTGCATTACCCGCCGATCAACGGCGACCCGGACGGCGCGGTCCGATCGGCGGCCCATGAGGACATCAACTTCATCACCATCCTGGTCGCCGCCAAGGGCGCCGGACTGCAGCTGCTCGATCGCGACGGGACCTGGCTGCCGGTCGAGACCGCGCCGCGCAACCTGATCGTCGATTCCGGCGATATGCTTCAGCGCCTGACCAACGGGGTCATCCCTTCGACGACCCACCGCGTGGTCAATCCGGAGGGGGCCGAGAACGCCAGCCGCTACTCCATGCCCTTCTTCATGCACCCCACCCTGGCCACCCGCCTGGACGTCCTGCCGCAATGCGTTGGCGAGCAGGGCAAACTGTATCCCGACATCTCGGCCGGTGATTTCCTGCACGAACGTCTCAAGGCGATCGGCCTGGCCGGCTAATCCCTACTTCTCCTCCCGGAATATGAACGTCAGCCAACGGCGACCTCAGACAGAGTTCAATCGAGCGCCGTCATTTCTCCACACATGGGGCGGCGACGGGTTGCCCCGGTTGAAGGAATACGACCGTGAGGGTGGCGATTGTGGCCGGGACCCGGCCCGAGGTGGTCAAGCTGGCGCCGGTAAGGGCGGCGTTGGCGGCAGTGGAGGGGTTCGACCCCATCTGGATATCGACCGAGCAGCAGGCGGCCCTGAACCGTCAGACCCTCGTTACGCTCGGCATCGAGCCCGAGCTGTCGCTGAGCCCGCCGGCCAACGACGCCAGCCTGGGCGGTCGCTTCGCCCATGTCATGCATGAGCTGGACCTGGCCTTCGAGCGGGCCGCCCCCGATCTGGTGGTCGTACAGGGCGACACCTCCTCCACGGCCGCCGGGGCCATGGCTGCCTTCGCCCGCCGCATCCCGGTAGCCCACGTCGAGGCGGGCTTGAGGACCTTCGACCTGGCCACCCCCTTTCCGGAGGAAGGCTGGCGCTGCGTGGTCGGCCAGCTGGCCGATGTCCATTTCGCGCCGACGGGCGTGGCCGCCGCCAACCTGCATCGCCAGGGAGTGCGCGAAGAGCGTGTCTTCGTCACCGGCAACACCGGCGTCGACTCCGTGCGTCTCACAGCCGCCGGCATCTCGCCCGAGCCGCTGACCGCCGGCCTGCGCCGGATCATGGTCACCCTGCATCGGCGCGAGAACTGGGGTGAGGCCATGGACCAGGTGCTGGGCGCCCTTCTCGACATCCGGGACCATGTTCCGGACATCGAGATCGTCTTCGTCGCTCACGCCAACCCGGCCCTGCGCCAGAAGGTGTTCGCCATGCTGGGAGACCAGCCGCGTATCCGAATTGTTGGACCGCTGGAGTATCCGGATTTCCTCAGCCTGCTGAAAAGCTGTGTCGCCATCCTGTCCGACAGTGGCGGCGTCCAGGAAGAGGCCCCGGTGTTCGGCGTCCCCGTCCTGATCCTGCGGGAGTCCACCGAACGGATGGAGGCGGTCACCGCTGGCGTCGCGCGGCTGGTCGGCCACAGTCGGCATGGGGTGGCGGCCGCCGCCTGCCTGCTGCTCACCAACGAGGACGAGCGGCACAAGATGTCCAAGGCGCTCAGCCCGTTCGGCGACGGCTATGCCGCCGAGCGGATCGCCGAAATCCTGACTCGCCGATACGCCGGGAGACTTGCGGAGGCGGGTCTTCACAGGCTGAATGCAGGTTAACCCAGGCTAACGGGTTGGGGGATTGGGGCGATGGACAGCGCACTGGCGCAGATCGGGGGCTGGCTGGCGTCGGTGGGTATCACCGGCGACAGCGCCTTCGCGGCCGTCCTCGGCTACTGGGGCGTGCTCAAGGTCGCGATCATCATTACCGCCGTGCTGATAACCATCAGCTCGATCGACGACCTGTTCATCGACCTCCTCTACTGGTGGCAGCGCTGGGAAAAGCTGTGGGATTTCTGGGGCCGCGCGCCCAAGCAGGCCCGGCTGGATGCTCACCCCGAGAAGCTGATCGCCATCATGGTGCCGGCCTGGCAGGAGAGCGACGTCATCGCCAACATGGTGGCCAACACCAACAAGACCTTCAACTACGCCCGCTACAAGATCTTCGTCGGCGTCTACGCCAACGACCCCGACACCCAGCGCGAGGTCGAGAAGATCCGCCAGCGCTTCCCCAACACCTACCGGGCGGAAGTCCCTCACGACGGCCCGACCAGCAAGGCCGACTGCCTCAACTGGCTGGTCCAGAACATCCTGCTGCACGAGCAGCGGACCGGGGAGAAATTCGACGCCTTCCTCATGCACGACGCCGAGGACGTCGTGCATCCCTACGGCCTGAAGACGGTCAACTGGTTCATCGAGGACAACGGCATGATCCAGATGCCGGTCCTTTCCATGGACCGCCAGTGGCACAAGCTGGTCGCCTGCCACTACATGGACGAGTTCGCCGAGTTCCACACCAAGGACCTCCCCGTCCGTTCGGCTGTGACGGGCATGACCCCATCGGCCGGGGTCGCCACCGCCTTTGCCCGTTCGGCGATGCTGGCCCTGGTGCGGGAGAAGGACGGCCAGCCGTTCAACACCGACAGCCTGACCGAGGACTATGACGTCGCCCACCGGCTGGCCTCGCTCGGCTATCCGTCCGAGTTCATCCGCTATCACGCCCGCGTCCCCCGCCAGCGCAAACGCTGGTTCGGCAGGGGCGAGGTGACGGTGATGAAGCGCGAGCTGGTCGCCACCACGGAATTCTTCCCCGATCGCTTTCAGACCTCCGTGCGCCAGAAGACCCGCTGGATGCTGGGTATCTCCTATCTGGGCTGGAAGCAGCTCGGCTGGTTCGGGTCCCTGTCCAACCGCTACTATCTGTTCCGCGACCGCAAGGCGCTGTTCACCTCGCCGGTCGGGGCGCTGGCCTATCTGATCGTCATTCAGGTGCTGGGCTACTGGGGCGTTTCGGCGATCTGGCCGCAGGTGGCCCAATTGCCGCCCATCATCGACAAGCCGTGGGTCTGGTGGCTGGTCGCGCTGAACTTCATCTTCCTGGTCAACCGCATCCTGCACCGGGCCTGGTTCACCGGCATCAATCACGGCCTCAAGCATGTTCCGCTGACGCCTGTGCGGATCGTCGTCTCCAACCTGATCGGCTTCGGCGCCTTCTTCCGCTCCCTGCGCCAGTACGTCAGCCACCTGATCACCGGGCGGACCATCGCCTGGGACAAGACCCAGCACAGCTATCCTTCGCTGTCGGAGCTGGAACGCGGCGGCAGGGTCGGCGATGTGCTGCGCTTCTGGAACCATCTGGACGAGGACGGGCTGAACCGCGCCCTGGCCGCCCAGAAGGCGCGCTACCGCCCGATCGGACTGCAACTGCTCGATCTGGGCCTCGTCGAGGACGAGCATCTGGCCGAGGCCTTCGCCGAGCGCGGCGAGGTCTATGCCTCGATCTTCGACCCCTTCCAGATCGATGAGAGCGTCCTGTGGCTGCTCAAGCCCGAGCAGGCCGCCTGGTTCGCCGCCGTGCCCCTGCGCCGTCAGAGCGGCTCCCTCGACATCGCCCTGGCAGAACCCCTGCCGGCCGGCAGGCGCGCCGAGCTGGAGAAAATCCTCGGGACGGCGGGGGTCAGGAGCGTCCGCTATCTCTACGCCCCCTTGAGCGACGTCGCCTTCGCCATCCGCTTTGCCTGGGAACCGGCCCCCTTCGCCCGCGGGCGCGCGGCGCTGGCGCAGGTGCGTGGCCAGGGCCGGATCAGCGCTTCGGACGAGGCGGCCCTGTGGCGCGATATCCGCTCCGGCTACGTGCGGCTTGGCGACCTGCTGGTGCGGGCCGGTGCAGTCAGCCATGACGACCTGCAGGCGGCGCTGACCCGTGGACGCGGCCTGGGGCAGCGGTTGGGCGAACAGCTGGTCTCGAGCGGCCTGATCAGCGCAGAGCAGCGCGACCTGGCCCTGGTGCTGCAGCTCTCCGCCGATGTGGTCGACGCGCGGCTGGCGACCGCGGTCGCCAAGGCCTCGGAAGCAGAGCCGGCGCGCTACGCCTACTGAGCTAGAAGGTGAAGCCGCCGGATATGCCGACCGTCACCTTGGGCCCGACGAACTGGTCGGGCACGCCGACCGTGTCGCCCAGCGGGGCGGCGTAGAGCAGGTCCAGGTTCCACCGACCGTCGAGGCTCAGGCGCACGCCGGCGCCGCCGAAGGTCCCGTGCTTTTCCAGGCGGTCGACCAGCGGGCCGATGTCGTCCTCGTTGGTCGCCCAGGCGCCTTCGACGAAGGCCGCCGGCCGGATCGAGAAACGGTCGCCCAGCCTGGCCGCCGGACCGTACAGGTCGAGTGAGCCGCTGACGCCGCTGTCGCCGAACAGGGCGCCGGGGTCCAGCGCCCGGCCGCCGATCAGGCCGCCGTAGGTGAACTCCTCATACTGCAGCAGCGGGCTGTCGGAGAGCTGGGCCCGCAAGCGGGGCTCGATCAGAAAGCCGCCGGAGGTGATCGAGGCCCCGCCCTCGAAACGCAGCACCAGGGCGGCCGGGTCGGCGTCGACGCGGCTGAGCAGGGCGTCACCTTCGTCTGAGGCGCCAAGGCCGCTCAGACCTTTGCGAACGCTGAGATAGCCGTAGGCCGTCGTGTTCCTGGCGCGGTAGTCGGCCTGCACGCCGGCATAGACCACCCGCAGGCTGTCCCGCACGGTAGCATTCCCGGAGAACGGCCCTTCGGCCAGATCCGTGTCCTGGTCGATGGCTTCCAGGCCGGCGCGGCCGGCGAAGAGAACACTGGAGCGGGTGTTGCTGACCAGGCCAAGCGGATGGCGCAATTCCAGGCGGCCGACGCGGGTGGTCCCGTCGGTGTCCAGGTTGGGCAGGCGTTCGTCCGGCGACTGTTCGAAGATGGCCAGATCGCCCTTCAGCTCCAGTCCTGATCGCGTCATCAGGATCTGGCTGGAAATCTGGGCCCCGCGCTGGGCGTCGCCGGTCAGGTCGTGGAAGACGCCGATGATGGTGCGCTCATGCAGGGGCGTCAGGTCGCCGAAGATCAGGCTGGCCCCGCCGCTCCATGTCCCGACCGTTTCGGCCGAGGCGTTCTGGGCGCTCAGGAAGACACCGGGCGGTCCGGGAGACACGGCCAGCACCAGAACCACGCCGTCGCCGTCCGGCGTCACCGAGGGCGACACGCCCCAGAAGCCGTAGCGGCTGGCGGCGTCGCCGCCGCGCTTCAGGTCGCGGGCGTTCAGCAGCTGGCCGACCTTCACGTCGGAGAAGGCGCGGCGGATGAAGGCTTCCTGGGAGGCGTCGGCGCCCTGGACGCTCAGTCCGCTGATCCGGCCCTCGCGCACGGCGATGGTCCAGGTCGTGCCCTCACGGGTAATGCTGCTGCGAGCCCCGACGTAGCCGAGTTGGGCGTAGCGGCAGTCGACCCAGGCGGCGACCTTGGTGGCGGTTTCGGAACCGGCGCCGGCATCGCCCAGATGCAGCCAGCCTTCGCGCAGGTCGTCCTTGCTGAGCAGGGTCGCGCCGGTGACATCGACCGGAACCTTGGATGGCGCGGTCTGGGCGACCGGCAGCAGGGCGCGGCACTCGCCGGGCGTCGGCAGGGCAACGGCGATGGGCCGCTGAGGCGCCTCGAAGCGCAGGACCTCAGCCTGCGGCGGGGCGGGAGTCTGGGCCAGGGCCTGGCCGGCCAGCAGGGCGAGCGGCGCGGCGGCGGCAAGCGCGATAAGACGGTTCATGACTATTGGAGGCCCCCTGTCGCCCTCGGTGTTAACCTCACCACGACGGCCCGCAGGGAGTCAAACCAGCTTCGCCATAGGGGAATGCGCGATCAACCGACGACAGGCGCTGCCTCCGCCGCGCCGATCGGGCCCCGCTCACGGACCCTTGGAAGCCGGCGAGTTCAGCGCTCATGTCTTAGCGCTTGAAGGTGTCACCCACCTCGCGGGCATCGCCGCCATCAGGACCGGCCGCCTTGCGTGAGCGCTCTGCGGTCTTGGCCTGATCTGACTTGTTCTTCAGCCCGGGCGTTTCACCCAGCGGCTGGGCGTCGTTGGCCTTGCGACCATTGGTGTTGAGTTTGGTCATGGAGGTCTCCTTGCGGGAGGCGTAACCGGCCCGGGAGCGAGCCGTTCCCAATCGTTGTGAAAGCGGCTAGGGCGGAGGCCATGTCCACCCCCGACCCCTTCCGCGCCATCGAGATCAGCCGTCTGGCCCACCAGCTGAAGGCGGCCGGGACGCGGGTCATCCACATGGAATTCGGCCAGCCCTCGACCGGCGCCCCGAAGAGCGCCATTGCCGCCGCCCACCAGGTGCTCGACGCCGACGCCATGGGCTACTGGGAAAGCAGTCCACTGTGCGACGCCCTGGCGGCGCGATACCAGGCGCTGCACGGCGTCCTTATCGAACCGGGCCGGATCATCCTGACCTGCGGCGCCTCGCCGGCTCTGGTGCTGGCCCTGTCCAGCGCCTTCCATCCCGGCGACCGCATCGCCATGGCGAGGCCGGGCTATGTCGCCTATCGCGGCACGGTGACGGCGCTCAACATGGTTCCGGTGGAGCTCGCCTGCGGTCCCGCCAGCCGCTATCAACTGACTGCCGCCATGATCAAGGCGATGGAGCCGGCCCCCGCTGGCCTGATCATCGCCAGTCCGGCCAATCCGACCGGCACCATCATCGGGGCGGACGAGCTGGCCGC
Organism: Caulobacter sp.; assembly: GCA_032122215.1. Lineage (GTDB taxonomy): Bacteria > Pseudomonadota > Alphaproteobacteria > Caulobacterales > Caulobacteraceae > Caulobacter. The sequence goes on from JAUMCZ010000223.1 coordinate 7,211, forward strand.
CATCGCCGCGGTCTGCAAGGCCCGCGGCATCCGCATCGTCTCCGACGAAATCTACCACGGCCTCTCCTACACGGGCCCGACCCACTCGATGCTGGAGTTCGATCCGGACGCCCTGATCATCAACAGCTTCTCGAAGTACTTCAGCATGGCCGGCTGGCGGCTGGGCTGGCTTGTCGCCCCCATTGACCTGCGCGAGGCCGCCCGCGCCTACGTTGGCAACCTGTTCCTGACCGCGCCTTCGTTGAGCCAGCATGCCGGGCTGGCGGCGATGAACGATATCGACGAGCTCGAAGGTCATGTCGCCACCTACGCCCGCAACCGCGATCTGCTGTTGGCGGCCCTGCCGAGCCTCGGCCTCACCGCGATCGCGCCGCCGGACGGCGCCTTCTACATCTGGGCCGACATCGGCCATCTCACGCAGGACAGCATGGCTTTCTGCAAGCGTCTGCTGACCGAAACAGGCGTGGCCACGGCGCCGGGCGTCGACTTTGACCCGGTCGACGGCCACCACTTCATCCGGTTCAGCTTCGCCGTCTCGACGCCGGAGATCGAGGAAGCGCTGGCCCGCCTTATCCCCTGGTTTTCGGCTCAGCCCGTCAGTTGAGAGCGGCCGCGCCCGGACCCTCAAGGTCTAGGCGCTGGATGTCGGCGATGATCGCGTCCCAGTCGGCCAGACCCTGAACGTCCCCCAGCGCCGCGTATTCGGCTGCCCGCAACATGGCGATGGTCTCGGCGTCGCCGCCGTACTGGGCGATGAGGGCGAGGGCGGTGGTTCGGGTCGACGACATGGGCTGTGATCTGGTGCGGACGACCGGACGGTCAAGTCGGCGATGATGTGGGGCGCTGCCCCGCCAGGCGCTCGGACACATTGGATGACTCCGGAAGGGCGATCTGCCCCCCGCTAGCCCGCCGAAGTCATGCAGGTCCGCCTTGATCCCGATCAAGGTGCGGAGCGCTGAAGCCGTGATCATGGCTGGCGGAGGCGCCCATGTCCGTTCTGAAGATCGTCCTGCTCGGTATGCTTCGCTACCTGGTGCTGTTTCTGGCCATTGGCCCGATCATCGGCGTCATCCTGGTCTGGACCTGGATGGCCGTGCATGGATTGAGCCCGGATCGGAACGAGATCTACGACCGGGGCAACCTGTGGATGGGCATCATGATGGTGACCG
>JAUMCZ010000224.1:0-15690 GCA_032122215.1 Caulobacter sp.
AGGCGCTTGGCTTCGTCGACGGCGTCGTAGAAGCCGCCCAGCTTGTCGACCAGGCCCAGTTGCCGCGCCTGGGCGCCGGTCCAGACCCGTCCCTTGGCCAGTTCGCGCACCTTCTCGACGGGCATGTTGCGGCCGCTGGCGACGCGCTGGACGAAGCCCTCGTAGATGGTGTCCATCCATCCGGCGAAAGCCGCCTTCTGGCCCTGGTTGAAGCTGGCTTCGGTCCCGAACGCCCCGGCGTAGTCGCCGCCGACGGTGGTTCCGCGCACATCGACACCAAACCGGCCCAGGGCGTCACCGAGCACGAACTTGCCGCCGTAGACACCGATCGATCCGGTCAGGGTAGTGGGCTGGGCGACGATGGAGTCGGCCTGTGAGCTGATCCAGTAGCCGCCGGAGGCCGCATAGGTCCCCATGCTGACCACGACCGGCTTGCCCGCCTTCCGCGCCGCGTTGACGGCGGCCAGGATCTGTTCGGACGCGGTGTCCGATCCGCCCGGCGAGGAAACGCGGAAGACGATGGCCTTGACGGTCTTGTCCTCGGCCGCGTCGTAGATGGCCTTGGCCACCTCGTCCGACCAGACGGTCTGGTCGCCGCCGAACGGGCTGCCGCCGCTGCCATTGCCGGTCATGATGGCGCCCTCGGCCCCGATCACCGCGATGGTCTGGCCCGAGCCCGTCGAGGGGCTGGCGGTATAGTCGTCGAAGTCGATCAGCTTGGCGTTCTTGCCGGCCTTGGCCAGCAGGGCGTCAGAGGCTTCCTTCACCTGCCCGACGTTGTCGATCAGCTTGCGTTCCTTGGCCTGCGCCGCCGACCAGGGGCCGCCCTCGATGGCGGCCACCACGGCCTCCGGCGCCAGCTTGCGATCAGCCGCCGCAGTCACCAGGCTGGTGCGATAGATCGAGCCCATCCACGAGAGCTGGGCTTCCTTGTGCGACGGCGTGTAGTCGTCGTGCAGGTAGGGATTGACCGCGTTCTTGTATTCCTTGCGCTGCTCGAAGTCGGCCTTGACGCCGTACTTGTCGAACAGCCGTTTGAAGAACATGTCCTCCACCGTCATGCCGGTCGCCTGGAAGGCGGCGCCGGGCTGCATCCAGACGTCGCCCGTGGCGGCGGCCAGCATGTAGGTCGAGGTCACGGCCCCGCTGGGATAGAGGCCCTGGCTGTGGGCCATCATCGGCTTGCCGCTGGCGCGGAAGCGGATGAAGGCCTGGCGCAGCTCATCGGCCGCGGCCGGGGCCATGCCGCCCTCGGGCAGGCGCACGAAGACGCCCTTGACCTTGTCGTCCTTCTCGGCCGCCTTCAGTTTTTCGATGACCCCGATGACCGAATTGCCGCTGCCGCCGAAGACGGCGAAGGGATTCTGCGGATCCTGGTCGGAAAGGCCGGTGCGCAGGTCCAGTTCCAGCACGGCGGCGGCCGGCGTCACCGGTCCCTCGGCGCTCTTCTGGGCCAGGCCGACCAGCCCGAAGATGAAGATCATGGGCACGATGACCATGAACAGCATCAGCCCGACGAAGACGCCGGCGATGGTCAGAAGGAACTGTTTCATTGATATCCCCAATCGCTCGACCCCGGCCCGGCCGGAATTCGAACCTTTGCGCCACGCTTAACTGGGGACGCGTTGGCGTCAAATGAAGACGAGGCAACAATTCGCTTTCGTTCCGGGGTGTTGCGCCCGGAACGGCGGTCGAATTCTGGATTTGGGGAAAATGGTCGGAGTGGCAGGATTCGAACCTGCGACCCCCGCGTCCCGAACGCGGTGCTCTACCAGACTGAGCCACACTCCGACTTGAGGAGCGGGCTTATAGAGGAGCGCATCGTGCGCCGCAACACGTGAAATACACCCGTTGCATCCTCCGTGCGCCTGCGCTATCTCCCCCCACCTCGCCGGGGCCCTCAGGGCTTCGCGCCGTTCCTGCTGGGGAATGGTGTAATGGTAACACTGCGGTTTTTGGTACCGTCATTCTAGGTTCGAGTCCTAGTTCCCCAGCCATCTCCTTCATCTCTCCTCCAGGGCCAGCGCCAGACCTGCACGGCGTGCCCGCTCCATGCGCTGCATGGTTCGTCTTCTTCTCATGCTCACCCTCCTGGTCCTGCCCGTGGCCGCCTACGCCGGCTGGCGCGCTTTCCGCACCTGGGAGCCCGATCCCGCCCGCTATCCCGTGCGCGGCATCGATGTGTCGCACCATCAGGGCGCCATCGACTGGCAGGCCGTCGCCCAGGACCAGATCGCCTTCGCCTACCTCAAGGCCAGTGAGGGCGGCGACCATCGGGACCGCCAGTTCGCCGCCAACTGGCGGGAGTCCCGGGCCGCGGGGCTAAAGGTCGGCGCCTATCACTTCTTCACCTTTTGCCGGCCGGGCGCCGACCAGGCCCGCAACTTCCTCGCCGTCGTGCCGGCCGACCTCGGGGCCCTGCCGCCAGCGGTCGATCTTGAGTTCGGCGGTAACTGCGGGACCCTGCCGTCCGACGCGGATCTGCGCCGCGAACTTGAGGCCTTTCTGGCATTGGTCGAAGCCCGCCATGGCCGTCAGGCGGTGCTCTATGTCACTCCGGACTTCCTGCGGGCCTATGGCCATGCCTTGCCCAGGCGACCCCTGTGGAAGCGCAAGGTCGTGATGCCGCCTTTCGGCGGCCGTCCCTGGACCTTCTGGCAGTTCCACAATCGTGGCGAAGTGGACGGGATCAAGGGGCCGGTCGACCTCAACGTCTTCGCCGGCGACACCCCAGCTTTCGAGGCCTTTGCCCGCCGCGCGCTGTAATTCCTGCAACGGACCTGCTAGCCATTTCGGCCAGGGGGCCGGAGACGAGTGATGGATCGGGCAGATTGGGATCTGGACGACATTCGAGGCGCCCGGCCTTGATGCGCAATCGCATTCTGACGGTTCCCATCGCCCTGATCGTCATCCTGGCGGGGCTGACGGCCTACATGGCCTTCAACCACGCCACCGCCCTGCGCGAGAGCCGTCGCTGGGAGCGCCACACCTTCGAGGTGCTGGACACCGCCCGCGGCGTCTTCTCCCTCGTCCAGGACGCCGAGAACGGCCAGCGCGGCTACCTGCTTACCCGCGACGAGACCTACCTTGAGCCCTTCCAGGCCGCGCTCGAAAATCTGGCGCCCGCGAGCGAGCGGTTGCGCGTCATGGTGCAGGACAGCCCGGACCAGTCGGCGCTGGTCCGGGAGATCGAGCGCGCCCTCACTCTGCGTATGGCGATCATCGAGCGGACCAATCAGCTGGTCCGGGAGAACAATCAGGAAGCCGCCCGCAACCTTCTGGAAACCGGCCGTGGCAAGGTCCAGATGGATCGTATCCGGACCCTGGTCGGCGACCTGATCGCCCGCGAGAAGCTTCTGCTCGTCGAGCGTCAGCGCGAAGCCGACGCGGAGGAGACGCAGAGTTTCCTGATTGGTCTGATCTTCGCGGCCATCGCCCTGGCGGGTCTGGCCTGGGCGATCTTCGGACTTGGCCGCGCCAACCACAGGCTGGGTCTGGCCCTGGCTGATCGCGACGCCGCCCAGCACGGTCAGCGCGAGAGCGTCGCCCTTTATTCCGCTGTCTTTGCCAACACCGCCGACTACATCTTCGTCATCGGCGTCCTGGACGATGGACACTTCACCCTGGAAGACCTCAACCCGGCCCTGGAGGCGGCCACCGGCCTCATGGCGGGCCGCATGCGGGGCAAGACGGTCGAGCAGTTGGCTCCGCCTCCGGCGGCCCTTGCCCTCAATGCCTACTACCAGCGGGTGGTCGACAACGGCGCGCCCCTGTCGACGCGGGACGAGTTGCCGTTTCCTGGTGGAATCACCCGCGTCTGGGAATCGGTCCTGGTGCCGGTGCGCGGCGCGTCCGGCCGCGTGGAGCGCATTGTCGGCTCGTCCCGCGACGTCACCGAGCGCGAGGCCCAGGAGGGGCAACTGCGCCGCGCCCAGCGCATGGAGGCGGTCGGACAGCTGACCGGCGGCGTCGCCCACGATTTCAACAATCTCCTGCAGGTCATCCGCGCCAATCTGGAGCTGATCGAGCCGGCCGTCACCGACGAGAAGGCCCGCCGCCGCCTTCGCAACGCCATCCACGGGGCCGAACGGGCCGCCGACCTGACCCGCCGTCTTCTGGCCTTCGCCCGCCGCCAGCCGCTGGAGCCGCAGCCGATAAACCTTGGCCGCCTGGTCAGCGAGGTGGCCGAGCTGATGCGCCGGACCCTCGGCGAGGGGGTGGAGGTCGAGACCGTGATCGCCGGCGGTCTCTGGAACACGCTTGCCGACCCCGCCCAGGTCGAGAGCGCCCTCCTGAACCTGGCGATCAACGCCCGCGACGCCATGCCCGAAGGCGGCCGCCTGACCGTCGAGGTCGCCAACGCCGCCCTGGATGACGACTACGCCCGCCAGGAACCGGACGTGAAGCCGGGGCAGTATGTGCTGCTGGCCGTCTCGGACACCGGCACGGGGATGAGCGCCGAAACCCTGGCCCGGGTCTTCGAACCCTTCTTCTCGACCAAGGGGGAGGGCAGGGGAACGGGACTCGGCCTCTCCATGGTCTACGGCTTCGTCAAACAGTCCGGCGGCCACATCAAGATCTACAGCGAGGTCGGCCAGGGCACGACGGTGAAGCTCTACCTGCCGCGCACCCGCAAGGCTGCCGTCGAGCGGACGGCGGCCCAGGCTTCCGCCCCGGCCGGCCGTGGCCAGACGGTGCTGGTGGTCGAGGACGAGCAGGCGGTGCGCGAGGCGGCCGTGGCCATGCTGACCGACATGGGCTTCGCGTCCCTGCAGGCAGATGGACCGGAAAGCGCCCTGGCCATTCTGAAGGGCGAGGGCGGCATCGACCTGATGTTCACCGACGTGATCATGCCGGGGCCGATCAAGACCCGGGATTTCGTGACCCGTGCCCAGAAGCTGAGGCCTGGCCTGCCGGTTCTCTACACCTCGGGCTATACCGAGAACGCCATCGTCCATCACGGCCGCCTCGACGAGGGCGTCAACCTGCTCTCCAAACCCTACGGCCGTGAGGCGCTCGCTCGAAAACTCATGCAGGCGCTGGGCGGGGCGCGGCCCACCGTGCTGCTGGTCGAGGACGACGCCCTTGTGCGCGAGGCCGCCGCCGAAATGATCGCCGCCCTCGGCTATACCGTCGAGCAGGCCGGAGACGGTCCCGGCGCCCTCAGCGTGCTGGAAGGCGTGGGCCGTGTCGATGTGCTGTTCACCGACCTCGGCCTGCCGGGGATGAGCGGTCAGGTTCTGGCCGCCAGGGCCCGGGCCCTGCGGCCCGAGCTGCGCATCGTCTTCGCCACCGGCGAGCTGGAACCCGATGGGGGCGGCGACGCCCTCTGGCTGACAAAGCCCTACGACGCCGCCGCCCTGGCCAGGGTCATCGGGCGGGTCTCGGCGCCTTGAGGCGGACGAACAGCATACCACCGCCGGGATCGCCGTAGCTGGCCAGGAGCGGCGAGGGGATGCCGTAGGCGTTGGCCAGACCGCCGACCCCGACCCCGACCCGGACCTGGTCCGCAGGGCCGTCAGAACCCCGACGGCGAAGATCATCGCCGTCAGGACCAGCAGCGGCGCGCGCAGAGCCGTCTTGCCGCCCCCATAGGCCTGCTCGCCCCAGGCTCAAGACCTTGCAGGCGGGGTGGCGTCGCCGCTGTTGAGGGCGCGCTGCATGAAGACGATATCGACCCAGCGGCCGTGCTTGCGTCCAACGGCCTTGAAGACGCCGCTGTGCTCAAAGCCCAGAGCGGCGTGCAGGGCCAGCGAGCCGGCGTTCTCGCTGTCGCCGATCACCGCCGTCATCTGGCGCAGGTCCATGGCCTCGCACCGCCTGATCAGCTCTGCCAACATGGCCCGGCCAACGCCCTTTCCGGCATGGCCGGGGGCGACGTAGACGCTGTCCTCGACAGTGTAGCGATAGGCCGATCTCGGCCGGAACGGCTTGGCGTAGCACAGGCCAACCACCTGGCCGCCGGACTCGGCGACCAGGTAGGGCAGGCCGAGGCTCTTCACCTCGGCCAACCGGCGCGCCATCTCGGCATGCGGCGGCGGTTCCTCCTCGAAGGTGCCGAAGCCGTGCAGGCAGGCATCGCCGTAGATGGCGGCCAAGGCCGGGACATCGGCCTCGGTGGCGTCGCGTATGATCAAACCTTCGTCCAGCCCTTCTCGACCGCCCAGACCGCGTAGGCGTAGTCGAGCGCGATCTCCTTGAGGAAGTCGAAGCGGCCCGAGGCGCCGCCGTGACCTGCCTCCATGTTGATCTTCAGCAGGATCGGATTGCCGCTGGTGGTGTTCTCCCGCAGCTTCACGGCCCACTTCTCCGGCTCCCAGTAGGTCACCCGGCCGTCGGAGAGACCACCCGTCGCCAGGACGCTGGGGTAGGGCTTCTTGCCGACGTTGTCGTAGGGGCTGTAGCTCATCATGTAGTCGTAGGCGGCGGCGTCCTCGATGGGATTGCCCCACTCGGGCCATTCCGGCGGCGTCAGCGGCAGCGACGTGTCGCTCATGGTGTTGATGACGTCGACGAACGGCACGGCGGCGATGATGCCGGCGTAGAGGTCAGGCCGCATGTTGGCGACCGCGCCTACCAGGAGGCCGCCGGCTGATCCGCCATAGGCCACTGTCTTGGCCGGCTTGCCGTACCCGTTCTTGTGCAGGTGCTCGGTGCAGGCGATGAAGTCGGTGAAGGTGTTCTTCTTCTTGAACTTGCGCCCGTCCTGGAACCAGCCCCAGCCCTTGTCGGAACCGCCGCGGATGTGGGTGGTGGCCCAGATCCAGCCGCGGTCGACGAGGCTGAAGTTGCGGATCGAGAAGCCCGGCTCCTGCGGGATGCCGTAGGAGCCGTATCCGTAGACCAGCAGCGGCGCCTTGCCGTCGAGCGGGACGTCCTTGCGGCGCAGGACGGTGATCGGCACCTCGGCCCCGTCGCTCGCCTTGGCATAGACGCGGTCGACGACATACTTCGACGGATCGTGGCCCGAGGGAATCTCCTGGGTCTTGCGCAGGGTCTTGGCCCGCGTGTTCATGTCGTAGTCGAACCACTGACGCGGCGTGGTCGGCGAGGTGTAGGTGTAGCGCATCACCGGGGTGTCGAATTCGAAACCGCCCTCGACGCCCAGCACATAGGCCTTCTCGTCCACGGCGATGGCGTGCTCGGACTTGTCGGCCCGCCTGGTGATGATGATGGAGTTGTTGGCGTTGACCCGCTCGATGCGGATCAGGTGGTCCTTGAAGGCGCCGATGCCGACGATGAAGCGGCCCGGGCTGTGGGCGACCCAGTCCTTCCAGTCAGCGGCCTGCGTCTTGCCCGGCTCGGCCGTGCAGAGCTTGAAGTCGACGGCGCCGCCGGCGTTGGTGCGGATGACGAATTTTCCGTCCCAGTGCTCGACGTCGTAGAGAACGCCCGGAACGCGGGCGGCGAAGACCACCGGCTCGGCCGTGGGGGTCTCGGCCGGGATCAGCCGCAGTTCGCTGGTCTCCTGGTTGCCGATGCCGATGGAGATGAACGCGTCCGAGGCGGTCGTACCGACGCCCATGAACATGCCCTCGTCCTTTTCCTCGTAGACCAGGCTTGTTTCGCCGCCGCGGGCGGGGCGACGGAAGACCTTGTTGGGGCGGCCTTCCTCGTCACGGTTGGTCCAGAACAGCCAGGCGCCGTCCGGTGAAAACGCCAGGTCGCCGTAGCCGGCCGTGATGGGCTCTCCGACCAGCTGTCCGGTTTCCAGGTCCCTGACGTAGAGGGTGTGGAATTCCGAGCCCTGGGCGTCCTCGGCATAGGCGAACAGCTTGTGGTCCGCGGTGTGGGCAGTGGCCGCGACCTCGGAGTAGGCCTTGCCCTCGGCCAGCTTGTCGGCGTCCAGCAGGATCTGCTCGCCATCGGTCTTGCCACGCGGACGGCGGCAGAAGAGGGGATGCTGCCCGCCCTTGTTGAAGCGGGTGTAGTAGTCCCATTGGCCGTCCGGGGCGGGGACAGAGGCGTCGTCCTCCTTGATGCGGCCCTTCATCTCCTCGAACATCTTGCCCTGCAGCTCTTCGGTCGAGGACAGCATGGCCTTGGTGTAGGCGTTCTCCTCTGTCAGGTGCGCCTTGACGTCGGCCTTGACGATGGTCGGGTCTCGCAGGACCTGCTGCCAGTTGTCGTCCTTCATCCAGGCATAGTCGTCGGTCCGCTTGCGGCCGAGCTGCTCGATGACCTTCGGCTCCTTCTTCACGACAGGGGGCACGGGCTTGGCTTTGGTTGCGGACATGACCTGACCTGGAAGGAGGGCTGCGGCGGCGACGCCGGCCGCCAGGATTTCACGACGGTTCATAGGGAGACAGCCTCGAAAGCATGGAAGGGCCGCGTCGCGCGGCGCGATGCGGCGACCTTGGCCCGAGCGCCTGCACGCGGTCAACGGAACGGACCGCTTCATGAAGGGGTTTTCATGGTCGAGCCGACGATCACCGCCGGTGAGACATCCAAGCGCGAAGGAACAATCCCATGTGGGACCGTATCGAAGGCTCGTGGAAGCAGCTGACCGGCAAGGCCAAGGAACAGTGGGGAAAGCTCACCGACGATGATCTGACCGAGATCGCCGGCAAGCGCGACCAGCTCGCAGGCAAGATCCAGGAGCGCTACGGCTACGCCAAGGACAAGGCGGAGGAAGAAATCCGCGCCTTTGAGGCCCGGCACGCTGAAGACAAGAGCTTCAAGAGCTGATCGTTCAGCGCCGCGGTTACCGAACGGTCACCTGTTGGCACAGCCATTGCTCCAGACCGGGTGACAGGCGACTTGCCGCCCCGTTCTGGAGCATCCGTGACCTACATTCTGCGACCCTTTCGGCTCGATGACGTCCCCGCCGTCAACGCGCTGTGCGACTGGGCCTGGTGGCCACAGCGCAGCGCTGCGGGCTGGGCGTGGCTGGCCGAGGGGCCGCCCGGGGCGCGTGAGAGGGGCGATGACGGCCCCGCTGGCTGGGTCTGCGAGCTGGAGGGCGAGGTCTCGGCCTTCCTCGGCAACTTCGTTCAACGGTTCCATTTCGGCACACAGGTTGTGCGCGGCGCCACCGGCCACACCTTTCTGGCCCATCCGCGCGCCAAGGGCGCGGGCCGCATGGTGCTGCGGGTCCTGGCCGAACAGCCGGACCGTTTCAGCATCTATCTGTTCAACGCCAACGCCGTATCGTCCGGCCACTACCGCCACTACGCCCTTGAGGCGTGGCCGGTGGCGACCCATGCCGTGAAGTACAGCTGGTGGGTGGACCTGCCGGGGGTCATCCACGAACGCCTGCTTTGGCGCTACAATCGTCTGCGTGGCTTCGACGGCGTGCGGGCGGGTGGCGAGCGATTCATCAGTAAACGGTTGCGCAAGGGCGGGGTGAGCCGGCTGCAGCCTGACGTCCGTGTGCTGTTCGAGCAGGAGGTCGACGGTCGCTTCGACGGCCTTTGGGCGAGGCTGCAGGAGGATGGCCGGCTGTTGGCGGCCCGCGATTCGGCGACGCTCCGCTGGCGACTGGCCGATCCCGACCTGACCCTGCGGCCGGTAATCCTGGGCTATGAACATGAGGGGCGGCTGGCCGGCTATCTGATGGCCTACTTCTCCAAGCAGACTGAAATCGACCAGCCCTGCCTCGATATCGTCGACCTGATCGCGCCGGCGGAGCATGAGGCCACAGCCATTCCAGCCCTGGTCCGCACCCTGGTAGACAATGCCCGCGACCTCGGCGTCGCCCGGGTGCGACTGCAGACGGTCTCGCCGGTGCTGGATACGATCCTGGCGGGGATGCCCGGCGCGCAGAGGCAGATGACCCACGGCCATTGCCATGCCCGCTTTGCGCCGGACGTTGACCCGGCCATGGCCGCCGCCTGGCAACCCACGCCCTACGATGGCGACTACGCCTTCTGTCTGCGCCCGCCGCCGCTGGCCGAAACCCAGGAGGCCGATACGAAAGCGGCCGCCCCGAAGGGCGGCCGCGACGTCTCTCAATCGAGAAGGGTTCAGGCCCCGTAGATCACCGAGATGGTCTCGGCCACGCAGGCCGGACGCTCTTCGCCCTCGATCTCGATGGTGCATTCGTTCTTCATCTGGATGCCGCCCGACTTGGGCTCGGCGGCCAGCAGCTTCTGACGCATGCGGACGCGCTTGCCGACGCGCACCATGTTGGTGAAGCGCACCTTGTCCGAGCCGTAGTTGATGCCCCGGGTCACGCCATTGACCTTGAGAAGGCCGGCGCCCAGGAAGGGGATCAGCGACAGGGTCAGGTAGCCGTGGGCGATCGGGCCGCCGATCTCGCGGGTGGCGCGCTCGACGTCGACGTGGATCCACTGGTGGTCGCCGGTCGCTTCGGCGAACTGGTTGACCCGCTCCTGGGTGATCTCGACCCAGTCGCTGACGCCGACCTCCTGGCCGACCAGCGTGCCCAGGTCCTTGATATCGACTTCCTTCATGGCGTTACCCCTTGTGTTGAACACTTGTTTGAGGGTGTGCCACGGCTCGCTGGCCGCCTCAAGCCGCCGCCGGACGGATGGCTGCCCCAAAGACAATGGAGCCGCGCCGCCCGGCCGGTCAGGCTCCGCTTCATGACCAGGCTTCAGACCTTCGACGAATTGGTGCGTGACTGGCGCGGCCGGTGGCGACATACCGCCCCGGGTCTCATGGCCGACCTTCCAGCGACCCGGACGGCCAGGGCGACGGCGGCCTGAAACGGTGCGGATTCTTCCACTCGTCAGCCTGCGTTCGGTATGCCAAACGTGCGGCCATGACCGATACGACCACCGCCCACGCCGCTGCTCCGCCCCAGGAAGCCTTCGCGCTGACCACCTCGCGGGGCTTCCCCGACTGGCTCCAACGGATGGGCGCGTCGATCAGCTTCACCACCTATCAGGCGGGCAAGATCTTCTTTCTCGGCATGAAGGAGCCCGGCCGCATCGCCGTGTTCGAGCGCACCTTCGCCCGCTGCATGGGCCTGGCCCGCAGCGAGGACGCCCGCAAGCTGGCGCTGGCCACCCACTACCAGATTTATCGCTTCGACAACGTCCTGCCCCCCGGCCAGATGAGCGGCGCGCACGACGCGGTCTACACCCCGCGCGTTTCCTGGATCACCGGCGACGTCGACGCCCACGACATCGCTTTCGACGCGGACGGCAACATCGTCTTCGTCAACACCCTGTTCTCTTGCCTGGCGACGATCAGCGAGGGCTACAGCTTCAAGCCGATCTGGCAGCCGCCCTTCATCACCAAGCTGGCCCCGGAAGACCGCTGCCACATGAACGGCCTGGCCATGGAGAACGGCCGCCCGCGTTATGTGACCATGGTTTCGAAGTCAGACGTCGCCGACGGCTGGCGCGACCGCCGCTCGGATGGCGGCATGATCATGGATGTGACCAACAATGAGCGCGTGGTCGAGGGGCTTTCGATGCCCCACTCGCCGCGCGTTCACGAGGGCAAACTGTGGGTGCTCAACTCCGGCGCCGGCGAACTGGGCTTCATTGACCCCGATACCAAGGCCTTCAAGTCGGTGGCTTTCTGTCCCGGCTATGCCCGCGGCCTGTCGTTCATCGGCAAGTACGCCCTTGTCGGCCTCTCGCAGGCCCGCGAGAACCGTACCTTCCAGGGCCTGCCCCTCGACGAAGCGCTGGCCAGCCGCGATGCGGTGGCCCGTTGCGGCATCCTGGTGATCGACACCGAAAGCGGTGACACGGTCGAATGGGTGCGGATCGAAGGGGTGGTGCGCGAGCTGTTCGACGTCGTCGCCCTGCCCGGCGTTCGCAACCCGTCGGCCATCGGCCTGATCGGCGACGACGTGCGCCGGGTGATCAGCATCGACGAAGGCTGATCGTACCCGTTTATTACACTGCCGCTCGTTCCCCGATCTCGGTAAGCGCGGGTTCGCCAATTGGAGGGCGAGCCCATGTTCGGTCAGGCACGCAAGCGACGGTTCGAGAAGGCGGTGCTGGAAGAGGTCGCCTATATGCTCGATCTTCATGGCGCAACCGACCGGGCGGTCGAGGCTGCCAGGGCGAGGGCCGCCCGGCCGAATCTCAACGCCAGTCGCGCGCGCGTTATCGCGGAAGCCGCCGAACGGCTGAATGCCCGCGTTTCAGTCGAGGCAGAAGACGAAGGTTAGAGCGCCTGGCCTGAGCCGCGCCGGGCTCAGGGGGTGGCGGCGCGGCGAAGCGTTGAATCAACGGCTGCAAGGGCCTGCTCGCCGCACCATCCGAGGTGCAGAATGTAGGACGCCATCAGCACGCGGATTTGCAGGTCGAACGTCGGGGTGAAGCTCAGGCGTCCATCTGCTCCGGTGCGCCAGAAGCCGGCCTTCTCGCCGACCTTCATGACGTTGCGGGCGTGCTGCCGGGAAACGCCGCTGCGCTTGGCCAGTTCGCTCAGGTTGATGACGGCTGGACCGGTCGGCGGGAAGCCGCCGCCGGCCATGCTAACCAATTGGCCCAGCACGACCAGGCCGGCGTTGCGCTCGGAGATACCGTCGAGGTTGGGCGCCTTGCGATCATAGGCCAGGAAGCTGCCTGCCATGAACCGGCCGGTGGCGGCCATGAAGGCCTCGAACACGCCTGGTTCGTCCCAGCGGTCGAGCACCGCCTGGGCGCCGCTGAGCAGCGGCAGGCACAGGCGTAGCTCACGGCGCCAGCGAGCGCGGAACAAAGCTTCGAGAGCGGGGGTCGGCGCATAGCGCTTGATGCGGCCGTCGCCCTGAGCGGGTATGGGTCTGATCAGGCCGATGACCTGAAGATACACCAGCATGGCATGCACCCGGCTGCGGCTGCCAAGCCCCAGGGGCTCGACCAGGCGACTGAGGCTGGCGTGGTTGAAGCCCTCCGGCGAGCCGTGCAGCCCGAGGGCCCAGATGCCGGCCATATAGTGGCCGACATCCCGAAGGGTTCGGGTCATCGAGGCGTCATCCTCGGCGTGGGGCGCCCAGTTGTCGAGCAAGGCCAGGCTGACGTCGCCGAACCGTGCCTCCTCGATCATGCCGTCGAGGCGACCCTGGTCGAGAACCGCCAGGACCAGCGCCGCCATTTCACTGGCGGCGTCCTTGTCAAGTTCGCCGCTCACCGCGATGCCAACTCTACGCGCACTAACCTGCAACCCCTGCCCAAGGGAAATAAAACAACGTTATCCAGAGTTAACCGTCATTCACAGTTCTGAATACGCTGTTGGCACAGCAAGTAAAAAGAAATTCGTCCGGAAAGTTACAGGCCCCAAAATGGGGCTTGATTGAACGACGACGCGAAGATTCCAGCCAAGGGCCAGTGTAGGGCGCTTCACCAACGACGCGGCGTTGTGCAACAACTTAAACGGGAGGGCCGTTAGGCCATCAAGCGACGCCGGCGCACACGCCGGAGGCCCCGGCGTCTTGGCGATCAGACGATCTTGGTGTCGGTCTTGCCCCAATAGGCGTCGCGGATCAGCCTCTTGTAGAGCTTGCCGGTCGGATGGCGCGGCAACTCCTCCATGAAGTCGATGACGCGCGGCGTCTTCACATGGGACAGGTTTGCGCGGCAGAAGGCCAGCAGTTCGGCGGCCAGTTCCGGATCACCCTTGCCGGTCGCCGGCTGGATGACGGCGATCACCTGCTCGCCCATCTCCTCGTGCGGCCCGCCGACCACGGCCACATCGGTGACCTTGGGGTGGGTGACCAGCAGGTTCTCGATCTCTTGCGGGTAGATGTTCACCCCGCCCGAGATGATCATGAAGCTCTTGCGGTCGGTCAGGTAGAGGAAGCCGTCCTCGTCCATCCAGCCGACATCGCCAAGGCTGGTCCAGCCGTGCTTGTTGTAGCTGTCGGCCGTCTTCTGCGGGTCGTTGTGGTAGTTGATCGGCGGGCCGTCGGCGAAATACACCTGCCCCTCCGCGCGGGTGGGGAGGGGATCGCCCTCCTCATCGCAGATGCGCAGGGACCCCAGCACCGCCTTGCCGACCGAGCCCTTGTGGGCCAGCCAGTCCGTCGAGCCGATGTAGCAGAAGCCGTTACCCTCGGTGCCGGCGTAGTATTCGTGGATGATCGGGCCCCACCAGGCGATCATCTGTTCCTTGACCGGCATCGGACAGGGGGCGGCGGCGTGGACCGCCGAAACCATCGAGCTGAGGTCGTACTTGGCCCGCACCTCTTCCGGAAGCTTCAGCATGCGGACGAAGTGGGTCGGCACGAACTGGCCGGTCTGGATCCTGTACTTTTCGATCAGGGCCAGGGCGGTCTCCGGATCGAACCGCTCCATGACCACGACCGTGCCGCCCAGCTTGTGGACGCTCATGCACCAGCGCAGGGGGGCTGCGTGATACAGCGGCGCCGGCGACAGGTAGACGCAGCCGTCGGGGAAGCCGAACAGGCCGGTGGTCATCATCTGCAGGGCGTTGGGCGCGTCGATCGGCAGGCCGCTCAGCGCCGGCTTGACGCCCTTGGGGCGGCCGGTTGTGCCGGAGGAGTAGAGCATGTCCGACCCGGCCGTCTCATCGGCGATAGGGGTCGTCGGCATACGATCACGGGCCGCCTCGAAGCTCTCGTAAGGGCCGCGGCTCCCGCCGACCATGTAGAGCTTCAGGTCGGGAACCAGGGTGGCGATCTCGTCGGCCAGGTCGCCCATGGCGGCCGAGGTGATCAGCACCTTGGCCCCGCAGTCGCGCAGGATGTACTCCATCTCGCCGGCGGTCAGCTTGGACGAGATACAGGTGTAGTAGAGGCCGGACCGCTGGCCCGCCCAGGCGATCTCGAAATAGCGGGCGTTGTTTTCCATGCAGACGGCGATGACGTCACCGACCCCCAGGCCCAACGACCGGAACAGCTGCGCCCCCTGGTTGGAGCGCTCGTCGAGCTCCTTGTAGGTCACCGTCTCGCCGGTTCCCGCCATGATGTAGGCGGCGCGGTCGGGGTTGCTCTTGGCGAAGATGGTCGGGTGCATGAGGCTTCCTCGGGAGCCCGGTCTTGCGCCGGGTTATCGGTGTTCACTTGAAGCGCGAATAGAAGCGCGTTGCGCCGCTTCGCTCAAGGGCGCCGTCGCGGCAGGATGGCACAGTTATTTCACTTCGGCCCGAATGGCCGCGATTTCGGCCGCCAGACCGAGGAGCGCGGCAGGGGTGTCGGCCAGCATCGCCTTGAGTTCGAGCCGCTGGCGGCGGTTGGGCGCCTTGGCGAAGGGGTCGAACGCGGGGGCTGCGGGCGCCTCATCCCGACCCTGGGCTCGAAGGCGGTCGGCGCCAGGGTCATCGCCTGACAGGCTGGCCATCAGAACGGCCTCGCGAAGCCGGCGATCACCGGTGGCGCGGCCGCGAACCAGGGTCGCGGCGGCCCGGGCGTGGATGGCTGCGTCGCCCTCGGCCAGCTTGCGGATCAGCCGGTCGGCCTGCTCGGCGGCGGCGGTCAGGTCCTCGATCAGACGCTCCGCGAGATCGCCGATGGACGGGCTTGCCCCGCCCCAGGCCTGGATCGCCTGACGCTCGACCGCCGCCAGAGCCGCCTGCAGGTTCTCGGCGCTATGCATCCAGGGCGGGGCCGGCTGGCCCTGCTGGTCGAGCACCCGGCGGTGCAGCAGGGCCCCGTCGAAGCCCGCGGCGAGCAGGCCGAGCAGCCGGCGTTCAGCCATCTGGCGCGGCGTGGGCGGCGGACCGCCGCTGGCCGTCTGCATCAAGAGGCAGTCCATCGCCGTCTGCCACTGCTCCCGAAAATAGGCGCGGCCGGCGATGCGGGCCAGGGAGGCCGGCAGGGTC
>JAUMCZ010000225.1:0-1603 GCA_032122215.1 Caulobacter sp.
GGCGTGACGATGCAGCTGGCCATGGACATCCGCCTGGCCTCGACCGACGCCAAGTTCGGCTTCGTCTTCGCCCGCCGCGGCATCACGCCGGAAGCGGCGTCGAGCTGGTTCCTGCCGCGCCTCGTGGGCATGCAGCAGGCTCTGGAATGGTGCTACACCGGCCGCGTCTTCCCGGCGCAGGAGGCCAAGGATGGTGGCCTGGTGCGCTCGCTGCACGCGCCCGAGGACCTGCTGCCCGCCGCCCGCGCCCTGGCCCGCGAGATCGCCGACAACACGGCCCCCGTGTCCGTCGCCCTGACCCGCCAACTGCTCTGGCGCATGGCCGGCGCGCCGCACCCGATGCATGCCCACCGCGCCGACAGCCGGGCCATCCAGTTCCGCGGCGCCCAGGGCGACGCCAAGGAGGGGGTGATGTCCTTCCTCGAGAAGCGGGCGCCCAACTATCCCAACAAGGTGTCGAGCGAACTGCCCGACATCTGGCCCGACTGGGAAGAGCCCCAGTTCAAGTAGGCAAGTTCCGGTACAGCATTCGAGCCTGGTTTCCGTCGCGGAAGCGTGACTCGTCAAAGTAGCCGCTCGGGCGCAATCTTCCTCCCGCAGAGACCACACAGAGTCTCGCGGGAGGATTTGCCATGATGGATCGCGTGTTGAGCTGGTCGTTCGGCCTGGCGCTCGCTGGGCTGTTGCTGGTCATGAGTTTTCAGAAGTTTTTCGGTCTGGACCCCAATCCCGTCTTCGGCCTCATCGCGGCCCGGTCCGGGATCGGCCTGTTCGAGCCCGGCCTGCGGTATGTCACCGCCGTACTGGAGCTGATCGCCGCCGCCCTCGTCCTCTGGCCCGCCATGCGTCAGCGCGGCGCCATGCTTGGGCTGTTCGTCGCGGCCGGGGCCATTGTCTTCCACCTGTCGCCCTGGCTGGGCTGGCAGGTGCCCAAGGCCGGTCCGTTGTCCCAGGCTCTGGCCCAGGGCATGACGGCGGCGCAGATCGAGGCCCTGAACCTGTCGACCGACAAGGGAGCCATGTTCCTGCTGGCGGTCGCCATCGCGATCCTGGCCGGGATCAGTATCTTCGTCGAGCGCAACAACCTGTTCGCCGCCACTCACCCGGCCTCCAAGCCGGAGCGGGCCAGTTTCGCCTGAGGCCGGTTGAACCCTGAACAGAGGCGGGGCGTTCGTCACCGGTAGTTAACGGCGTTGGCGTAAGCTGTCGCCGAAACCGGAGTCCTGATGAGCGAACCCGCCGCCTTGCGCCCCCAGGATGACGCCCCCGACCCGTCGGGGACGGGGGCCGTTGCTGCGCCTGTGCCCAGGTCGCGCGCCACCCTGCTGAAGCGTCTGGCCGATGTGGTCTGCCTGCCTGGCAGCCGGGTCAATGCGTTCGAGCGGGCGATGACCTCCGACCTGCTGATCGAGATGCTGCGCGAGGCCGCGCCCGAGGAACGGGCCAAGGTGGCCCGCAGGCTGGCCAACATCGCCGACGTGCCGCCGGCCCTGGCCCGCCTGCTGCTGCGCGACCGCATCGAAATCGCCTCGATGATGCTGGAACACAGCCAGAATCTGGGCGACGCCGACCTGATCGACTGCGCCCTCCACGCCGACGTCGA
>JAUMCZ010000226.1:0-13541 GCA_032122215.1 Caulobacter sp.
GAGGTGGCGCGGTACAGTTCGGACATCGCCGCCCGGTCGCCCCCCGCGACGTTGGCGAGCGTGCGCTTCAGGCGCTCGCGATCCAGATCGGTTGTCATACCCGTCCCCCAGGTGTGTCGTCGTCGTTCCGGCGCAGCGCCAGGGCCGTTCCCTCCGGAAGCGGCACGGCCATGGTTCGTCGGACTTGCGGCGTAACTCATGAACTCCAGTTACGGTCCAACCCGGGATTCGGATTTACCGGAATTTTCTCATTTGACCCAAATCCGGTCGAACAGGGCGCCCGTAGCTTCGAGCGGGAAGAGATATGCCGGTCCAGCAGACGGCCTTCCCGCTACGCGGCGTCCATGCCTTCGGGTCGGGGCGCGTACCTGCTCCAGGGCGCCGCCAGGGCGGGGCCGGCCTTTACTCCCCCCCGACGACTGGCCGGACCCGCCCGCTCCCCCGAGCGGATCATTCGCCGAAAGCTGTTTCGATGGTCGCGGCCGCGGCCGCCTCACGAGCGGGCGGAAACCGGCCCTGGCTGGGGCGTTCGCGGTCAAAACGGTTCATCACGTAGCGCTGGCCAGGATAGCGGTCACCGATGTGGCGCAGGCCGCCGAGTGCGACACCAGGACCATCGCCGCCGCCCATCATCATCATGACGGTGTCGCCGTCACGGGTCTGCTCGAAGGTCGGCTGGACCTCGCCCCGGCTCCAGGCCAGGGCGGTGTCGTGGTCAGTCAGCGCCCAACAGGTCAGGCCGACCACGGTCCTGCCGTCCTCGACCGCCAGCACATAGTGCCCACGCTGGATGGCGCCCGACACCGTGGCGACGATCGGCCCCAGCGGCATGCGGTCGAACGGCTTCTGCGCGGCGAGGAAGGTGATGGCGGCCGTGAAGGCGCTGTCTGGCCGGTTGGACCGGATAAAGGTCAGAGCCATGCGGAGTCCTTGAGGAAAATCAACGTCCTGATCCTGAACGCAAGGCCGGGCGGAGGTCACGGGATTTATTTTTCGCTAACCCTGCATCCTTCCACCTCCGCCGAACGTACCTCAGAATACTCAATATGTTGCGACATTCTGCCGCACCATTTTGGGCGCTTTGAGCGCGGCTCGGGGCTGGGAGTGACCGGCGCCCGTAACGGCGCCCAGGAGCGTAGAAGCAAAAAATGGCGACCATCACTGGCACGGCGGGGAACAACACCCTGACCGATACCGCAGGCGACGACACGATCGACGCTCAAGGCGGCAACGACACGATCACCGTAACCAGCGGCCGTGACACCGTTGATGGCGGGACGGGACTCGACCTGCTGACGGTGTCTTACGCGGCCCTGACCGTAGCGATCATGAACAACGGCGAGGGCCAGTTCAACGAAGCCTCCGGCCTCGGCGCGACCAGCGTCACCTTCTCCAACATCGAGCGCTTCAACGTCAGCACCGGTTCGGGCGACGACACCATTCGCACCTTCGTGCGCAACAGCTTCAGCGACAGCATCGTCACCTCCGGCAACGACCTGATCAACGGCGGCGGCGGCAACGACCGGCTCGCCGGCGGCGGTGGCAACGATTTCATCCGCGGCGGGACCGGCGACGACATTCTCGATGGCGAGGGCTCGCTGACGGGCGTGTTCGACGGCAGCGTCCAGACGCTCACCTTCACGGGCAATGACCGCCTGCTGGGCGATGCCGGCAACGACAGCCTCTACGGCGGTTCCGGTGACGACACCCTGGAAGGCGGCACGGACAACGATTTCCTCGACGGCGACGCCTACGCCTTCAGCGCCACGGACAGCAGCCTGTTCGGCTCCGGTGTCGTAATCACCCCGACCAATGTCGACGGCTCGGTCGGCGCCCACAACGACACCCTGCTGGGCGGGTTCGGCAATGACACCCTCGTCAGCCGCTTCGGGACCGACACCGCCGACGGCGGAACCGGCAACGATACCCTGCGCGTCGACTACAGCGCCGCGACGACCTCCTTCGTGAACCAGGGCCAGAACGGCTTCGGCAACGGGGCCGGCGCCGGCGTGACCTTCAGCGACGTCGAGAACTTCGACATCCGCAGCGGGTCGGCAAACGACATCATCCGCACCTTCTTCCGCCAGGACCCCAACTCGGGCGTCATCCTGTCCGGCAACGACACCGTCAACGCCGGCGCGGGCAATGACCGCGTCGGAGCCGGCGACGGGGCCGACATCATCTACGGCGGCGACGGCAACGACAGCCTCGACGGCGACGGCGCCCTGGTCGGCAAGGTGGGCGGCTTCGGCGGCTCGAGGATGACCTGGGTGTTCAGCGGCGACGACATGGTCTTCGGCGAAGGCGGCGACGACATGCTGGCCGGCGGCCTGGGCAGCGACATGCTTGATGGCGGCAGGGGCAATGACACCCTGTACGGCGACGCCTATGCCTTTTTCTACAACGACGGCACCGCCTTCGGCGGCCAGGACACCTTCTTCCCGACCGACGTCGATCCCAACGCCGGGACCAACGTCGACACCCTCAACGGCGGTGACGGCGACGATACCCTGGTCACCCGCTTCGGCGCTGACATCCTCGACGGCGGCGCCGGCACGGACGTGCTGGACTATGATCGCCGCGAGAACACCACCGGTCTGACCGTCGACGTCGGCAGCGGCGCGGGCGTGACCGCCGACGGCGTCACCTTCACCAGTGTCGAACGCCTGCAGGCGGTCGGCGGCAGTGGCGATGATGTCTTCACCGGCGGCGATTTCGCCGACAGCTTCCGCGGTGGTGCGGGCAGCGACGTCATCAATGGCGGCGGCGGCAACGATACCGCGACGATCAACCTGCAGAACGAGGCGGGGGCAGACGTCATCAACCTTGGCGCCGGCGACGATACGGTGAACGTCAGCGCGATCGACGCCCGTCAGATCCGGGTCACCTTCACCAGCAGTGAAGTCGGTAACGGCAACGCCTTCGATGCCAACAGCATGACCAACCAGGACGGTGGCCTGGGTGTGCGGCTGCAGGCTGAAGACGCCGACGGCAATCTGACCGGCCTCATCACCCGTACCGACGATGAGGGAATCACCTTCATCGATCCGGCCTTCGGCGTGACCTTCGATGTGCGTGACCTGGTCAGCGGCGCAGAGCGGGGCGATCAGTTCCGCGCCGTGGTTCTGGGCGCCCAGGCCGGTGACACCATTAACGGCGGCGCCTCGTCCGACTACGTCAACGGCGGCATGGGCGCCGACATCATCAACGGCGGGACCAGCAATGACTTCCTGGTCGGCGGCGCGGGCGACGACACCCTGACCGGCGGCGACGGCTCCATCCTCGACGGGGACGACACCTTCCTCGGCGGCGGCGGCAACGACACCATCTTCGGTGGCTTCGGCAATGACATCGCCATCTTCAACAGCTCGACCGACGGGGCCGATACCGTCGACCTGGGCACGGGCGCCGACACCGTCAACGTCGCCGGGGCAGCCGGGCAGATCCGCCTGAGCTTCACCAGCGCCGAAGTGGGCAACAATAACGCCAACGACGCCGGCGGGATGCTCAATCAGGATGGCGGCCTCGCCGTGCGCTTCCAGCGTGAAGACGGCAGCGACGGCCTGACCGGCCCGGTCAGCCGTTTCGACGACGAGGGCATCACCTTCGTCGCCGGCGCGGGCCTCACCTTCGATGTCCGCGACCTGGTCAGCGGCGCGGCGCGGGGCGCCCAGTTCCACACCGTGACGCTGGGCACCAACCTGGGCGACACCTTCCTTGGCGCCGCCGAGGCGGACTACATCAACGCCGGCATGGGTGACGACTTCGTCTCCGGCGGCCTCGGCAACGACTTCCTGGTCGGTGGCGCGGGTATCGACACCCTGAACGGCGATGACGGCGATGACAGCTTCATCGGCGGCGGCGGCGGCGACTTCATCTTTGGCGGCGTTGGTAACGACACGGCCAACGGTGGCGACGGCAACGACCGCATCGATGGCGGCGCCGGCAACGACAGCCTGCTGGGCGAAGCCGGCGATGACGTTCTCATCGGCGGCCTCGGCAACGACGCCCTGAACGGCGGCGATGGCATCGACACGGCCGACTTCTCAGGCGCCGGCGGGGTGGTCAACGTGAACCTCAGCTCCACCGGAGCCCAGAACACCGGGTCCGGCTCGGATACCCTGACCAGCATCGAGAACGTCATCGCGGCCGCCGGCAACGACAAGCTGACCGGCAACGCCATGGCCAACGTGCTCGATGGCGGCGCGGGCAATGACGTCATTGCCGGCCTGGCGGGCGCTGACACCCTGAGAGGCGGACTTGGCAATGACAGCCTGTTCGGCGGCGACGGCGATGATTTCCTCATCGGCGGCGAGGGCATGGATGTCATGCAGGGCAACTTCGGTGCGGACACCTTTGTCTTCACCAGCCTTGCTGACAGCGTGGTGGGCAGCGGCCGTGACCTGATCTCCGGCTTCGACCGGGGAACGGAGCGGACCGGACCTGACCTGATCGATCTCAGCCTCATCGACGCCATCACCGGTGGCTCGGACGATGCCTTCGCCTTCATCGGCTCGGGCGCCTTCAGCAGTGTGGCCGGTGAACTGCGCTTCTTCGCGCAGAACGCCAACACCATGATCGTTGAAGGTGACGTCAACGGGGACGGCGTCGCTGACTTCCAGATCGCGGTCAGCACCGGCCTGACCCTGCAGTCGAGCGACTTCCTGCTCTAGCGCGTAACAGTCCCGACATAGTCGGGACCGGGCGCTGGGGCATACTGCCCCGGCGCAGGCGAATCGCCTGGGCCCGCGGAAACCCCGCGGGCCCTTGTGATGTCAGGGGTCTGCGGGCGCTGGCGCGGAGGCGGGCCTTGTTCGATCGACCGGATCGCCGTCTCGGCCGTGGACTTTTTCGTCCGCGGGCGTCATAGGACCGCCGCCATGGCTTCCGCCCCACCCTCCAACAGCCGCAGGGCCGATCTGGACTGGTTGCGTATCGGCGCGCTGGGGCTGCTGATCCTGTACCATGTGGGGCTGGCCTACACGCCCTGGGACTGGCACCTGAACAGCCAGCATCGCTTTGTCTTCATGGAGGAAGTCGTCCTCCTGTCGTCGCCCTGGCGCCTCACCCTTCTGTTCCTGGTTTCCGGCGCGGCGCTTCGGCTGATGAGCCGCAAATACGACGCTACATCTGTGCTCAAGCAGCGTTTCGCCCGCCTGGCGCCGCCCCTGCTGTTCGGCACCCTCTTCCTCGTGCCCCCCCAAGGCTGGGCCGAGACGGTGGCCAAGGACGGCTATCGCGGCAGCGTCATCGACTGGTGGATCAACGAGTTCAGCCTCAAGGGCCTGGCCGACGGCATCCCCATCAACCATCTCTGGTTCGTGCTCTACATCGGCGCCTACAGCCTGGTGGCGGTGGCCCTGCTGACGAGGCCGACGTGGGTCGCCAAGGCGGAAGACTGGCTGGCCCGCACCCTGACGGGCTGGAAGCTGCTGGTGCTGCCGATCCTCTACCTGGCTATCATCCGTCAGCTGCTCTTCCCCTGGTTCGGCCTGACCAACCAGATCCAGCATGACTGGTACAATCACGCCTCTTCCCTGGGGGTCTTCCTCTTCGGCTTCCTGGTCGTCGGTCAGGACACAATCTGGAAAGATCTGGAGCGGCTGCGGTTCGTCAGCCTGCCCATCGCCCTTGTGGCCGTCTGCCTGCTGATGACGGTTCACGCTCTGGGCGGCAGCGGCTGGGCCGCCGGCTCCGTCCAGCACAGCCTGTTCGCCATCACCCAGTGGGCAAGCGTCTGCGCAGCCCTGGGCTTCGCCAGCCGCCACCTGCGGGGCGCGGACACGGCCCTGAAACGGTATCTCAACGACGCCATCTTCCCCGTCTACATGGCCCACCAGACGATCCTGGTCCTGGCGCTGTTTGTCTTGGTTCCCGTCGGCTTGCCGGCCTGGGCGGAGGTCCCGCTCTTCATCCTCATCACCTTCGGCGGCAGCCTGGTCATCTACGAGATCGTCCGCCGTATCGACCTGATCCGCCCCCTGTGGGGCCTCAAGCCGCTTGGGCCCAGGCCGCCGCCTCCGTCAGACCCGCTGGTCCTGCCGGTCCGCAACGACACGCCGCCAGCGAGCGAGCCGCCCGGAGCCAGGGCCTCGTGATCCTCGACGACCTGACAGCCCAGTTCGCGCCCGGCCAGCGGTGGCGACGCCGCCGCATCCTGCTGGCCATCGGCGTCGTCGCGCCGATCTTCGCCTTCGCCGCCGTCATCCTGGCGGTGCTGGCCTACCCTGGCTACAACAACGCCACCCAGTACCTGAGCGATCTCGGCGGCGCCTCGGCCAGACATCCCTGGCTGTTCAACGGCGGGGTGATGATCAGCGGCGTCGGGGCCGGCCTGGCCGGTGTCGGCTTTGCGCTGGCGGTGGTGGCCCTGGGCGGCTCACGCATCGCCGCCGGCGGACTGGTCCTCTGCTTCGTCCTGGCCGCCATCGGCATGGTCGCTTCCAGCCTGATCCCCTGGCCCAATCCCTGGCACCTGCTGATCAACCTTGGGCTCGGGATCATCCTGGCCCCGCTATTCCTGATCTGGGGCCTTTGGCGCATCCCGGACATGAGACAGATGAAGCTGTTCCTGGCCGGTGTCAGCCTGGCAAACCTGCTGATGGCCCTGATCACAAATCACCGCATCTGGTACGGGTTGGTGAACCCGCAGAATGTCGGTCTGTGGGAGACGGCGTTCGCCATCCTGCTCGTCGGCTGGACGGGAATCGCCGCCTATGGTCTGGAGCGTCGACTCTACCGCCTGGCGCAATCACAAAGCGTTTCGGCCCCCGTCTGAACACCCCTTCGCCGCGATCCGGTCATAGCCGTGCAGAGGCGATGCAATTTTGGGCGCCGATCGCCCCCGAAGCGATTTTCAGTCTTCCATCGCAGCGCAACATAACGTATCCGTGATAATCACGTTACCAGCCTCCGACAGAGTCGGTTGGCGCGCTCTTCGGGGCGGGACGGACACCTTAAGACGGCGGTTCTCCAATGGATGGCACGAGCAATCTGGCCCTGCGCTATGAGCATGACGAACAGCATGCCTATGCGCCGCTGGGCGAGCCCTGGCTGCCGCAGGAAGCGCCGATGGACATGCCGCGCCAATCGTTCGGCGCCGATGCCCCGAAACTTGCCAAGGCCCCCATTACCTCTCCCGTCAACATCGGGACGCGCCGCTTCATCCTTTTCGCCGCCAGCTGGCTGCTGACCGCCCTGATCGCCGCCACGCCGCTGCAGCTCTACATGCGTGATGGGTTCACGCCGCTCGAGTGGATCGCGCTCGGCCTGTTCGTGACCCTGGTGTCGGCTGTCTCGACCTGGTTCTGCAGCGCCGTCGCCGGCTTCTGGGTTCTGAAGAACCGCCGCGAAGACATCTTCGACTTCCCGGCCATCGTGCCGGCCCCGCGCGTGAAGACGGCGCTGCTGATGCCGCTCTACAACGAAGACCCGGCCGCGACCCTGGCTCGGCTGGCCAAGATCGAACGTTCGCTGAGCATGCTGGGCGTCGCCCACTGGTTCGACCTGTTCGTGCTCAGCGACACCACCAACGAAGCGATCGCCGCCCAGGAGCGGGTGCAGTTCTCGGCCCTGCGCGCCCGCAGCCGCTGCGCCACCTACTACCGGCGCCGGCCGAAGAACATCGAGCGCAAGGCCGGCAACATCAGCGACTGGGTCACCCGCTGGGGCGGCGCCTACGAGCACATGATCATCCTCGACGCCGACAGCGTGATGAGCGGCGAGACCGTCGTGAAGCTGGTCGACGCCATGGAGCGTCACCCGGGCATGGGCCTCTTGCAGACCACCCCGGTGATCATCGGCGCCGAGACCCTCTACGCCCGCGCCCAGCAGTTCAGCGTCCGCATGTTCGGCAAGGTGGCCTCGGCCGGCCTCGCCTGGTGGACCGGCGCCGAGAGCAGCTACTGGGGCCACAACGCCATCGTCCGGATCAAGGCCTTCGCCGCCTGCAGTGGCCTGCCGGTCCTGCCGGGCAAGAAGCCCTTCGGCGGCCATATCCTCAGCCATGACGTGGTCGAGGCGGCCCTTCTGCGCCGCGGCGGCTGGGCGGTTCACGTGACCCCGGTGCTCGACGGTTCGACCGAAGAGACCCCGCCCTCGATGATCGAGTTCATGAAGCGTGACCGCCGCTGGGCGCAGGGCAACCTGCAGCACCTCGGCCTGCTGTTCGCGCCGGGCCTGCACCCGATCAGCCGCCTGCAGCTGTTCTTCGGCATGCTCTGCTACCTGGTCAGCCCGATCTGGCTGCTGAGCCTGATCGTCGGCCTCGGCATCCAGGCGCAGATCACCCTGACCATGCCCGACTATTGGCGCCTGCTGGCGCCGGTGAAGTACGATCCCATCATCTGGGCCTCGCTGCTGACCGTGGTCATGCTGATCGGCCCGAAGATCCTGGGCCTGGCCCTGACCCTGAGCCGCCCGGACGAGAGCGCCAAGTTCGGTGGCCGTCTGGCCATCCTCAAGAGCGCCGCCTTCGAGACCGCCTACTCGGCCGTCATGGCCCCGGTGATGATGGTCGGCCACAGCCGCATCGTCTTCGAAGTCCTCATGGGCCGCGACGCCGGCTGGTCGACCCAGACCCGCGAAGGCGAGACGCTCAGCTACAAGGACGCCTTCCGCGCCCACCGCTGGGAGATCAACACCGGCCTGCTGTTCGCGAGCATGCTGCTGCTGGCCCCCAACCTGACGATCTGGTTCGCTCCCATCATCCTGCCGCTGATCGCCTCGCCGTTCATCGCCGTCGCCACCAGCCGCAAGGACCTCGGCGCCTTGGCCGGTCGCCTGGGTCTGCTGGTGACGCCCGAGGAAGTGACCGAGCGCAGCGAAGCGCTCGGAGCGCAGATCCATCAGCTGTTCCCGGTGGTCGACGACCGTCACACCAGCGTCCAGAACATGGATGTGCCGGAGACCTCGGTCCTCTGGCCGAGCCTGATCGCCACCCAACGCCGCGCGATGCCGGCGTCGGCGACGGTGCACTAGACGGCGAAGAGCCCTTCTCCCGGTCGGGAGAAGGGCTCGCTCTGCTCGCTAGGCCGCTTTGGCCAGCTTCTCTTTCTTCTTCCTGGCCTTCTTCTCGGCCTTCTCGGCCTTGGGAAGCTTGACCTTCTTCGCCCGCGGCTCGCCGGCCGCGAGGATTTCCAGCGCCTCCAGAAGCCCCTCGCGTTTGCCCTTGGGCAACAGCGCCATCAGCGCCGTGTCGGCTGCCGCCGTCTTCGGTCCGATGCTTTCCAGAGCCTCACGACCGGCAACCGTCAGCCGGACCGCGTTGGCCCGCGCGTCCAGCGCCGAACGTTCCCGTGCCAGCAGGCCCTTGTCGATCATCCGGGCGACCATGTCGGCCAGGGTCGAGCGGTCAATGCCCGTGGAAGCGACGAGGTCGGCCTGGGCGGCCCCTTCCTTTTCGGCGACAGCGGCGAGCACGGCATGCTGGCGCTGGGTTACCGCCCCGGGGCCGGCCTCAGCCGCATACAGATCGAGCGCGCGCTGGGCGGCCCTGTGCAGAAGGTGGCCTACCGAAGCAGCACCCCGCTTGCCCGACTTGTCTTTCGCCATCATCCCCTCCGGTTCATCAACCGCGTGCGGAGCTTAATGGGCGTCGGTGTAGATTTGACGACAGATCAATCGAGGGCTGGTCACTCGATGATCGGCGGCGCGTCCCTGGTCGCTTCAGGATCAGGGGCAGGCCCGCCTTCGGCTTCGGCCTCCTTCATGCCCTTCATGATCAGGGGGCCCTGGCTGATCGAGAAGACGAGGGTCAGGCCAAGGATACCGAAGACCTTGAAGTTGACCCACAGATCTTCCGACTGGGTCCGCCAGATGACCTCGTTGAGGATGGCCATGGCGAAGAAGAACAGGCCGTAGCGCAGGGTGAAGGTGCGCCAGACCGCGTCGGTCATGACCAGCTCGCTGCCCATCAGCATCTTCAGGAAGTTCTTCTTCGCCAACAGGCCACCGATCAGGATGACGCCGAACAGCGTCATGGTGATGGTCGGCTTGAGCTTGAGGAAGATCGGGTCCTTGAAGAACACCGTCAGCGTGCCGAACAGCAGGGCCAGGACGCCGGAGATCAGCGGCATCGGCGCCAGGCGCTTCTCGAAAACGAAGCCGACCACCAGGGCGATCGCCGAGCCGGCCACCAGCCACCAGGCGGCGGTCACAAGGCTGTGGGTGACGATGTAGCCGGCGAAGAAGGCCAGCAGGCCGCCGAAATCGACGGCGGTGCGGATCCAGCCGTGGGACTTTTTGGCGGGGGCGGGGGACGGTTCGGTCATGCTATTCCTCTAAACGTCCAGCCCGACCAGGGACCGGGAAAACGCCCGGGCGTCGAAAGGTTGCAGATCATCGATCCCCTCCCCGACGCCGATCAGCTTGATGGGGCTGTCGGAGGCCTGGGCGACGGGAACCAGGACGCCGCCGCGGGCGGTGCCGTCCAGCTTTGTCATGACGATGCCGGAGACGCCGATCTGGTTGCCGAACAGGTTTTCCTGGCTGAGCGCGTTGCGCCCGACCGTGGCGTCGAGCACCAGCAGGGTCTCGTGCGGGGCGTCCGGATCAACCTTCTTCAGGACGCGGATGACCTTGAGCAGTTCGTCCATAAGGCCCTGCTTGTTCTGCAGCCGGCCGGCGGTGTCGATGAGGACCACGTCGTAGCCGTCCGCCCTGGCCTTCTCGACCGCGTCGAACGCAAGGCCCGCCGCATCGGCGCCGGTCGGGCGGCTCATGAAGTCGGCGCGCGCCCGCGTTGACCAGACGTGCAGCTGCTCGACGGCGGCGGCCCGGAAGGTGTCGCCGGCGACGATCAGGACCTTGGCGCCCTTGGATGTCAGATCGGCGGCGATCTTGCCGAGCGTGGTGGTCTTGCCCGATCCGTTGACGCCGATGAACAGCACCACATAGGGCCTGGGGCCCGACAGCGGGTCGAACACCCCTTCCCGGCTGACCAGTTCCTTGGTCACCAGGTCGGCCAGGGCTTCCTTGACCTCCTGGTCGGACACCGACTTGCCGAACTTGGCGTCGCTGAAGGCCTGGGTGATGCGGCCGGCCGCGTGGGGGCCGAGGTCGGCCTCGATCAGCATCTCTTCCAGCTCATCGAGCTGGGCCTGATCGAGCGGACGCCGGAAGATTTCGGTGACCTGCTGGGTCATCGCCTGCGAGGAGCGGGAAAGCCCGCTGGTCAGGCGCTGGAACCAGCCTTGTTTCTGTTCAGCCATGGCGGGGGTTTAACCTGCCTCGCCCTGTGGTGAAAGCGGCGTGGCTCAAGGGCCCTTGCGCGGCAGGGGCAGGGCCAGCATGTCGGCGATCTCGTCGTCGGTATTGACGTCGACGATGGCCTTGAGGGTGCGATCCTCCAGCGCCTCAGGCCCGTCCGGCCGGCCAAGCAGGCGGGCTAGCTTCACGGCCCATTTGTGCATGCGCAGATCGACGACGTCGCCCATGGGCGGCAGCCTGCGCCCAGCCGTCCGGGCTTTCAAGTCCGTGTGAGGCGGCTTAGACCTTGGCCATGGAGCCGCTCCTCCCCAACCTCGAGACAGCCTTCCTGCTGTTCGACTACGCCGCCGTTCTGGTGTTCGGCGCCTCGGGCGCGCTTGCCGCCGCGCGTCGGGGGCACGACATCGTCACCTTCGCCTTCTTCGCGGCCATGACCGGGGTCGGCGGCGGGACCCTGCGGGACCTGTTGATCGGGGCGCCGGTTTTCTGGATCAACAACCCCGGCTACCTGCTGGCCTGCATCACGGCGGCGATCGTCGTCTGGCTGGTCGGTCGGCGGACCTGGCGGATGAGCGCCCTGCTCTGGCTCGATGCGATCGGGATGGCGGCCTACTGCATCGTCGGGGCGGCCAAGGCGTTGTCCCTGGGCGTGCACCCGGTGTCGGCGGTGGTCATGGGGATGATGACGGCCTGTTTCGGCGGGGTGCTGCGCGATGTGGTGGCCGGAGAGCCGTCGATCCTGCTGCAGCGGGAGATCTATGTGACGGCGACGATTCTCGGCGCGGCGGTGTTCGTCGTGCTGGCGGCGCTGGGCGGGGACCGGATCGTGGCCGGCGTGGTCGGGTTTGCCTGCGCCTTCGCGCTGCGCGGCGCGGCGATCCACTGGAAGCTGGGGCTGCCGGGGTTCGATGGGCGGGAGCCGCCACCGGAGACCTGAGGGTTCAGATTCACCTCTCCCGGAGGGAGAGGTCGGGCGCGCCGAGGGCGCGACCGGGTGAGGGGTTACGGTGTTCGAAGGCTTTCAAGAGCGTTTCAGCTGATCGGCGACAGCAGCTTGGCTGTCGGCGCCATATCCGGACACAGCGTAACCCCTCACCCGGTCCTGCTGCGCAGGACCGACCTCTCCCTATGGGAGAGGTATCGCTAAAGGTCGGCAAGCACCCCGACGGCTCGAACGCCATCATGTCCGGTGATCCGCATCTGACGCAGCGACCCCGCCTCGGCCTCACCTTCGAAAGCGATCTCCGTGAAGTCCGGCGCCCGCGCCAGACCCGGCCGCTCGACCAGCCCCTCCAGCACCTTGCCGACTCGCGCCTCCAGGTGCCGGCTCAGCGCCGCCGCCCCGGCCTCGCGCAGCCTTGCGGCTCTGGCCTTGATCACCGGCCTCGGCACTGGCGGCATGCGCGCCGCCGGGGTGCCCGGCCTGGGGCTGTAGGGGAAGACGTGCAGGTAGGAGAGGCCCGCCTCCTCGACCAGCTTCACGGTGTTTTCGAACGCCTCATCCGTCTCCGTCGGGAAACCGGCGATGAGGTCGCAGCCGAAGGCCACATCCGGGCGAACGGCCCTCACATCGGCGACCAGCTTCAGGGCG
The DNA here is from genome assembly GCA_032122215.1 of Caulobacter sp. GTDB lineage: Bacteria > Pseudomonadota > Alphaproteobacteria > Caulobacterales > Caulobacteraceae > Caulobacter. Next base: position 12,800 of record JAUMCZ010000226.1, read on the forward strand.
TCGGCGCGGAGGTGGCGGCGCTTCATGCGCTTGAGGATGAGGTCGTCACCGGCCTGCAGGGACAGGTGCAGATAGGGGACCAGACGGGTCTCGGTCGCCAGCACCCGCATCAGGTCAGGGTCGATCTCGGCGGCGTCGATGCTGGAGAGGCGCAGGCGCGGCAGGCCGGGCACCAGCTTCAGGATGCGGGCCACGAGCTGGCCGAGCGTCGGCGTGCCCGGCAGATCGGCGCCCCAGCTGGTCAGGTCGACGCCGGTCAGCACCACCTCGTTCCAGCCCTCGGCGGCCAAGCGGCCGATCCGCTCTACGATCTCGCCAGCGGGGGCCGAGCGGCTGTTCCCGCGGCCATAGGGGATGATGCAGAAGGTGCAGCGGTGGTCGCAGCCGTTCTGGATCTCGACATAGGCGCGGGCCCTATCGCGCAGGCCGTCGGACAGGTGGGCGGCGGTCTCGCGCACGCTCATGATGTCGTTGACGCGGACGCGACCCAGCTCCGGCTGCGGCAGCAGGGCGCCCGGAGCGGCCTTCTCGGCGTTGCCAAGGACGAGGTCGATCTCATCCATGGCCGCGAAGCCGGCCGGGTCGATCTGGGCCGCGCAGCCAGTGACGACGATGCGGGCGTTCGGGTTCTCGCGGCGGGCCTTGCGGATCGCCTGGCGCGCCTGGCGGACGGCCTCGCCGGTCACCGCACAGGTGTTGAAGACGATGGCGTTCGAGACCCCGTCGGCCTCGGCCCGGGCGC
>JAUMCZ010000227.1:0-16191 GCA_032122215.1 Caulobacter sp.
AGCTGACTGGCGGGCGCGCCCATGCCGGCTCACGGCCGCATAGCGACCAGGGACCCAACGAGCCACGCCCGCCACCATCAAGCCAAGGCCTGACAACAATCGCAATACACAGGGACCCAGGGGCGGCCAATCCAACGGTCGATATGGCCTGCGTCGCGCCCCTTCACGCCCCGGGTCCCGGATCGTCCGTTAGGGCCGTCCGGGATGACGGAGATCACTTCACCAGGGCGTCGAACTCGTCGACCAGCCGCTCGAGCTGGCTGACCCCGGCCGCCCAGAAGCTCTTCTGGCGTGGATCCAGCCCGAACGGCTCCAGCGCCTCGACATAGGTCGCCGTGCCGCCGGCGCTGAGCAGCTTCTCATAGACCGGCGCGAACCCGGTCGGGTCCTCGCGCCGCTTCTCCATCAGGGCCCGCACCAGCAGATCGCCGAAGGCGTAGGCGTAGACATAGAAGGGCGCGTGCACGAAGTGGCTGACGTAGGACCAGTAGTGCTCGTACCCGGCGTTCAAACGCACCGCCGGACCAAGGCTGGCCCCCATCACCTCCAGCCACAGGACGCCGATCTCCTCGGCGCTCAGCTCGCCGGACTTCCGCGCCTCGTGGAAGCGGGTCTCGAACTGGTGGAAGGCGATCTGGCGCACCACAGTGTTGAGGCCGTCCTCGATCCGCCCGGCCAGCAGGCCCAGCTTCTCTTCGGGCCTGGCCTCGGCCAGCAGCCGTTCGAACACCAGCCCCTCGCCGAAGATCGAGGCCGTCTCGGCCAGGGTCAGCGGGGTGTCGGCCAGCAGGGTGCCCAGCGGCGCGGCCAGTGTCTGGTGCACCGCATGGCCCAGCTCATGGGCCAGGGTGAGCACATCGCGCCGCTCGCCCATGAAGTTCATGAACACATAGGGATGTTTGGTCGAGCTGACCGGGTGGCTGTAGGCCCCCGACTGCTTGCCCGGCCGGGGCTTCGCATCGATCCAGGGGCTGTCGAAGAAGACCCGCGCCCCGTCGGCGAACTTCGGAGCCAGGGCGCCGAAGCTGTCCAGAACCATCGCTTTCGCCTCGCCCCACTCATAGAGCCTGGGCTGGGCGGTGGTCAGCGGCGCGTTGCGGTCCCAGTGGTCGAGGGTCTTCTTCCCCATCACCCGGGCCTTCAGGGCATAGTAGCGGTGCGACGTCGCCGCATAGCCGTCGGTGACGGCCTCGACCATGGCCTCGACGCTCAGGCCATGCACCTCGTTGGCCAGGTGGCGGCCCTGGGCCGGATAGTCGTACTTGCGCCAGCGATCCTCGACCTGCTTCTCGAAGGCGAGGGTGTTGAGACAGAGGCTGATGGTCGAGGCGTTCGCTTCAAGCGCCGTGGCCAGCCCGTTCGCCGCCGCCTTGCGCTTCCTGACGTCCGGATCGCTCAGCCGGTTCAGGGTTTCGGGCAGGGTCAGGCTTTCGCGCCCGACCGTGGTCCGCAGCGAGGCCAGGGTGTCGTCATAGAGCCTGGACCAGTTGGCCACTGCCGGCGAGCGATCAAGCAACAGCGTCTCCAGCTCCTGGCTGAGCTCATGCGGCCGCGACAGCCGCACCCGGCGGAGCCATGGCGCCCAGCGCCTCGCGCCCGGGTGAGCCTCCAGGGCCGCTGCGATCTCGGCGTCTTCCAGCTGATTGAGCTCGAGGGTGAAGAACAGCGACTTCGAGGCGATCTCGGCGCTCTTCATGCGGAAGTCGGCCTCGAACTGGGCCCAGCGCGGATCGTCCCGCGCCGTCGAGGACGACAGCGAGGCAAAGGCGCTGACGGCATAAAGGCCATCCGCCGCCTGCTCATAGAGACCGATGCCCTTGTCGATCAGGGCGCCCAGTTTCGCAGGCTCGGCGCGGCTGGCGATGAACTGACCCTCGAGGTCGGCCAGGGCCTCGTTGGCGGCCCGGGCCGCATCAACGTCGGCGGCGATGCGCGGGTCGGCGCGGTCGGCGTAGAGGTCGGCGAGATTCCATTCGGGGGCGGCGGCGGTGATCTTGGCAATCTGGGACATGCCGGGGATTTAGGATGCCACGGCCGCAAAGCATAGGGCCGGCACGCAAAGCGTAACGTCGCCGCCCGGCCCCTCTTCTTCAGATGAAGCCCCGCCGCTTCCACCAGGCCAGCACCAGATCCGGCCAGGCCTCGACCGGCTTGCCCTTGGCAAAGCGCAGTCCGAACCCGTGGCCGCCTTCGCCGAAGACATGCAGCTCGGTGGCGACCCTCTTCGATCTCAGCGCCGCCTCCAGCGCCAGGCTGTTCTCGACCGGCACGGACCTGTCGTCCGCCGCATGCAGCAGGAAGGTCGCCGGCGCGTCCTCCCGGGCCCGCGTCTCCAGCGACCAGCGCGCCTCCAGGTCGGCCGTGGGGTCCTTGCCCAGAAGCAGCTGCCGTGAGCCGGCATGGGCCAGCGGCGGCCTCATGGTGGCGACCGGATAGACCAGCACGCTGCTGTCGGGCCGCGCCGAAAGCTGGTCGGCGGAATCAACCGTGCTGTAGACCGCTTCGTCGAACATCAGGCTCAGGCAGCCAGCCACATGGCCGCCGGCGGAAAAGCCCATCACACCGACCCGGGCCGGATCCAGCCCCGAGCCCCGTCGCCCGGCCTCCCGCCGCACCAGCCGCAGGGCCCGCTGGGCGTCCTGCAGCGGCGTCTCCGGCCCCGCCGCCCAGCCATCGCCCGGCAGCCGGTAGCTCATCACATAGACCGTCAGGCCGGCGTCTGCGAAGCGTTGCGCGCACTCATAGCCCTCCTTGTCGCGCACCACCCATCTGTAGCCGCCGCCGGGCGCGATCAGCAGCGACGCGCCGTTCGGCGTTTTCGGCCGGAACACCCTGAGATCCGGATCCCGCACCCCCTTGATGATGCGGTCGCGCAGCGGCGCCGGCGCCGGCGAGCGATCGGTCTCCTCCTCGACCACCGTGACCCCGGCAGCGCCGGGCGCCCCCTGAGGCCACAGGCGGATGGACGCCGCCATGCCGTCGCTGGTCTCCTGACCCGCCAGCGCCGGCGCGGCTGCGGCCAGTCCCGCCGCCAGGGCGCCCTGGACCAGGGTCCTTCGGCCGATGATCATCACGCGAACATCCCCACTTTGAGCTCTGGTTCGATGAACACAGTTAGGCCGTCTTAACCCTCTTGCCGATAAACTTCCGCGATTGGGTCGGGTTTTGAGCAACCAGCAGGATCATGGACACCGGGGTTCTCCCTGCGCCGTCGGGCGCGCCAGACGACAATGACGGCGTCCTGCCGGCCGTCAATGCGGCGTCCCTGCTGCTGGCGGGGATGATCGCCCCCCTGCCGCTGCTCTATGCCCTGACCCTGCCGTTCGGCCTGGCCCTGGCCCTGATCGGCCACCCCTGGCTCGGTCTGTTCTCCTGCATCGGCAACATGGCCGCCGACAGTGTCATCCAGCCGCTCTACCGCCGCTGGCAGGAGACGGCGGAGGCCTTCGAGCCGGCCGCCATGGAGGCCCGGATCGGCTGGTGCGCCGGCATGCGCGCCAGCGCCGCCATCATCTGGCCCGTCGCCGCCGTCCTGACCCGCGGCAATCCGGCCGACCTGATGTTCCTCGGCCTCTCAGCCTGCCTGCTGATAAGCGCCGGCATCGTCCAGAGCGCGCTGTCGCCGCGCCTCTACCTGATGACCGCCGGTCCGGTGCTGATCGGCCTTTGCGTCGCCATGTTCGGCCGGTTCCCGATGATCCAGGCCCTCGGCCTGGCCCTCACCCTGACCATGCTGGCCGTCATGCTGGGCCTCATGAGCGGCGGCATCTCGCGCCTGCTCGGCCAGTGGTCGGAGATGCTGGCCGGCAACACCCGCCTGATCGAACGGCTGAAGGCCGAACGCGCCGCCGCAGAGATCGCCCGCGAGGAGGCCCGCCGGGCCGGCGAGTCCAAGGCCCGCTTCCTGGCCACCATGAGCCACGAGATCCGCACCCCGATGAACGGCGTGCTGGGCATGGCCCAGCTGCTCCGGTCCTCGGCCCGGGGCGAGCAGAAGGAACAGATCGACACCCTGATCCACAGCGGCGAGTTCCTGATGTCGATCCTCAACGACATCCTCGACCTCTCACGCATCGATGCCGACCGCATGGCCATCGTCACCGCCCCGCAGGACCTGGGCGAACTGGGCCGCGAGCTGAACGGCTTCTGGGGCGCCGCCGCCGCGCAGAAGGGTCTGGAGCTGACCCTCGACGTCGATCCGGCCCTGCCCGCCGTTCTGGTCATGGACGGCCGCCGCATGCGCCAGGTGCTGTTCAACCTGGTCGGCAACGCCCTGAAGTTCACACCTGAAGGCCGCGTCGGCATCGAACTGACCGGCGAGCCGGACAGCGACGGCACGGCCCGCCTGAGGATCAGCGTCCGCGACAGCGGCATCGGCATCAATCCGGCCACCCTGCCGCATCTGTTCGACGCCTTCACCCAGGCCGACGAGTCCAGCGGCCGCGACTTCGGCGGCACGGGCCTGGGCCTGGCCATCTGCCGCCAGCTGACCGAGCTGATGGGCGGCCGGCTGTGGGCCGAAAGCAAGCCCGGCCTCGGCTCGACCTTCCATGTCGAGCTGATCCTGCCGATCGGCGAGACGGCCCTTGCCGCCAGCGAGGCCCCGGCCGCCCCCCCGTCCCCGGGACTGCCGCTGAGCATCCTGGCGGTGGACGACAACGCCGTGAACCTGATGGTGCTGGACCAGATCCTCTCCGCCTTCGGCCACCACGTCAGCAAGGCGGCCAGCGGCCAGGAGGCTCTCGACCGCCTGTCGGTCGCCGCCTTCGACCTGGTGCTGATGGATATCCAGATGCCCGGCATGACCGGCATCGAGGCCCTGACCGCCCTGCGCGGCGCCCCCGGACCCAACCAGGACACGCCGGTCATCGCCGTCACCGCCGATGTCCTGACCCGCGACCGCAAGGCCTATGTCGATCTCGGCTTCGACGGCCAGGTCAGCAAGCCGGTCCAGATCGCGGCCCTGATGGCCGAACTGGCCGGCCTGTCGGACGAACGGACCATGCTGGTGCGGACGACGGCCTGAGCCTCGAAAATTAACCCCCGACTCAGGTCTCCTACACCCGGCCTTTACCCACCTCTGTTTCAATACGGATCAACGAGCGACGGCCCATGCGGCCGCATCGCCGGTACTTGGTGGGATGCTTCAACATGACCAAAACGGTCCTGGTCGTCGATGACGACCCGACTCAGCGACGGCTGATCCAGGCGGTTCTCGAGCGCGACGGTTTCGCCGTCGCCCAGGCCGAGAACGGCGATTCCGCCATGAGCCACCTGCAGGCCGGCAAGAGCGCCGACGTGGTGCTGCTCGACCTGCAGATGCCCGGCCTGTCGGGTCACGACGCCCTCAAGGAAATGCGCGCCCGCGGCCTCAACCAGCCGGTCATCGTGCTGACCGCCTCCGGCGGCGTCGACACGGTGGTCAAGGCCATGCAGGCCGGGGCCTGCGACTTCTTCGTCAAGCCGGCGTCCCCTGAACGCATCATCGCCTCGGTCCGCAACGCCCTGTCGCTCGGCGAACTGAAGGGCGAGGTCGATCGGCTCAAGAAGCACTCTAATGGAAGGACTAGTTTCGCCGACCTGATCGGCGAGAGCCCCCACATGCGCATCGTCAAGCGCATGGGCGAGCGCGCCGCCAGGTCCTCCATCCCGGTGCTGATCACCGGCGAAAGCGGCGTCGGCAAGGAAGTCATCGCCCGCGCCGTGCACGGGTCCAGCGACCGTTCGGGCAAGCCCTTCGTCGCCGTCAACTGCGGCGCCATCCCCGAGAACCTGGTCGAGAGCATCCTGTTCGGCCACGAGAAGGGCAGCTTCACCGGGGCCTCGGATAAACACCTGGGTAAATTCCAGGAGGCCAACGGCGGCACCCTGTTCCTCGACGAGGTCGGCGAACTGCCCCTCGATGTCCAGGTCAAGCTGCTGCGCGCCCTGCAGGAAAGCGAGATCGACCCCATCGGCGCCAAGCGCTCGGTCAAGGTCGACGTCCGCATCGTCTCGGCCACCAACCGCGACCTGTCGGACGCCATCAAGGAAGGCCGCTTCCGTGAGGACCTCTACTATCGCCTCAACGTCTTCCCGATCGAGGCCCCGTCCCTGCGCGAACGGCGCGAGGACATCCCGGCCCTGGTCGAGGCCTTCATCAAGCGGTTCAACGTCGAGGAGGGCAAGCGCGTCGTCGGCGCAGCCCCCGAGACGCTTGCCTTCCTCACCGCCTTCGACTGGCCGGGCAACGTCCGCCAGCTTGAGAACGCCGTCTACCGCGCCATCGTCCTGGCCGACGCCCCCTACCTGCAGCCGTTCGATTTCCCGGCTATCAGCGGCGTGAAGGCGCCTCCGATCGACGACCTGGTCCAGCCCGTCGCCGGCCAGGTCCCGCGCGCCATCCCGACCGCCCAGCAGCTGCTGGCCGAGATGCCCGCCGACGCGCCGGTCCGCATCCTCGACGGCCACGGCCACCTGCGCACCCTGGAAGAGATCGAAAAGGACCTCATCCAGCACGCCATCGACGTCTACGCCGGCCACATGTCGGAGGTCGCCCGCCGCCTCGGCATCGGCCGCTCGACCCTCTATCGCAAGGTTCGGGAGCAGGGGATCGACGTGGAGATCAGGGACGTCGGCTAGCGTCGGGTCCCGCTTCAGGCCTTCGCGGGTCTTCGACCAAAGCCCCTGCGCGACGTCGCCGGGGGCGTCTCATCTCCCGAGGCCGCCGTCCGGGTGGCCCTCGCCGCCTGCGCCTCGCGCTTCACCACCCACGGGGGCTTGTCCTCTCCCTTGGCCTTGGCGGCGATCTCTTTCAGCTTGCGGTTCTGCATGGCCGACAGCGCCTGTCCCGGCGCCCCCAGCTCAGGGTCGCCGAAGGCCCGGCCGTAGGTCTTCACCCGCTCGGCGACCGAACCCAGGAATTCGCCTTCCCAGTCGGACAGCTTGACGCCGGCCTTGTCGGCCGCGCGCTGGGTTTTGCGCACGGCATTGAGGGCCGAGCGCTGCGCGGCCTTGCGGGCCAGCGCCTTGAAGTCGGGAGGATCCTTCCGCTTCAAAGACCCTCCAAGGCTAGAGCCCGCCGATCGCCGACAGGTAGAGGTCGATCAGCGCCTCTTCTTCCGACAGCTTGGCCTTGTCCTGTTTGCGCATGCGCACGACCTTGCGCAGGATCTTGGTGTCGAAGCCGTTGCCCTTGGCCTCGGCGTAGACCTCTTTCAGGTCGGCCATGACGCCGGCCTTGTCCTCTTCCAGCCGCTCGATGCGCTCGATGATGGTGCGCAGCTGGGTCTGGGCGGTGCCGTTCAGGACATCGACGGTGGGCTGGTCATCGGCCATGGGGGAAGGCTCTCACGGGAAGCGGAATTGGGGAAGGCGCGGTGTAGAGGAAATACCGCCGCCCGTCATCGGTATGGGGATCGGCGCGTCTCTATTTTTTCACAACCCGAACCTGTATAGTTGCCTGCTGGGGCAGGAGGGGATCTCGGGCGGCATGTCGAAGGCCTTTCAACGACTGGAACTCGACATCGGCACGGGGCGGGGCGATTTCGCCGTCGAGGCAGCCAAAGAGCGCCCGGACACGAAGTTCATCGGGCTAGATATTAATCAGTATCAACTTCGGATTGCAGAGCGAAAGCGGTTAGAAAACAACTTGGAAAATCTGGAGTTCATTCACGCTGAGGCGATGGTGTACTTGGTCAATCATACAGATGATCGCTCTGTGAACGATTTCCATATTTACTTTCCAACCCCTTATTCAAGGACCATTAGGCGCGACAACGAACTTGCTTCCGAAATATATGGCTGGATGCTGTCGCCGAGTTTTCTGGACGAGCTCGTCCGTTGCGCCGCGCCCGGGGCGACCCTCCGGTTCGCAACCGACCATGAACGGTATTTCGAACACGCCATTCAGATGGTTCAGGTCTACGGGCTTCGACCGGTCCGGTGGATCGACCCGATCAAGAATGCCCGCCTTGGCCTGCTTATCGGTACGGGCTGCGAAAAGGCTCAGACACAGGCTGGGCATGTTACCCGCTACCTGCAGTGCCTGCTCTAATTGTACCCGAAACTCAGGTATTACGGATCGGAATCGACACTAGGACGGTGTTGAGAAATTTTCCCGAACTGAGCGGCCGGCCAGTGGTTCTCAACTCCCCTTGCAGGAGGCCAACTTCCTTCAGGGCGATGGCCAGCCCAAGCCCCTGCCCCGGACGGCGCGCGTCCTCACCTCGACGCCCCTCAACGGTAGCGGTCGACGTATCCTCCAGCCTGGACGGCCCCCAACTCTCAACCTCGGTACAAATGTTTCCATCCCGTTTGTAGTGTTTAACTTCAATCCAGGCATTGCTGCGCCAGAGTTGACCGTGAAATTTTACGGCGTTGTCTATAATATTTGAAAATATTCTCCGGTAGGATCCTGCAGTTCCTCTCGACAGGATTAGCTTTTCCTCGACTTCTTGCCTGAATTCCACGCGACGGTTCAGTGCCTGCGCGGCATTCACCCGAATTAGGTCTGATATGACTTTAGAGGTGTCGAAGGTGGAACTCGAATCTGTTGATAACTCAAGCATGGAAGTTTCTATACTTCCCACTAGGCTATCGATAACGACGTCCAGATCGTAAGAAATTACGTCAACGTTCAGACGCATCTTCATTTTTTCAATGACGGGCCGGGATGGATATCTTTGGAATAGTATCAATCGATCCAGAAGCTGGTCAGAGACGGCCACAATCATTGTTATTTTTGCTGGCTGATAGGTTCGGAGTTCGCGTTTCAACTGCTGGAACTCTTCCTCAACGCGCTCATAGTCTTTGCGCGCCGCGTACCCGGCATCGACCAGCTCATCCAGAATGTCACCCTCCAACCCGCTTAGCTCTTCGGCGAGCCGGTGAAGGCTCTGACTGGCTTCCGCGGTCTCGCCCGAGAAGGACCGAATTCGTTCCTGCGTCCTCCTTAGTGGGGTGAGTTGAGCCTGAATTTCGTTACGCAGGTCATGCAGCCGCCACTCGGCCTCCTTCTCCATGGGATCGAGCGAGGCTTCTGTCGGACTGACCGTTTCGCCATGCTCATGCGGCTCTGGCGTGGCCGCAGACGCCTCCAAGGGCGCGGCGGGCTCCTCGGCAGGGTCGTTATCGAGCAGGTGGAACACCTCTTCGACAAAGCGGTCCGGGTAGTAGAAGGCGTTCAGCTTGGGGATCGACCAGACTGCGGCCAGGACATCCGGCGCCGATCGGCCCAGGGTTGGCGCCGGATGGCTTGAACACAGGATGATCCGCGACGCCGGGAAAACGTCCGGAATGCCGACGTTGATGAGCAGGCGGATCAGGTCCAGCCCCGGGGCAAATGCGTCCATGGGCAGGTTTGCCGAGAGTTGGGGAAAATGCTCGTCGACATTGCCCCGCTCGATACCCGCGTCAACAATGATCGCGTCGTAGGTCGCCGCGGAAAGATGCTCGACGGCGCTGCAGATGTCCGGGGTAAAGGTCACGTGCGCCCCAAATCGCTGAAACGATTCCTGGACCCCTTTCAGCAAGTGGAAGTCATCGTCGATCCAAAGCAGGTACCTCAATCGATCAGGCCTTCATTGAGCATCGACTGGCGCATCGATGCCGCCTCTCGCAGGTCATTCTGGGCGCTTCGAAGCTCGTCCACGGCCTTGGCGATATCGGCCAAAATCTCGTCTGACGCGCCCGATATTGTCTTGTCGCCCTTGATTTCCTTTTGAAAGCGGCTGGCCAGACCGTGAAGGGTGTTCTTGGACTTGTGCAGCTCGAGCCTTTCGCTCTGCAGCCATTGCACGAGTTCTGAATGGCTGGTCTGCAATTCGACGCGCGCGCTGGAGAAGGCTCCAATGGCGGCGACCCGTTGAATTGTGTTGGGATGACGCGCAGCTGTCGCGATCCCCTCCAGCGCGTCCTTGACGTCCTGGGCGGCCGAGATTGCGTGGTGCAGGCTCTCGATTTCGTGGTTCAGCTGCATCCTTTGGCCGGCGGCCGCCGTGGACTGTTCTCTGGAAAGCAGATCGACTCTGGAGGTCAGGGTCCTGAGAGTCGCTTCGAGTTCCATTTTCTGGCGATTGAGTCGCGAGGCGTGGAAGAAATTGACCGTCGCCGTCGTGGCCGCCGTGAGGAACGCTATCAAGGACAGGATGATTGGAAACCAATCGCTCAGCTTCATTCCCGCCCCCAAAGCCCGCGAGGAGACTGCCGCCTTGAGCGGACAGGCTTGTCGCGAAATCAGGTGACAGCTTCGGGTAGAATTTGGAACTTCGCAAGCATAACGTTATCCGAAGCTCAAAGCAGCCCGTGGGCCTCCAGGGTCGGGCCAAGCAGCCTCGGGTCCGTGAAGTGAAGCACATGGAAGCCCAGCTCGGCCGCCGCCTGAATGTTCACCGCGCTGTCGTCGACGAACAGCAGTTGGTCCGGGCGCAGGCCCGACCGCTCGCAGGCCAGGTGATAGATCGCCGGCTCCGGCTTGATCATCCCCTCGTCGCCGGAGACCACCACGGCTTTCAGATGTCGCACCGCCGGGGCCATCGGCTCGATGGTCGGCCAGACCGGCCCGGCCATGTTGGTCAGCCCGAACTGCGGCACGCCCCTGGCGGCCAGGGCCTCCATGGCGCTTTCAGTCTCCTCGATCACCCCGCCGAACATCTCGTCCCAGCGGTCCCACCAGGCGCGGATCTCGGCTTCATGCTCGGGAAACCGCGAGATCAGGTCGAGCGTGTTGTCTTCGGCCGGCACGCCGCGATCGGTCAGCCCGTGCCAGGCCATGGTGCAGACATGCGAAAGGAACCGGTCGCAAGCGGCCGGTTCCTCGAAAATCTTCGCATACAGGGTCCGGGGATCCCAGCGAACGATCACATTGCCGACGTCCCAGAGGACGCCAACAGGCGCGGTCATTAGCCTTGCTTGGCTTTGAAGCGCGGATCGGTCTTGTTGATCACGTACAGGACGCCCTTGCGGCGAACCAGCTTGCAGTCGCGGTGGCGCGACTTCAGCGACTTGAGCGAGCTACGAACCTTCATTGGTCTTTACCATGCGGCTGCGGGGAACCCGCGCACGCGGAGGCCCTCATCTGAATTGAGCGGGCGGCTATAGGGGGAGGCGGCGGGGGAGTCAATCTCCGGGGCGGCTTTGTTCGACCTTGAAGGGCGCTTGCCACCCTTGTTGAGGGCGCAGGCGGGTCCATCGGTCTCTAGGCCTGTCTCGGGCCCATGGTGCGGCCCGAGGTCCTATGTCATGCGCTTCCTCGCCATCCCCGCCGTCTTCGCCCTCGCCCTGGCCGCCACCCCGGCCGCCGCCGCCTGCAGTGATCCGGCCGGAGCGCCCGCCGTCGTCGGCAAGGTCTTTGTCGGCTTCTTCGCCCTCGGCTCCAGCCCGCCGCACGAACAGCGCAGCGCCCGCATGCGGTTCAACCCCGACTGCACCGTCACCCAGACCCTCGGCGACGGCGGCGGTCTGATCCCCAAGACCGCAACCTGGACCCGGGACGGCGATGTCCTGATCATCGAGCGGGCCGAGCCGAAGGCGGCCGGCGGCAAGGTGGTCTACGCCGGCAAGGTCGGCGCCAGGGGCGAGATCGCCGGCCGCTGGGGTCCGGGCGAAGGACGCAACGGTTTCTTCGGCCTGCAGCCGGGCAAGGGGGAACAGCCCTGTGGCAAGCCTGGACCGGCCGGCGACCTGTCGGCCAGCAGCTATCGCGGCAAGGGCAGGGACACACGCGGTGTCGAGGCCCTGCTGAGCATCGACTTCAACGCCAACTGCTCGGTCAAGCTGACCGGAACCTCCAGCTATCAGGGCAGCTGGCGACAGGAGGGCGACAGCGTCACCTTCAAGGTCGCCGGCCGCAGCTGGCGGGGAACGATCACCGGCAAGACCATCGCCGGTCCCATCACCCTGCAGCAGGGCGCCGAGACGACCATACTGTTTGTCAGCCCGGCCGACCTGGGCGTCACCGCCACCCCGCCCCCCGCCGTCATCGGCGCGCCAGGCGGGACCTTCACCGTGACCCGCGAAAAGTAGCCGGCGCCGCGCGCCATGGCGTGTTTGTGATGGCCCTGTTCATCTTGATCCCGCTAGCTTGGGTCCATGGATAGACGCGCCTTCCTCCTCCTGACCCTCGCCGGCTGCGCCGACCCGCAGCTCGAGCCGACCCTGACCCATGTGGCCGGGACCGTTCCGCCGCCTGCCCCGCCCGTCTCCCCGCCGGCCCCGGTTCCGGTGGTGTCCGGCGATCCGAACTTCGACGCCTGGCTGGCCCAGTTCAAACCCAAGGCCGTTCTCGCCGGCGTGCCGCAGGCCGTGGTGGACCGCGAGACCGCCGGCCTGACCCCGGACACCGGCGTCGTCGCCTCCGACGGCCGCCAGCCGGAGTTCTCCAAGCCGGTCGGGGACTATGTGAAGGGCACGGTCAGCGACGTCCGCATCACCCAAGGCCGCCAGTTCGCCACCCAGCTGCCCTACCTGCCCGCCATGGAGCAGGCCTTCCGGGTTCCGCGCGAGATCGTGCTGGCCATCTGGGCGATGGAGTCGGCGTTCGGCAAGATCCAGGGCGACAAGGATATCGTCCGCTGCCTGGCGACCCTGGCCGCCGACGGCCGCCGACGCGGCTGGGCCGAAAGCGAGCTTATCTCCGCCCTGAAGATCATCGCCACCGGCGAGCAGACCCGCGCCCGTCTCAAGGGCAGCTGGGCCGGGGCCATGGGCCAGACCCAGTTCCTGCCGGGCGTCTACCTCTCCACGGCCATCGACGGCGACCGTGACGGCCACCGCGACATCTGGGGCAGCACCCACGACGCCCTGGCCTCGACCGCCAACTACATGGCCAAGGCCGGCTGGAAGCCCGGTGAAAGCTGGTCGCGCGAGGTCCTGTTGCCGGCCGGCTTCGACTACAGCCTGACCGAAGGGACCCGCGAGCCGCTGGCCGACTGGACGGCGCGAAACGTTCGCCGCGCCGACGGTCTGCCCTGGTCCAGCGCCGACCAGGCCTCCAGCGCCAGCCTGATCCTGCCCTCGGGCTATCAGGGCCCGGCCTTCCTGATCTTCCCGAACCACGCGGCGATCATGAAGTACAACAACTCCACGGCCTATGCGCTCGGCGTCGGCCTGCTGGCGCTGCGCTTCGGCGGTGAAGGCCCTCTGGTCACCCCCTGGCCGGTCGAGACGCCGCTTTCCAAGGCCGACCGCATCCTGGCCCAGGAAAGCCTCGTCAAGCTCGGCTACGACACCGGCGGCGTTGACGGCGCCATTGGTCCCAAAACCCGCGTCGCCATCCGCGCCTGGCAACAGGCCAACAGAATTCCGGCCGATGGCTATCTGACGCCGCCGATGATCCAGTCGATAGCCATGCAGGCGGCGGGGATGGCGTCGCCGCCCTGACCCCCGCTTCTAGCCTTCGTCCGCCCGCTCGAGGACGGCCATCGCCGTCTCCTCGTCATCGGGCACGGTCTCGCCGGCGTCCCGCAGGATGGCGTTGCGGAAGGCATAGACCAGCAGCGCCGACAGGATCAGCGCATTCAGCGCGAACGGCGCTTCATGGAAGACGCCGTAGAGCATGACGAAGACCGGCGCGAGAATGACGTTCAGGCCGTTGACCGCCGCGATGGCGCCGGCCGCCCGCGCCTGCTCGTCCATCCGCACCGTCAGCGAGGCGCCCGCCGTGAATCCCGGCCGGGCGAAGCCATAGCCCAGCGACGAGATCGCGTAGCCGGCCACCACCGTCCAGTAGTCCGGCGAAAACACCGTGATCAGATTGCCCAGCGCCGCCAGGCCGACACCCCAGCGCAGCAGCTGCTTGGGCCCCATGGAGAACATGCGGATCAGGCCCCACTGGGCCAGCAGCCCGGCCAGGGCCCCCGCCCCCATGGCCACCGCCGTGAAGCCCAGCGCCTCCATCGGTTTGACGCCCAGCTTGTCGATGATCATGAAGCCGAGCGTGTAGCCCTGCGCCGTCTGGCAACAGGCGACCGCGAAGCCGTAGATAAGGAAGGGCAGCACCCGGGGATCGCGCCACAGGCCCTTGTCCTGCCCCGCCCCGGCGAAGCGGCGGTTCTCCTTGCGCTGGCTCTCTTCTTCCGGAAGCCCGCGCCAGACCACCACCAGCATCAGTCCGGCGAAGATGGCGAAGGCGAACATCGGCCCGGCCAGGGTCACCCCCGGCAGGATGAACAGCGGCGCCAGGAAGGGCCCGACAACCGTGCCGAGACCAAAGGCGCCGGCCAGGGCGGCCATCTGCTGGGTGCGGTCGGCTCGCGTCGTTCGCTCGGCCAGATAGGCCTGGGTCGCCGGGTTGGAGGCCGACCCGATCAGCCCGAACAGCGCCCGGCACAGCAGAAAGAGGATAAAGACCACCAGCGACGGCAACAGGTGATGCAGACCGATGCTGACCACGCAGGCGCAGAGGGTCATCGAAACGAAGAACCCGGCCAGCCCCAGCATGATCAGGGGCTTTCGCCCGCGCTTGTCGGATTCCCGGGCCCAGATCGGGCTCATCACCGCCCACAGCAGGGCCGACAGCCCGAACACCGCCGAAATCATCCAGTCGGCGATCTTGATCTCGCGGGCGATGGCCGGCAGCACCGCCATCAGGCCCGTGTTGCCGATCGCCACCACGATCGACACCGCAAACAGGATGGCGAAGGAGCGCGGCTCCAGCTTCAGACCGGCGGTCTTGGGGCTCTCGGGCATATCTGAACGCTGTTAAGCCGGGTCGCCGGACGGTGCAACAACAGGCGCGGCCCCTTACGCGGCATTAAGCATTAAACGCCATGGTCACCGCCGACCCTATCCTCCGGCGGCGACCCCATCCATGTTCCAGATCATCGGCCTCGTCCTGCTCTTCGGCCTGGTGTTCGGCAGCTACATCATGTCCGGCGGCAACATGAACGTCATCATGCATGCCTTGCCGCATGAAATGATGGCCATCGGCGGAGCCGGCGTCGCCGCCTACCTGATCTCCAACTCGATGACGACGATCAAGGCCAGCGGCGGCGGCCTGGCCAAGGCCTTTGCCGGTCCCAAATGGAAGGCCGGCGACTACAAGGACCTGCTCAGCCTGCTGTTCCTGCTGACCAAGACCATGAAGTCCAAGGGCGTCATCGCCCTCGAAAGCCACATCGAAAAGCCCGGTGAGAGCTCGATCTTCGGCCGCTTCCCGAAGATCACCAAGGACCACTTCGCCGTCGACTTCATCTGCGACACCCTGCGGATGATGACCATGAACCTCGAGGACCCGCACCAGGTCGAGGACGCCATGGAAAAGCAGCTCGAGAAGCACCACCACGAGGCCCACGCCCCGGCCCACGCCCTGCAGAACCTCGCCGACGCTCTCCCCGCCCTCGGCATCGTCGCCGCCGTGCTCGGGGTCATCAAGACCATGGGCTCGATCACCGAGCCGCCGGAAGTGCTCGGCGGCATGATCGGCGGCGCCCTGGTCGGCACCTTCCTGGGGGTGTTCCTGGCCTACGGCATCGTCGGCCCGCTGGCCGCCCGTCTCGGCGACGTGGTCAACGAGGAAGGCGCCTTCTACCGAATCATCCAGTCGGTCCTGGTCGCCCACCTGCACGGCAACGCCGCCCAGATCAGCGTCGAAATCGGTCGCGGCAGCGTCCCGTCGGGCGCCCAGCCCAGCTTCCTTGAACTGGAAGAAGCCCTGTCGGCGATCCCCAACGACGCCTGATAAATCAACGGTTTGTGATGTGGGTGTCGTCCACCTGACACAATCCGTGATCACGCCAACGTGAGAATGCGGCTTGCGGGCCGTGAGCAGCGGTCCATAGTTCCGGTGCGTCATCAATGACGCGCATCAACGAGAACCTAAAGGGGACTGCCAGGAATGCGTAAACTCCTCATCATCGCCGCCGCCTTCGGCGCCATGTCCGTCGCCGCCTGCGGCAAGCCGGCTGAAACCAAGACCGAAGAAGCCGCGCCCGCCGCCGAAGCGCCGGCTGCTGAAGCGGCTCCCGCCGCCGACGCCACGGCCGCCCCGGCCGCTGACGCCGCTGCCGCGCCGGCCGCCGACGCCGCGGCTGCTCCGGCTGCCGCCGCTCCGGTCGAAGAAAAGAAGGCCGAGTAGGCTTAAGCCTTCCGTTCAGGAAGACAGGGAAAGGGTCGCCCCCACGGGCGGCCCTTTTTCTTTGCGCGGAATACGACGGCCTTAGGCGCGGAACGCCTGCTCTCCCCCATGAAATGGGGGAGTGGATTTGGCGAGCG
>JAUMCZ010000228.1:0-18550 GCA_032122215.1 Caulobacter sp.
GGCCTGGACCGGCGGCAACCAGCACATGCTGGACCGCGGTGGCCGCGTCAGCCGCTTCAACGCCAAGTTCGGCGGCTTCACCAAGAAATAAGCGACTGCGCGAAAGCGCGGACGGACAAGGGCCGGCTCCTACTGGGAGCCGGCTTTTTTCTTTTGTCGGCTATCGAAGCGGTAAATCCATTGTACCGCGCCGACCTGGCTACATCCAAATGTGGAAATCGGGGCCAGGACGCCCGGAGGCCCGGCCCTGTGGGTTTTCACGTGGGTTCAGGCTCTGCGGATGTGGGTCGCGGCGTAGGCCGGGCGTAGCCCGGTCTGCAGCGAATGTAGGTCGATTTGCGCCCGGTGCGGGCTACAGGATTTGCCGCAGGCTAAAGCGCCCAAAATGGGGCAAAATGGATATGTCTAGACATATTCATCGTCGGCCGACCGTGACCGGCCGAGGGCCGGATCAGGTCTCTCAGGACGATAGCAATCCCCGCCACCAGACGGGCGGGGGTCCGCAGGCGTTGAGCCGTTCGGCTCAGGCGTCCATCCCGCTGAACGCCGAGCGCAGGCGGTCGAACTGGCTCAGCACGGCGTTGGGGGCCTCCTCGGCCACGGCCTCGACGTACATGCGCTTGTCCAGGTGGCGGACGCGGTCATAGAGCCGGCCCGAGCGGTCGAGCAGGGCCAGCAGGCCGAGCGGAAGCAGTTCTTCGCTCTGTTCGCCGGTGCAGACCGCCTCGGCGCCGAGACGGTAGCGGTCGTCGCAGGCGGCGTCGGGGGCCATGTCGCCCTCGCGGACGGCGCGCTGGACCAGCAGCCAGCTGGCCACCTGCATCAGGCGGGTGGTCAGGCGCATGCTTTCGGAGGCGTAGGCCAGGGCGGCGTTGCGGCTGAGCAGCTTGCTGTCCTGACGGCCGGCGCCGTCGAGATAGGCGGCGGTTTCCTCCACGAGGTCCATGCCCTCCTGGAAGGTGCGATCAAACA
This sequence comes from Caulobacter sp., assembly GCA_032122215.1. Lineage (GTDB taxonomy): Bacteria > Pseudomonadota > Alphaproteobacteria > Caulobacterales > Caulobacteraceae > Caulobacter. Next base: position 973 of record JAUMCZ010000228.1, read on the forward strand.
GCTCCGACCGCGCGAAATCCGAGATCACCCCGGCCCGCCACGGCGCCGTCTCCAGCGCGCCAACTTCGTTCATGGACACTCCGCCCCTACAATCTACGCAAGCGAGCCGTACACGGCCCTTCGGACCGGTTTGACTGCAACCTGCGTGCCAACCCCTTAACTCCGCGTTTGCCTTCTCAACCGTTCTTGAAATTGAACAAGGCGTCGGCGGCTGATTTTCCGGCGTTTTTCTTGTCGATCTGCGCCTGGCTACGGGCGATTTCGGCCTGCAGCGCCTCGATCCGCTCTTCCAGTTCCGAGACGCCGTAGATTTCCAGATCCTCGCGGCCCAGCGCCACCAGGTTGTCGCCGCGGCCCGGCCGGGGCCCGAGGGGTTCGTCGATCATTGCCGTCGCTCCCTATCGCGAAAGTCCGTGTTTCCGCCTATCTCACCTCGCAACCGCGCCGCGCGCAAGCTTTGAGGGACGCATCCCATGACCGACCAGACCATGACCGCCATCGGCATCGAGGGCGGCAAGGGGCCTGCAGAGGCCCTGCGGCCCGAAACGGCGCCCATTCCCGTCGCGGGCGAGGGCGATGTCCTGATCCGGGTCACGGCGGCGGGCGTCAACCGCCCCGACATCGTCCAGCGCCTGGGCGCCTATCCGCCGCCCCCCGGCGCCTCGCCGGTGCTGGGGCTGGAGGTGGCCGGTGAAGTGGTCGAGGGGGCCGGTCGCTGGAAGGCCGGCGACCTGGTCTGCGCCCTGCTCGGCGGGGGCGGATATGCCGAGTATGCGGTGGTCGACGCCCGGCACGCCTTGCCCATTCCGAAGGGGCTTTCACTGATCGAGGCGGCGGGTCTGCCCGAGACGGTGTTCACCGTCTACGCCAACGTCTTCGAGCATGGGGCGCTGAAGGCCGGCGAGACCCTGATGATCCACGGCGCGACCAGCGGCATCGGGGTGACGGCGATCCAGATGGCCAAGGCGGCCGGGGCGAAAGTGATCGCCACGGGGCGCGGGGCTGAAAAGAAGGCCCAGGCGCTCAGCCTGGGGGCCGATGTGGCGGTCGATGTGACGACCGAGGACTTCGAGGCGGTGGCCAAGGAAGCCGGCGGCGTCGATGTGGTGCTCGACATGGTCGGGGCCAGCTATTTCGCGAAGAACCTGTCGGCGCTGAAGACCGGTGGACGGATCGTCTACATCGCGGCCCTGGGCGGGCCGACGCTGGAGGTTCCGGTGTTCGGACTGATGATGAAGCGGGCGACGCTGACGGGGTCCACGTTGCGGCCGCGCTCGGCGGACGAGAAGGCGCGGCTGGCGGCCGAGATCGAGCGGGTGGTCTGGCCCTGGGTCGAGGCGGGCAAGGTCAAGGCGGTGGTCGACCGGACGTTCCCGCTGGCGGAAGCCGCGGCGGCGCATGCCTATCTGCAGGCGGGCGCGCATGTGGGGAAGGTTGTGCTGACGACCTAGTGCGTGCTTCGACACGCGGCCTGCGGCCGCTGCTCAGCATGACTACCTTTTTTGATCCGCACCCATGTCAGTCATCCTGAGCAGCCCGCGTAAGCGGGCGTGTCGAAGGACGCGCTGACCTAAGCCGCCGCCTGCAGCTTCTCAAGAATCAGTGGGTGCATGTCGAGGTTGGCCGCCAGGATGGTTTTGGCCTCGATGGGGTCTTCGCCGCCGCTCAAATCGGTGACCTTGCCGCCGGCTTCGGTGACCAGCAGCATGCCGGCCGCCACATCCCAGCTGTGCAGGCCGCGCTCCCAGTAGCCGTCGTAGCGACCGGCCGCGACCCAGGCGAGATCCAGCGCCGCCGAGCCATAGCGGCGCACGCCGGCGACCCGCTGGCTGATCTGGTGCAGTTCTTTCAGGAACTGGGCGTGGCCGGGCTTGCCGAGGAAGGGAATGCCGGTCGCCAGCAGGGCGTCGTCGAGGCGGTTGCGGGCCGCGACGCGCAGGCGGCGTTCCGCCCCAAGCCAGGCGCCCTTGCCCTTTTCGGCCCAGAACAGGTCGGCGGTGATCGGGTTGTAGGTCACGGCGGCGACCACCTCGCCCTCGCGCTGCAAAGCAATGTTGATGGCAAAGTGCGGGATGGCGTGGATGAAGTTGGTGGTGCCGTCGAGCGGATCGACGATCCAGGTGTGGGTCTTGTCGGTGCCTTCGACCAGCCCGCGCTCCTCGCCGATGAAGCTGTAGCCGGGGCGGGCCTTGGTCAGGGCCTCGAACAGGAACTGTTCGGCCTTGAGGTCGGCGGCGGTGACGAAGTCGGAGGCCGAGCCCTTGCGCGACACCTGCAGTTCGCCGACCTCGCCAAAGTCACGGGCCATGCCCTTGCCGGCCTTGCGGGCGGCTTCGGTCATGACGTTCATCAGGGGGGAGGTGGCGGGCATGTCGGGGTCTCGAAAAAAGGTCGCGGAACCTAGCGATGAGGGCCTTCTATAGCAAGGTCAGCCGGCAATCGCCGCGTTGATCGCGCGAACGGCGGCGGCGGGACCCTGCGGATGGCTCCAGACGCCCGCGCTGACCGCCACGAAATCGGCTCCGGCCCGGGCGAGGGGGCCGGCATTCTCGGCGGTGATGCCGCCGATGGCGACGCAGGGGATTTCCATCGTCTCCTGCCAGATGGTCAGAATTTCCGGCTCGGGACGATACAGCGTCTCCTTGGTGGCGGTCGGATAGAAGGCCCCGAAGGCGACGTAGTCGGCGCCGGCCTCGGCGGCGTCCATGGCCAGGTGGCGGCTGTCGTGGCAGGTGACGCCGATCATGGCGTTCTTGCCCATGACCTTGCGGGCGTCGCTCATGCTCATGTCCGACTGGCCAATGTGGACGCCGTCGCAGCCCAGCTTGGCGGCCAGTTTCGGGTCGTCGTTGAGGATCAGGGCGACATCGCGGCCCAGGCACATCGGGGCGATCATGTCGTGGGCGGCGGCGATGATGTCGTGCGGCTGGTCCTTCAGGCGCAGCTGCAGGGCGGCGACGTCGCCGGCGTCGAGGGCGGCGGCGAGGCTGTGGCCGAAGGCGGCCAGGTCGTCGAGGGCCGGCGGGGTGATCAGATAGAGGCGGCAGTTCATGGGCGGGGTTTAGCTCAGGTCGGTCATGCGCCCAACAGGTTCCTCCCCCGATGGGGGGAGGAACTGGGGCTTTGACTGACCTTGCGTGATCCGGTTCACGTTCACGGAAAGCAGAAAAATCCGGGAGCCGCACCAGTGAATTTCGACTTCTCAGACGAGCAGAAGCAGCTGCGCGAGGAGGCCCGTCGCTTCCTGGCTGACCGCTGCCCGACCACCGCCGTGCGCGTGGTCCTGGAAGGGCCCGAGCCCTACGACAAGGCCCTGTGGAAGGGCCTGGGCGAGATGGGCTTCCTGGGCGCCGCCATCCCCGAGGAATTCGGCGGCGTGGGCCTCGGCCATCTCGAGCTCTGCGTCATCGCCGAGGAACTGGGCCGCGCCGTCGCCCCCGTGCCGATGGCCAGCTCCATCTATCTCGCCGCCGAGTTCCTGATGACGGCCGGCTCGCAGGCCCAGAAAGAGGCCTGGCTTCCGAAGCTGGCGTCGGGCGAGGCGATCGGGACGTTCGCCCTGTCCGAAGGCGTCGGCCGGGTGACGGAAGCGGGCATCAAGGCCTCCGTCTCGGGCGGCAAGCTCAGCGGGACCAAGGTTCCCGTGCCGGACGGCGATGTCGCCGACATGGCGGTCGTGGTCGCCCGCAGCGGTAGCCAGGTGAGCCTCTATCTCGTTGACCTGAACGGCCCGGGCGTCACCCGCGAGGCCGTCGACACCATCGACCCCAGCCGCAGCCAGGCCCGCATCAGCTTCGACGGCGCGCCCGCCGAGCCGCTCGGCGCGGCCGGCGAAGGCTGGCGCATCGCCGCCGACGTCATGGACCGGGCGGCCGTGCTGGTCGCCTTCGAACAGGTCGGCGGCGCCGACCGGGCGCTGGAGATGGGCCGCGACTACGCCCTGGAGCGCATGGCCTTCGGTCGCCAGATCGGCAGCTTCCAGGCGGTCAAGCACATGCTGGCCGATATGTATGTCGCCGCCACCCTGGCCCGCTCGAACGCCTACTACGGCGCCTGGGCGCTCTCGACCGGCTCGCCGGAACTGGGCGTCGCGGCGGCCACGGCCCGGGTCAGCGCCACCGACGCCTTCCAGCACTGCGCCAAGAACAACATCCAGGTGCATGGCGGCATGGGCTTCACCTGGGCTTTCGACTGCCACCTCTATTACCGTCGGTCCAACGCCCTGGCTGTGGGCCTCGGCTCCAAGTCCACCTGGGAAGACCTGCTCATCGAGCGCCTTCGCCAACGTAACGAATCTCCGGCCGCGGCCTGATCGGGAGAGACTGACATGAACTTCGACGACACACCCGAAGAAGCCGCCTTCCGCGCCACGGCGCGCGCCTGGCTCGACGCCAACGTGCCGCATGAGCTGGAGGCCGATCTGAAAAAGAGCGGCTTCGCCTCCATGAACGTCGGCGGCCGCGACCCCCTGGAACTGTCCAGGGAGTGGCAGGCGAAGAAGGCCGAGGCCGGCTGGGCCTGCCTGCACTGGCCCCCCGAATACGGCGGCCGCGGCGCCACCCCGATCGAGCGGGTGATCTGGGGCCAGGAAGAGGGCGTCTTCGGCGCGCTTTCCGGCACCTTCATCATCGGCCACGGCATGTGCGGCCCGACCCTGATGGCCTGGGCCAGCGAGGAGCATAAGCGCAAGCTGCTGCCGACCATGGCCAGCGGTGAGCACATCTGGTGCCAGCTGTTCAGCGAACCGGCCGGCGGCTCGGACCTCGCCGGCCTGCGCACCCGCGCCGAGCCGGCGACGGACGGCAGCGGCGACTGGATCATCAACGGCCAGAAAATCTGGACCAGCGGCGCCCAGCACAGCGACTACGGCATCCTGATCACCCGCACCGACCCCAACGTGGCCAAGCACAAGGGCCTGACCATGTTCTGGCTGGACATGAAGTCGCCCGGCGTCGAGGTCCGCCCGATCAAGCAGGCCAACGGTCAGTCGGGCTTCAACGAGGTCTACTTCACCGACGTCCGCATCCCCGACAACCAGCGCCTCGGCGCCGTCGGCCAGGGCTGGACGGTGTCTCTGACCACGCTGATGAACGAGCGGCTGTCGATCGGCTCGGGCATGTCGATCGGCTTCCCCGAGCTGTTCGACTACTGCAACAGCCTGCAGACCGCCGACGGCCTGGCCATCGAGGATCCGGCCGTGCGGACGCGCCTGGCCCAGTATGCGGTCAAGTCCAGCGGCCTGAAGTACACCGGCATGCGGGCCATCAGCGCGCTGTCCAAGGGTGAGACCCCCGGACCGGAAAACAGCATCGGCAAGCTGGTCGCCGGCGCGACCATGCAGGAGCTGGCGACCTTCGCGCTGGACCTGCAGGGCCAGGCCGGGGTGATCAGCGGCGACGATCAGTCGGAGGCGGCCAGCCGCTTCCAGGCCATGCTGCTGCGCTCGCCCGCCACCCGCGTCGAGGGCGGCACCGACGAGATCCTGCGCAACATCATCGCCGAACGCGTGCTGGGCCTGCCCGGCGACATCCGCGTCGACAAGGATGTGGCGTTCAAGGACATCCCGACCAGCGGCCGAGGGTAGCAGGGGACCGGCTCACCACAGAGCCGTCGTCAAAGATCGTGCGCCGGTTTGCCCCGGCGTGTCTGTCCCCGACCTTGCGTCCTGTCGGGGACAGGCGCCCCGGGCGCCGACTGAGGCTATCCAGCGACGGCGGCGCGGCGGGGAACCTGTCCCCCCTTGATTTCCCCGCCGGTCATTCATCTAAGGTCCGAGTCTGGGAGAGCTGCATGATCGATTTCGACCTGACCGAAGAGCAGGCCATGATCCGCGAAAGCCTGCGAGGCTTCGCGGCCGAGGTGTTGGCGCCAAAGGCGCGGGCCATCGACGAGGCGGGCGAGATGCCGGCCGAGGTGATTCAGGCCGGCTGGGAACTGGGTCTGATCGCAGCCTCCATCCCTGAGGAATACGGCGGGGCCGGCGGTGATCGGTCCTGCATGACCAACACGGTCATCCTGGAAGCCCTGGGCGGCGGCTGCGCCAGCCAGGGCGCGGCGATCATGGCGCCCTTACAGTTCGTCAACGCGCTGATCGACTTCGGCACGGACGACCAGAAGGCGGACCAGTTGCCGAAGTTCGCCGGCAATGATCCGGTGGCGGCCAGCCTGGCGATCCAGGAGGGGCAGTTCGGGTTCTCCGCCGAGAAGATGCGGACGACGGCCAGGCGCAGCGGCAACGGCTTTGTGCTCAATGGCGAAAAGCGCCTGGTGCCCTTCGGCGATCGGGCGACGCATTTCATGGTGCTGGCCCAGGAGGAGGACGGCGCCGTCCAGGCCTATATCGTGCCGCGCGACACCAGGGGTCTGACCGTGGCGGCCGAGAGCGGCTCGATGGGTCTGAAGCCCCTGCCGCAGTCGAAGGTCACGCTGGACAATGTCGAACTGCCCGGCTCGGCCCGGCTCGGCGGCGACGCCGGCATCGACGCGTTGAAGCTGGTGAACCAGGCGCGCATCGGCGCCTGCGCCCTGGCCGTCGGTCTTGCCCGCCAGGCCACCGACTTCGCCATCCCCTATGCCAAGGACCGCGTCGCCTTCGGTGAGCCGATCGGCAAGAAGCAGTCGATCGCCTTCATGCTGGCCGACATGCATATCGAGTGCGAGTCCATGCGCTGGATGGTCTGGAAGGCCGCCAGCCTGCTGGAGCACGACGATCCCGGCGCCGCCAAGGCGGTGGTGCTGGCCCAGGATTTCGTGCGCCGCAAGTCGATCAAGATCGCCGACGACGCCCTGCAGATCTTCGGCGGCCACGGATTCATCCGCGACCTGCCGCTGGAGATGTGGCTGCGCAACGCCCGCACCTTGACCGTCCTCGACGGTCCGGTCTCGGTCTAGGGAGTAACGAACATGGCTGACTTCCGCTTCTCCGACATCGACCAGCAGATCCTCGACAAGGTGGTCGAGGTCGGCAATTCCACGCAGGCGCACACGCGCTACTACGAGGACCACGAGCACGAGACCCCGCCGGCCAGGCTCGACGGCGAGCGCGGCTTCGAGGAGGTCTTCCCCCTGTTCGGGCAACGCAAGCCCGACGACACCCCGATGATGACCTTCATGATGGCGGTCAGCATGGCGCGGGGGTCGGCGCGCGGGGTCGTGCGGGGCCTCGGCCTCGCCATGCCGATGGGCAAGGCCAGTGGCCTCGGCAACGCCGCCCTGCAGTCGGCCGGCACGCCCGAACAGAAGGCCAAGTGGGGCGACCTGTTCCTGGCCATGTCGATCACCGAGCCCAACGTCGGCTCCGACACCAAGGCCATCCAGGCGACGGCGTACCTGGATGGCGACGAATGGGTGATCAACGGCGACAAGATCTTCGTCACCGACGGGGTCAAGTGCGACGGGGCCATCGTCTGGGCGACCATCGACAAGTCGGCGGGGCGGGCGGGGATCAAGTCGTTCCTGGTGCTGAAGGGCGCGCCCGGCTTTGAACTGGTGCGCCAGGAGAAGAAGCTCGGCATCCGGGCCTCGGACACGGCGGCCTACAGTTTCCGCGACTGCCGGGTGCCGCGCGATTCGGTGCTGGGCGGCGACGAGACGGTGCCCAAGGACGGCGGCTCGGCCGGCTACAAGGGGGTGATGAAGACCTTCAACATGACGCGGCCGGCGGTGGCTTCCGGCGGCGTCGCCAAGGCCAAGGGGGCGTTCGAGTTCGCCCGCGAGGCTCTGGCCGCCGAGGGGGTCGAGGTGGACTGGAGCAAGAGCTTCAACCAGCGCACCGCCGTCGAGCAGAAACTGATCGAGCTGGAGGCCGACACCGAGGCGGCGGCCTTGACCGTGCTGCACGCGGCCTGGCTTAGCGACAAGCGCCGGCCCAACAACCTCGAAAGCTCGATCTGCAAGGCCAAGGGCGGCGATGTCTGCCGCACGGTCACGCAGGGGGCGATGGAGGTGCTGGGCGGCATGTCGATCAGCCACGACCATGTGGTCGAGAAGTTCCTGCGCGATGGCCGCATCAGCGACATCTACGAAGGCACCGGCCAGATCCAGCGGCTGATCATCGCCCGTGAGATCCTCGGGTACTCGTCCGAAGAGCTGACCTGACTCCTCCTGTTCCCCGAGGCTGTCATCCTCCGGCCGCGTAGCGGACCGGGGGATCCATGGCGGCTCTGGAAGGACTCCCGGCAGTCTTCACGCGGACAGATGGGTCCCCCGGTTGCCGCTTCGCGGCCCCGGAGGATGACAGCGCTAGGGGTTGTTTTTCGCCGGCAGCAGGATCGCCGCGATCATCCCTGCCACCGAGGTGAAGAAAGCCAGCCCCAGCAGAGCGGTCAGCAGGCCCATGTCGAAGTTGCCCGGGTTGGAACTCGACGGCTCGATCAGCTTGCCGAAAAAGCTGCCGTAGATCATGCCGGCATTCGCCCCCCATCCGGCGGCGAACAAGGCCCTGTTGCGCAAGCTGTCGGTCCGCATCATCCAGGCGCCGAGCAGCAGCAGCCCGCCGATCCAGTAGTCATCGACGACAAAGGCGATGTGCCGTCCCGCGCCCCAGCTGCGCCAGGTCTCGCCGATGATCAGCGACAGGGCCTGGATGGCGGCGATGATGCGCAGGAACAGCATGGGCTACCGCGTTGGCGAAGCGTGCGCCGCGCCGCGGAAGATGGCGTTGAGGAAGAGGACGTCCATGCCCCGCTGGAAGCCCCGGGCGGTCGGGTCCTGGGTGAAGGCGATGACCTGGCCCCGGCCCAGCTCCTGGATCATGACCAGCGGCTTGAAGGCCAGCTGCTGGCGGGTTTCCTTCCAGAGATAGCCGGCGACCAAGAGATCGTCAGCGGCGGCAAAGCGGGCGACATTGACCCCCTGGTCGAGGCGCAGCGGGGTGTAGATCGAGCTGCCGCCAGCCAGGATGTTGACGGAGGGCGCGACGCCGGCCCCCAGCCAGTGATCGCCGTCGACCACCGCCTTCGCCACCACGCCGGGCGATGAGGCCGGTCCGCTGTCGACCGGCCGCAAGGCCGCGTCATAGGCCTTGGGGTCCTTGATCAGGGCGCCCGGGACGGCGGCCTTCTTGCCGTCGATGCCTTCCGGGGCCTTTTCGCCCTCGGGGGTGGCAAGCGTCTCCAGCCGGGCGGAGATGAGGTCGACTTCCGGATCGGCCAGCAGCTCGACGGCGCCGCCGAGCGCGATCAGCACCCCGCCGCGTCGCACCCACTCCTTGATGGCCGCGACGCCGCCGGCCCCAAGGCGCGAGCGGTAGGCGCCGCCGTCGGGCAGGATCAGCACCTGGTAGCGGGCGAGGTCCGCGGCCCCCAGCCGGTCGGTGCGGATAACGCTGACCGGATAGTCGAAGCCGCGCTCGATCAGGTAGCGGGTCGCCCCGGCGGCGGGCGCCGAGGTCGGCTGGTCCCAGGCCATGGCGATGCGCGGGGCGACGAAGGCCGGCGAGAACTCCGAGCCAAAGCTCGGGCCCTCTGTGACCCAGCTGTCCTCGACCCCGACGGCGACGGCGCCGGTGCGGGCCGTCAGGGCGTCCAGCCGCTGGCGCAGGTCGGCCGGGTTGCCGGCGGCCGGGATGACCAGCGAGCCGGCGGCCCAGGCGCGGCCGCCGACGGTGAAGCTCTTCTCCGGCGAGCGCACGCGAATGTCCTGGCGCAGGGCGCCGGCCAGCAGGGCCATGGCCTGCGAGCCGGGCGGCACGATCCAGGCGACCGGCCGCTCGGCTCCGGCGACGTAACCCTTGCCGATCTCATCCACGGTCAGGGGCCGGCCGGACGGCGCGCCCTTGCAGCGCTCGGCCGGGGTGTTGAACAGCGGCGGCAGGGCCCAGCCGGTGACGTCGTACATCTCGGGGGCCAAGCCCTTCGCGCGGCGGCGCTCCTGCTCGGCGATGAACTGCGGGGTCATGGAGACGCTGCGGTCGAACAGGACCTGCACCAGCCGGCCGTGCGGCTGGCCGCCGTCGATGATGTAGGTTCCGGCCTCGTAGGTCCTGCCACAGGCCTTGATCGCCGTGTCGGAGCGGCTGACCTCGATGCCCTGGCGGACCAGAAGTTGGGCCAGGCGGTCGGCGGCGCCGGGATCGGCCGCCGTGCGGGGCAGGATCCAGCTGCCGGCGGCGCGGGCCTGGGCCATCGAGGAGACCTGATAGCTGTAGAAGTCGCTCAGCAGCCGCTCGCGGTTGTCGGCGGCGGTCTGGATGGTCGAGAGCGAGATCAGGAAGTGGTTGCGCGTCGCATCCGCCAGGGTCAGCAGTTCGCCGGTCGAGCGGCGGGCGGCGAGGCCCCGGACGCTGGCCTGTTCATAGGTCATGGACACGGCGCCGAAGTAGCTCGGCCAGTTGTCGCCATAGCCCGGGTAGAAGGCGTCGTAGCTTTCGCGCGTGAAGTAGTCGACGCCCTCGCGGTCGAAGACGGCGGCGTGGTTGCGGCCGAACAGGGCCCGGCTCTTCACCTGCGCCTCGGGCAGCAGGGGGTTCAGCGGATCGGCTTCCGGCGGGAAGAAGTAGGTGGCGTTGGTCCCCATCTCATGGGCGTCGGCCACCACCTGCGGGTACCACTGGCGCATCAGGGCGCTGTGGCCGCGGGTCTCGGGCTGGGTCTGGGCGAACCAGTCGCGGTTGAGGTCGAAGAGGTAGTGATTGAAGCGGCCCTGGGGCCACAGTTCGGCCCGTTCGGCGGACGAGGCGTCGGTGTCCGGCTCCAGGCCGAAGGCGGCCTGGTAGCCGTTGATGAAGCGGTCGCGGCCGTCGGGGTTCTGGGTCGGGACCATGATGACGACGGTCCGCTCCAGCCACTGTGCCACGGCCGGATCGCGTGAGGCCAGCAGGTGGCGGGCCGTGGCCATGGCGGCCTCGGCCGGCGAGGTCTCGTTGCCGTGGACGCTGTAGGCCAGCCAGACGATGGCCGGCTGGTCGGCCATGATGGCGCGGGCGCGGGCGGCGTCGGTGCGGCGCGGATCGGCCAGGGCTCTCGCATTGGCCTGGATCGCGTCCAGCCGGCCGATGTTGCGGGCCGAACTGATCACCGCATAGGGCAGCACACGCCCTTCCCAGGTGCGGCCGTAGTCGCCCATCCGCACGCGGTCGGGCGCGGCGGCGGTGAGGGTTTCAAAATAGCGGCGCACATCGGCCGACAGGGTCAGTCGTTCGCCGAGGTCATGGCCGATGACGCTTTTTGGTTCAGGGATGGCGGCGTCGTAGCCGGCGCCCGCCGTCCAGACCGAACGCGGCTTGTCCTGAATGCGGTTCTGGGCCGACACCGGCAGGGCGACGGCCAGCGTGAGCGCCAGCGCGACAAGACAACGAACCATGGAAAGCCACCCCTGAAACTTCAAGGCGCGCAATCTGCGCAAGGGCGGCCCCCGCGTCCAGAGCATAGGGGCGGCGGCGCGCGCTTATCGAAGCGGTGAACCATTATGCCACCGCCTGCCCGACCTACAAAACAGGCGGGCGCCGCCCAAAGAGCGCTGAGAGGCGGCCAAACCCCCGCAGCCGTAGGCTTTGGCGTCGGTCGAGGCCGCGCGAATGTGGCCCGGGGCGTAGGTCGCTCTGTAGGTCGATGCACCGCGTTTGTAGGTCGAAAGCGCACCAGCGCGACCTACACCGCCGACGGAGGGCCGGGGAGGCGGCGCCGGAGGGCCGGAAATATCGATGAATATGTCTAGACATATTGCCAAAACGCCCGGCGGGCGGGGATTTTGGCGGGTCTAGAGCAGCCAGCCGCCGCTGTCGCTGGTGACGTCGCCGTTGATCTTCATCTGGTAGTCGACCTTGCCGTCGCCGTTGACGTCGAGCCGCAGGGTGGTGATCCCGCCGGCGAAGGTCAGGGTCATCTGGCCGACGTCCGCGTCATGTTCGGCGTCCGGTTTGGTGAAGGCGCTGACCAGGCGGAAGGCCTGGTTTCCGTCCAGCCGGGTGTTGGCGTCGATGGCCGAGAGGTCGATGAGGTCCTGGGCGTCGAAGTCGTAGACCTGGTCGGTTTCCAGCACCGGGGTGGCGATGCTTTCCTGGCGCACGACAAAGGTGTCGGCGCCCGTGCCGCCACGCAGCAGGTCGTTGCCGAGGCCGCCGATGACGGTGTCGTCGCCGTCGTTGCCGTTGATCGTATCGACGCCGCCCAGCCCGGACAGCAGGTTGTCGCCGGCGTTGCCCTGCAGGCTGTTGGCCCCGCCGTTGCCGGTTGCCGAGACGTTGCCGCCGCCCTGCAGTTCCAGGCCCTCGATATTGTCGGCCAAGACCCAGGCGCTGGCGGAGCGGACGATGTCGAAGCCGCCGCCGGCCAGTTCGATCGTCTGGTCGCCGGCGTTGTCGACGATGAAGACGTCGTTGCCGAGGCCGCCGGTCAGCAGGTCGGCCCCCGCGCCGCCATCCAGGTAGTCGTTGGCGTCGCCGCCGGTCAGGGTGTCGGCCTGGTCGCCGCCGTCCATGCGGTCGGCGCCCGCGCCGCCGGTCAGGCTGTCGATCCCCGCCCCGCCGAACAGCTTGTCCGCCCCATCGCCACCGGCCAGCTGGTCATCGCCGGCGTCGCCGTTGAGGATGTCGTTGCCGGTTCCGCCGATCAGGTCGTCCGCGCCGTCGCCGCCGTAGAGGACGTCGTTTTCGGACCCGCCGTCGAGGATGTCGTCGCCGCCAAGGCCGCTGAGGGTGTCCTTGCCGCCGAGACCGGACAGGGTGTCGGCCAGGGCCGCGCCGACGTAGGTCTGGTCGGCGGCCGTGCCGACGAAGGCGGCCCGCTGGCCGAAGACGACATAGGTGGCGCCGATGAAGGCCTCGGCGCCGTCGAAGCCATAGGCGCCGACCACCAGGTCGTCGGCGCCGTCACCGTTGATATCGCCCGCCGCCGCCACGGATATGCCGGCCTCGTCGCCGAAGGCGCCGCCGTTCAACCGGAACCCGTTGGTTCCGTTCAGGGTCGAGAGGTCTAGCGAAGCGCCGAAACCGGACGCCGACCCGAACACGACGTAGGCCGCGCCGGCCGCGCCGGCCACCTTGTTGCCGCCGACGACGAAGTCGTCCAGCCCGTCGCCGTTGAGGTCGCCGGCCGAGGCCACCGCTATGCCCAGGCGGTCGTAGGCCGCAACACCGGCAATGCGGAAGCCGTCGGTTCCGTTCAGGGAGGAAACGCTGAAGCTGCTCGAAAAGCCGCCTGACCGCCCGAAGACGACATAGGTCGCCCCGGAATCGGTCCCGTTCGCATCAGCGTACATGGAGCCGACGGCGATGTCGTCCAGGCCGTCGCCATTGATATCGCCGAGCGAGGCCACCGAGCGGCCCAGGGCATCGCCGGCGGCGGCGCCGGTGATCCGGAAGCCATTGGCGCCGTTCAGGGCCGACAGTTCGACATTGGCCAGGAAGGCGCCTGATGCGGCAGTGTCCTTGCCGAACACGACATAGGCCGCGCCTGAGTTGCTGCCGTCCGGGTCAGCATAGCGCGCGCTGATGATGACGTCGTCGATGCCGTCGCCGTTGACGTCCCCCGCCGAGGCTACCGCGCCGCCGGCCTGGTCGTCGAAGGCCGCCCCGTTGATCTGGAAGCCGTTGGTCCCGTCGAGGGTGGATAGGTTCAGGTTGGCGGGCATGCCGACGCTCGTGCCGAAGACCACATAGCTGGCCCCGGAGCGTGAACCGTTGGGGTCCGCGGCTGACGCGCCGATAATCACGTCATCGAAGCCGTCGTTATTGATGTCGCCGGCCCCGGCGACATTGGCGCCACTGAGATCGAAGGCCGCCTCGCCGCTGATCTGGAAGCCGTTGGCGCCGTTCAGGGCGCTGAGGTTGAGCGCCGCGCCGAAATTGCCGACCTGGCCGAACACGACGTAGGACGCGCCGGAGGCGTTGCCGTTCGGGCTGGCGCTGGAGGCGCCGACGATGAAGTCGGCGGCGCCGTCGCCATTGAAGTCGCCGATGGCGCTCAGGCTGCCGCCATTGAGATCGTTGCTGTTCTCGCCGTTGATGACGAACCCTGTCGAGAGCGAAAGGGTGGCGGCGCTGACGGTCGCGTTGAACCCGCCCGTTCGACCGTAGAGGACATAGGATACGCCACTGCTGGCGGCGGAGCCGTCGGCGTTGGGCGCGCTCATCAGCACATCATCAATGCCGTCGCCGTTGACATCGCCGATCCCCGCAACCCGCCAGCCCAGAGCGTCCAGATAGGCGACACCGGTGACCCGGAAGCCGTCGGAGCCGTCGAGGCTGTTGAGATTGATAGAGGCGGCGAAAGGCATGGCGAACTCCGGGCGCGAATGGCGCGGACCCTGAAAGCTCGGCGAACAGCGATCAAATTCCGAATTGCCCCTTTCGTATTCCCGACAGGAATGGAAAGGCGGCCTCGTTGCGAATGCGTTGCAACGGCGCTTCGGATGCGCTAGAGAACGAGAATTGTTCGCAATCGGGTTCGGGGTTCTCCCTTGTACGTCTGCAACTGTAACGGCATCCGCGAACGCGACGTGCGCCAGGCCATCGCCGCCGGCGCCTCGCGTCCGGCCGAGGTGTTCAAAAGCCAGGGCTGTCAGGCCCAGTGCGCCAAGTGCGTCTGCGAGATGCGCCAGATGATCGACGAGAGCCGCGAGGCGCTGCGTTACGCGGCCGAATAGGGCCGGTTACTGTAGTCGCGAGGCATTTGCGAAGATTTGTCTGCTAGCGAGAAACGTTCGCACAGATTGCGGTTGCGGCTCGCCCCAAAGCGAGGGCAAGACCTCTTCAATTGAACCTTGAGGAGTCACGCCATGAAGGGCGATCCGGCCATCATCCGCATTCTGAACGCGGTCCTGACCAACGAACTCACGGCGGTGAACCAGTACTTCCTGCATGCGCGGATGTACCAGCACTGGGGCCTCAACAAGCTGGGCCAGATCACCTACGACGAATCGATCGGCGAGATGAAGCACGCCGACAAGCTGATCAAGCGCATCCTCTTCCTGGACGGCCTGCCCAACCTGCAGGACCTGCACAAGCTGAAGATCGGCGAGACGGTGCCTGAGGGCCTGGCCGCCGACCTGGCCGTCGAGAAGGGCGGTCGCGAGACGCTGATTCCCGGCGTGAAGGCCTGTGAAGAGGCGATGGACTACGTCAGCCGCGAACTGCTGGTCGAAATCCTCAGCGACACCGAGCACCACATCGACTTCCTGGAGACCCAGCTGGATCTGGTTCGTCAGCTCGGCGAGCAGAACTACCTGCAAAGCGCCATGGGCGAACTGCAGGGCGAGGGTCACTAGGGCCAGGGCCGGCTTGACGCCGTCAAACCGGCCACTCTGGTTTCTCTGGGGTCGCGCAGTTTCGGCAGGAACAGATCGGCGTCCTGCCCTGGATTGCCACGACAACGCCATGTCGCTGGATGATACTGGCAGGACTTCAACCGCTTTGCCCCGGGGTGATATCTTGCGACAACCCGTCCTTTCCACGCCCCGGAACCGCCAGACGCCGACCGGCGTTGAGCCGGAGGCTCCGGTGACGGGAGACCGAGGGAGACGACCTATGCGCTATGAGATGGGCCCTGAAGGGATGGTCGAGGTTCACGCCAAGCCGGCGACCACGGCAGGGCATGTGATGCTGGGCCTGCTGCTGGCCGGTGGGGCCGTCGCCCTGGCCGAGGTGATCGCCTCGCGCCGCAGCGTCGTCGAGGAACCGGACTACATGAGCGAGTACGCCGAGTCGCAAGGACCGGTCAGCAACCCGCCCAAGGCCGCCTTCGCGGTCATCTGGCCGTCGATGTTCACGGCCCTGACCATCTCGGGCCTGCGGGTCTGGAATTCGCCGCAGGGCGCCACCCGCACCCGCGCCCTGACTCTCTGGAGCCTGGTGCAGGGTTTCTCCGCCGCCTGGATGGCGCTGGGGCCCAAGCGGGTCGGGGGCCGGGTGGCCGTCGCCGTCGCGTCGGTCGGCGCAGGCGCGGTCTATGCCTACCATGCGGTCAAGGTTCAGCCGCCGCCCGGCGCGGTGGCGGCCCCGACGGCCGGCTGGATGGGCATCGCCAGTCTGCTGAAGGACCAGTGGGACCGCCGGGTGACGCACCGCGGCCAGGACCACGGGCCGACGGTTCACTAGGCTCTGACCCTTCTCCCGCTTGTCGGGAGAAGGTGGCCCGCGAAGCGGGTCGGATGAGGGCAGCGCCAGCCTAAAGGCTGTTCGAACCCGGTCCTCTCCATCCGCGCCAAAATGCGCCAGCTATTCCACCGCCGGTGCTGCCCTCATCCGTCAGCCTTCGGCTGCCACCTTCTCCCGACAAGCGGGAGAAGGAACGCTCACCCCCGATCCAGCCTCAAAATCTCCACGAGTTCACCCGCACTCGCCGCCGGGGCGTTTGCACGTCGGCGCAGCAGGGCGTCTGCGGCGGCGAACACGGTGACCAGGCTGCTGTCCTGGTCGGGCAGGGCGCGCACGCCCTCTGGCCCGAGGATGGCCCGCATCCAGTGCTCGCGCGGGCCGGCGGCGGGCAGATCAGCCGCGAGGATGGCCGGCTCCATCAAGGGGCCCGCCGCGCCGCCCGACATCGCGGCGATCAGGGGTTTGAGGAACAGCTCGGCGCAGACGAAGGCGCTGGCCGGGTTGCCCGGCAGGCCGAGCACGCGGCGGCCATCGGCCAGCGTCCCGAACCAGGTCGGCTTGCCGGGGCGCACATTGATGGTCTCGACCAGCAGCTCCAGGCCCAGCCGCTTCAGGGCCGGCTTGACCAGGTCGTAGTCGCCGACCGAGGCGCCGCCGACGGTGACGATCAGTTCGGCGTCCGCTGAAGCCACGGCGGCGGCGATGGCGTCCTCGTCGTCACGGGCCGGGGCCAGCCGGTGGGCGAAACCGCCCCAGCGGGCGATCATCGGCACGAGGCCGGCGCTGCCGCTCTCGAAGATCTGGAACGGACCCGGCTGGCCGCCGGGCGAAACCAGCTCCTCGCCGGTGGCCAGGATGGCGATCGTCGGACGGGCGCTGACCTGCAGGCTGTCCCGCCCTGCCGCGGCGGCCAGAGACAGGCGCCAGGGATCGAGCCGTGTCCCCGCGGCCAGCAACAGGGCGCCGGCCTGAAAGTCGCCGCCGGCGCGGCGAATGTTGGCGCCGGGCGAGGGCGGGCGGGTGATGCGGACGGTGTCGCCGTCCCGCTGGGTGTCTTCCTGGATGACGACACGGGTGGCCCCGACCGGCACGGCGGCGCCGGTGAAGATCCGCACCGCCTGGCCGGGTTCCAGAGCTCCGTTGTAGCCCCGGCCGGCGGCGCTCTCGCCGGCGATGGTCAGCTGATCGCCTTCAGCGGGGTCGCCGATGACCGCCCAGCCGTCCATGGCCGAGGCGTCGAAGGGCGGCTGGTCGCGGGTGGCGTGGATGTCCTCGGCGAGCGTCGCGCCGTCGGCTTCAGAGAGGGCGAGCGGGTGCACGCCGGTTCGCACAGCGGCGCCCAGCATGCGGGCGCGGGCGTCTTCAACGGTGAGGTTCTTGAGCGACATGGGAGCGGTGTCCCACAGTTCCCAACCCCGGTCATCCCGGCCGTAGCGTAGCGGAGAGCCGGCGACTGTGTTGGGTCAAGGGCGGCTTTCCCAAGGTCTGCTAGACTTGATGATGCTGTTGGCGGCGGTAACGATACGTCGGGCTACGGCTACGAGA
>JAUMCZ010000229.1:0-3673 GCA_032122215.1 Caulobacter sp.
GCGGAAATCCGGTGAGGTGTCCACGACGACGGTGGTCGCAGCCCCCTGCCCCCATCCCGCCTTTGGCGCCCGCTCAACAAGCAGGGAACAGCGACGCCGACGGTTCTTCGCCTCGGCGGGATCGCACACGCCCCAGTTTCCATCCGCCCGCGGCACGCCGCCGGAGCTGCCGCAGCCAAGGATCGTGACCCGAAGCGTCACGGCCGGGGAATCCGGTCGAACAGGGCGAAGAAGGCGTCTTCAGTGCGCTGCTCGGCCTCGTCCCGGGTCCAGCCTCTGATCTCGGCCAGTTTCTCAAGGATATGAGGCAGATAGGCTGGTTCGTTACGGCGGCCGCGCATCGGCACGGGGGCCAGGTAGGGGCAGTCGGTCTCAAGGATAATGCGGTCAGCCGGCATGATGTCGGCGATGGTGTCGCGCACGTCCTGGGCCGCCTTGAAGGTGGCGATGCCGGAGACCGAGAACCAGGCGCCCAGCGCCGCAGCCCGCCGGGCCAGTTCCGGACCGCTGGTGTAGCAGTGCATCAACAGCTTGAACGGCCCGGCCGCATATTCCGCTTCCAGGATATCGCCCATCACCTCATCGGCCTCGCGGGTGTGCACGACCAGAGGCAGGCCGGTCTCCCGGGCCGCGATGGCGTGCTGGCGAAACACCGCGGCCTGCACCTCGCGCGGGCTGAGGTCATAGTGGAAGTCGAGGCCGCACTCGCCGATGCCGATGACCTTGGGACGTTGCGCCAGGACGATCAGATCATCGGCCTTAAGCGACGGATTTTCCTTGGCTTCATGCGGGTGCGTTCCGACCGTCGCCCAGATGTCGTCATGGGCCACGGCGATGGCGTGCACGGCCTCGAAGTTGCTGACCTTGTCGCAGATGGTGACCATCATCTCGACGCCGGCGGCGCGGGCGCGGTCGATGACCTCGGCCTGGTCGTCGGCGAACTGGGGGGCGTGCAGGTTGACGTGGCTGTCGATGAGCATCAGGCGGCGGCGGCTCTAAGGGCGCGGACAGCGGTCCAGAAGCTGTCGGCGCGGTCAAGGTTGAGGGCTTCGGCCTCGCGGGGCAGGCGCTCCAGCACCTCCCAGACATCGGCCCAGCGGTCGAGGTCATCGCCCTGCCCGCTCAGCGCCTGCTCGACGGCCATGGTCCGCACCCGGTCGCTCAGACGTTCGAACAGCATCTGGAAGCGTTCGGCCCCTTCGGCGCCCCGAAAACTGTCCGCCATGGCCAACAAAGGCGCCGGATCAGGGTGCTTGAGGTGGTTGAGCAGCTCGTGGGCGGTGTCGTCCATCTTCAGGACGCCCAGGGCGGCCATCTTCAGGGCCAGGCCCGGCGAGCCGCCGGCCATCCTGATCAGCCGGCCGGTGTCGTAGCCGTCGAGATCCGACTGTCCGCGCACAATAGCTTCGGCGGTATCGGTGTCCGGCGTTCGGAAGGCCAGGGTGCGACAGCGCGAGCGGATGGTCGGCAGCAGCCGGCCTGGCGCATGGCTGACCAGGAACAGCACCCCCCGCGGCGGCGGCTCCTCCAGGGTCTTGAGGATGGCGTTGGCCGCGTTGACGTTCAGGTCGTCGGCCGCGTCGATGATGGCGACACGGTAGGGGGCCTGGGCCGGCGACTTGGAGAAGAACTCAGGCAGCTGACGCGCCTCGTCGACCGGGATCACCTTGCGCGGCTTGCCGTCCTCGCCCATCCGCTCCAGGACCGTGAAGTCGGGATGGCTCCTCGCCGCCATCAGCCGGGCGGGAATGCTCTGCTGGCTGGAGGACAGCGCCCCCCCTGCCCCGTCATGGGGCGCGCCGAGCAGTCGCCGGGCGGCCATGTAGGCAAAGGTGGCCTTGCCCACGCCCTCGGGCCCGGTCAGCAGCCAGGCGTGGTGCAACCGGCCGCTGTCGAGGGCCGAGACGAACGCCGCTTCCTGCGCCTCATGGCCAAGCAGGCGCTCGGTGTCGCGGGGGTGGCGCAGGCCCTCAGCCATGCACCCGCTCCAGGCGCGGCTCCACGGCGGCGCGGATATCGGCCTCGACGGCTTCGGGCGGACGATCGGCCCGCACCACCAGGCAGCGTTCGGGCTCCTTGCGCGCGATCTCGAGGAAGGCCTCACGCAGGCGCTCATGGAAGGCGCCGCCCTTGGATTCGAAGCGGTCCTCGCCGCCGCCGCGGCTCATCGCCCGGGCAAGCCCCTCCTCGACCGGCAGGTCCAGGATCAGGGTCAGGTCGGGGTGGACACCTTCCAGCACCGTCGCTTCCAGGGTGTCGATCAGCCGGGTGTCCACCTGGCCGCCGGCGCCCTGATAGGCGCGGGTGGAATCGGCGAAGCGGTCACAGAGCACCACCTTGCCGGCGTCGAGGGCCGGGCGGATGACCCGCTCGATGTGGTCCCGCCGCGAGGCGTACATCAGCAGGGTCTCGGTCACCGCCGACCAGCGCTCGGGCGGGCCGTTGAGGACGATATCGCGGATGGCCTCGGCCCCGGGCGAACCGCCGGGCTCGCGGGTCAGCACCACGGGGTGGCCGAGGGCCTTCAGACGCTCGGCCAGACGCCGGATCTGGGTCGATTTGCCGGCGCCCTCGCCGCCCTCGAAGGTGATGAAGAATCCCTTGGACATGGGCTCAACCCATCGGCTGAACCGCAACTCATGTCTAGCGGTCGGCGATCAACTTCGCGTCTGGAAAGCCCAGCTGCGCCACCTGGTCACGGAGCCGCGCGGCGCCGTCGACACCGCGTCCGGACTCAATGACCACGCGCCACAGGGTGCGACCGTCGCGCTTCAACGGCACGATCCGCGCCCGGCCAACGTCGCGCAGGGAATTGACCGCCTTTTCGGCGTTGTCACGGTCAGAGAAAGCGCCGGCCTGGACCACCCAGTCGTCGCCGCTGCGCGGCACGGAGAGCGCCTTGGGCTGATCATCCTTGCTGAGCCCCGCGTACTGCAGCGTGCGATCCTTGCCCCGCGCCGGCGCCGGCCCGACATAGCGCACCCGCACCCGCGCCGTCCCCTTGCCGGAGAAGCCCAGCGCATCGGCGCCGGCCCGCGACATGTCGATGATGCGGCCGCTGACGAACGGCCCCCGGTCATTGACGCGAACCTTGATCTTCTTGCCGTTGTCGAGATTGGTCACCTCGACGATGCAGGGCAACGGCAATGTCTTGTGGGCGGCCGACACCACCCACATGTCGAAGGTCTCGCCGTTGGCGGTCTGGCGATTGTGGAACTGCTGGCCGTACCAGCTGGCGATGCCGGTCTCGTTGTAGCCCGGCTGTTCCCGCGGCTGGTACCAGATGCCGCCCACCTGATAGGGCCGCATGGTGCCGGGAACGCGGCCGCCGGGTTTGGAGGCCGCCGGCTTGCTGTCAGCCATGCGCGGTGACAGCCGGGGCGTTGCACAGGCGGCCAGACTCGCCGACGCCAGCAGCGCCAGTGACAGGGTCCCTACCCGCTTCCAGACCTGGCGCGGCATGCCGCCCCTCCGTTCATCCGGCGATGAGAATGGCAGGGGCGGTCTTCGTTTCGGTTAACGGCGCGCAAATGGCTGTTTTGCCGCAATGACCCCTGCTATAGCGCCCGTCCCGCTCCTTCAGGACAGGTGGCCGAGCGGTTTAAGGCAGCGGTCTTGAAAACCGCCGTAGGTGCGAGCCTACCGTGGGTTCGAATCCCACCCTGTCCGCCAT
>JAUMCZ010000230.1:0-24843 GCA_032122215.1 Caulobacter sp.
TAGGCGTCAGGTTGCTCGAGGCCGAAGTCGATATAGACCCGGCATAACCGTTTGAAGCTGTCGCGACTGGGGACAAGGCCGTCGGTCGCCGTCTCCACCCGGGCGCGCAACTGGAAAAACGCCTCCTCGCACAACACGGCCGTGATCTCGTCGCGGCTGGGGAAGTAGGCGTAGAGCGCCGGCTGCGAGATACCGGCGGCCGCCGCGATATCCCGGGTCGAGACCGCATGGATGCCCCGGGCGGCGTAGAGGGCCAGCGCCGCATCCAGGATCTCCTGGCGGCGTTCGGCCCCCTGGCCCTTGGCCTTGCGTGGTGAACGGACGATGGCGGACTTCATGCCGTAACTCTTACGCCGTGGGCTGCCTTGACAACAGCCGATAATCGATCACTGATAACTTATCACTGATCAATAACTGACGTGTAGCTCTTGAAACTGCCCTTGATCGCGGTCGCTATCCTGACGATTGGACTGACCGCTTGCGGGGGCAAGTCGGCGGAACCCGCCGCGCCGCCGCCCCCCGCGGTCGAAACGGCCATCGTTGAGCCGGCGGGCGGGGGCGCCGGCCTCATCCTGTCCGGCACGCTTGAGCGCCGCCGCGAGATGACCCTTTCCTTCCGGATCGCAGGCGTCATCACCAACCTGTCGGTGGACGCCGGCGACACCATTTCCTCCGGCCAGGTGCTGGCGCGAATCGATCCCGCCGCCGTCGACGCCCGTCAGCAACAGGCCGAGGCCGAGCTGGAGCGCAGCCGCCGCGACCTGCGCCGAGATCAGACCCTGTTCGACAAAGGCTACGTCAGCGGCCAACGGCTGGACGACCGGCGCAGTGCGGTGAAGGCCGCCCAGGCCGCCTATGACTCCGCCGCTTTTGATCGCCGCTGGGCCCGGCTGACCGCGCCGGCCGGCGGGGTGGTGCTGGAGCGCCTGGCGCAGAGCGGCGAGGTGGTTCAGCCGGGTCAGGCGGTGCTGCGCGTTGCCGATCTTTCCAGCCCCCTGGTCTTAAGGGTTCCCGTCGCCGACCGTGACCTGGGCTCTATCGCCGTCGGCCAGACCGTCCAGATCACCGTCGACGCCCTGCCGGGGCAGATGCTGACAGGCAGGGTGGTCAAGATCGGCCAGGCGGCCGATCCGGCCACCGGCGCCATTCAGGTCGAGGTCGAGCTGCCCG
Organism: Caulobacter sp.; assembly: GCA_032122215.1. GTDB lineage: Bacteria > Pseudomonadota > Alphaproteobacteria > Caulobacterales > Caulobacteraceae > Caulobacter. The sequence continues at coordinate 1,171 of JAUMCZ010000230.1, forward strand.
GGCGGGCGGACCTGCGCAGCGGACTGACCGCCAAGGCCGGCTTTGGCGCACCACTGGCTACAGGAGACTTCGTCCGGGTGCCGGCGGAGGCCATTCTGGAAGCCGATGGCCAGCGCGCCTTCGTCTTTCGCCTGGAAGCCGGCAAGGTGCGGCGCACCGAGGTCTTCTTCGCCGGCTTCGATGGCGATTTCGCCCGCGTCAGAGGCCTGGCGCCCGGGGCCCGGGTCGTCACGGCCGGCGCAGGCTTTGTGTCTGATGGCGAGACGGTGCGCGTCGCCGACGCCGCCGCCCTGGCCGGCGCCGTCAAATGAGGTTCGACCTCGCCGGCTTCGCGGTCCGCCGCTGGCAGTTCACCCTGGTCGCCTTCGCCCTTCTGACGGCGCTCGGGGTCAACGCCCTGTTGTCGACCCCAAGATCCGAAGACCCGCATTTCCCGCTGCCGATCGTCGTTGTTCAGGCGGTGCTCCCCGGCGCCGAGCCATCGGAGATGGAGCAGCTGGTCGCCGATCCCATCGAGGAGGCGATCGACGGTCTGGACTCGGTGACCCGCATTGAGTCCACCAGCCAGGACGGCGTCGCCGTCATCACCACCGAGTTCAGCTGGGACATCGATCCGGAGCGCAAGTACGACGAGGTTGTCCGTGAGGTGAACGCCCTGCGCGGGACCCTGCCCGACGGTCTCGCGCGGCTGGAAGTGCGCCGCGCCCGGACCACCGAGGTGGCCATCGTCCAGGTCGCCCTGACCAGCGAAAGCCTGCCTATGCGCCGGCTTGAGAAGGCGGCGGACAAGCTGCGCGAACGGCTGGCGCGTGTGCCGGGCGTGCGACAGGCCCGCTACTGGGGCGTCCCGGCCTCAGAGGTGCGGGTGAGCCTCGACCTTGCAAGGCTGGCGGCTCTCAAGTTGCCGGCCACGGCTGTTACCGACGCCCTGCGCGCCCGAGGGGCCGAGGCCCCTGTCGGGGCGGTGCAGGCCGGGGACCGGCGGTTCAACGTCAAGACCGGCGGCGCCTTCGAAGACCTGGCGTCGGTCGGCGACACCCCGGTGCGCAGCGTCGCGGGCGAGGTTGTCCGGGTCCGGGACGTGGCGCAGGTCGCCTGGGCGCAGGACGAGCCGACCCACCTGACACGCTTCAACGGTAAACGCGCGGTCTTCGTCACCGTGACCCAGAAGGATGGAGAGGATGTCGGCAAGATCACCGCCGCCGTCCGCGCCGCCCTGTACGAGCATGAGAAGGTGCTGCCCGCCGGGGTCCGGCTCGAGCGGGCCTTCTTCCAGTCCGAGAACGTAGACCACCGGCTGGGCAATCTGTTCCGCGATTTCAGCATCGCGCTGGCCCTCGTGCTGATCACCCTGTTGCCGCTCGGGTTCCGCGCGGGGGTTGTGGTGATGGTCTCAATCCCCCTGTCGCTGCTGATCGGGCTGGCCATCGTCCAGGCCCTCGGCTTCACGCTGAACCAGCTGTCGATCGCCGGCTTCGTGCTCTCGCTGGGACTGCTGGTCGACGACAGCATCGTGGTCGTCGAAAACATCGCCCGGCGCATGCGCGAGGGCGAGGATCGGGTCTCGGCCGCGATCAACGGGACGCGCCAGATCGGCTTGGCGGTTGTCGGCTGCACCGCCACCCTGATGCTGGCGTTTCTGCCGCTGATGGCGCTTCCTGACGGCTCGGGCGCCTACATCCGCTCCCTGCCCGTGACCGTGCTGGCCACGGTCGGCGCGTCACTGCTGGTCGCCCTGACAATCATCCCCTTCCTCTCCAGCCGCTTGCTGTCTCCCCATGAAAACCCGGAGGGAAACAGACTCCTGCAGGCGATCAACGGGGGCATTCATCGGTTCTATGCGCCCATCCTGCATCAGGCTCTGGCCCGGCCCATTCTGGCGCTGGTCCTGATCCTTGGCCTTTGCCTGACGGCTGTGCCCATGGTGCGCGCCATCGGCTCCAGCCTCTTCCCGCCTGCCGAGACGCCGCAGTTCCTGGTCCGGATCGAGCTGCCGGAGGGGACGGCGCTGAGCCGAACCGAACAGGCTCTACGCTTCGTCGAAGGCCGGCTGGCCCGCGAGCCCAAGATCGCCTGGCGCGCCGCCAACCTCGGCCGGGGCAATCCTCAGATCTTCTACAATCAGCAGCAGCGCGAGCACAGCAACAGCTTTGCGGAGGTCTACGCCTCGCTGAGGGCCTGGCAGCCCGGCAAGAGCGAGGCGGTGATCGCCCGCCTGCGCGGCGAGTTCGCCCGCTACCCCGGCGCCCGCATCACCGTCATCCTGTTCGAGAACGGCCCGCCGATCGAGGCCCCGATTGCGGTGCGGCTGACCGGCGAGGACCTGTCGGTGCTCAAGGCCGCCGCCTCCCGGGTCGAACAGATCCTCAAGAGCACACCGGGCGCGCGGGACGTGAACAACCCTCTGCGCATCGACCGCACCGATCTCGATCTCGGCCTGGACGAAGCCAAGGCCGCCGCGCTCGGCGCTCCGGCCGGCTCGGTGCGCCGGGTCGTCCGGCTGGCCCTGTCAGGGGAAGAAGCGGCTCGCTTCCGCGATGACGACGGTGACGACTATGCGGTGCGGGTGCGCCTGCCGATGTCCCAGGCCGGGGTTGGCGACCGGAATGACCTCTCGGCGCTGTCGGGCATCTATGTTCCCACCAGCGGCGGCGAAGCCACGCCGCTTTCGACCCTCGCCTCTCCTCGGCCCAGCGTCAGCCCGGCCCGCATTGACCGTCATGATCGCGAGCGGACGGTGACGGTAACCGCTTACGTCGAGGACGGCGCCCTGACCTCGGCCGTCAACGGAGCAGCGACGAGCCGCCTCAACGCCCTGGCCCTGCCGCCCGGCTATCGGCTGGCCTATGGCGGACAGGCCGAAGCGCAGTCGGAAAGCTTCGCCGGACTGGGCGCGGCGATCACCATCGCCATCTTCGGGATCCTGGCGGTGCTCGTCCTGGAATTTGGCCGCTTCAAGAGCGCCGTGGTCGTGGCCGGCATCACGCCGCTCGGCCTTTTCGGCGCCGTGACGGCCCTGTGGCTGACCGGCAATTCGCTCTCGTTCACGGCGGTGATCGGCATCATCGCCCTGATCGGCATCGAGATCAAAAACTCGATCCTGCTGGTCGACTTCACCGAGCAGTTGCGGCGGGAAGGCATGCCCCTTCGCGCGGCGATCGAACGCGCCGGCGAGGTGCGCTTCCTGCCGGTCCTGCTGACCAGTGTGACGGCGATCGGGGGCTTGATCCCGCTCGCCCTGGAGCAATCGGGCCTCTACTCGCCCCTGGCCATCGCCATCATCGGGGGACTGGTCTCCTCGACCCTGCTGTCACGCATCGGCACGCCGGTGATGTACTGGCTGACGGCGCGCGGCGAGGCGAAGTAGGGAGAGGCTCGACGGCGGCGGCGGGGCGCGCAAGAGCCTGCCAGGGCGAAACTGTGCGGCCTCCGGCCTGCGCAATGAATGAGTCAGCGTTCAAGCCGAGCGACGAGGCTGGAGGTATCCCAGCGATTGCCGCCCAGCGCCTGGACCTCGGCGTAGTAGCCATCGACCAGCTTCGTCATTTCCAGCGTCGCCCCCTTGGCCACCGCCTCGTCGAGCACCAGGCCCAGGTCCTTGCGCATCCAGTCGACCGCGAAGCCGAAGTCGAACTTGCCCTGCACCATCGTCGCCCAGCGGTTGTCCATCTGCCAGGACTGGGCGGCGCCTTTGCTGATGGCGTCGAACACCGCCTGCGGATCGACGCCGGCCTGGGCGCAGAAGTGGACGGCCTCGGCCAGGCCCTGGACGACGCCGGCGATGCAGATCTGGTTGGCCATCTTGGCCAACTGGCCGTGGCCGGGACCACCGATGCGCTTGATGGCCTTTGCGTAGGCGCCAATGACCGGCTCGGCGCGGGCCAGCGCCGCCTCGTCGCCGCCGACCATGATGGTCAGCTGGCCGTTCTCCGCGCCCGCCTGGCCGCCGCTGACCGGGGCATCGAGGAAGGTTCGGCCTGTGGCCTCGGCCAGCTCGGCCATCTCGCGGGCGACCTTGGCCGAGGTGGTGGTGTGATCGACGATGATGCCGCCCTCGGCCATCGACTGCAGGATTTCGGCGACCACGCCGCGAACGTCGTCATCATTGCCGACGCAGAGGGCGACAAGTTCAGCCCCGTGGGTGGCGTGATGCAGCGTGTCCCCCGCCCGGCCGCCGTGGGCGTCGACCCAGCGCAGGGCCTTGTCCGGCGAGCGGTTGTAGACGCTGACCTCATGCCCGGCCTTGGCCAGATGCCCGGCCATGGGGAAACCCATGACGCCCAAACCGACAAACGCGACTTTCATTGCAGGTCCTTACTTCAGTCGGATCAGGAGTTGATCGTAGAGTTCGGCGCGAACCGCCATCAGGCATTCACCCAGCCAGTTGGTCCCCTGCCAATTGGCCTGGTCAAGGATGCGCGGGTCGTTCCAGGCCAAACCCACACCCCAGACGGGGTCATAGTGAGCGCCCTCGACCAGAACCTTGTCGCCGGTCGCCAGCAGGTATTCACGCAGGTCTGAGTTCTGGCTGAATTTCAGCCGGTTGCCTTCAGCGACGATGTCACGGGCTTTGGCATTCCAGACCTCTGGATCAAAGCCCCGCACCTGGCGGCCGATCGCCTTCTGTTCGGTAGGCTTCCGGGTGGCCATGATCTTCGCCGCCGCCTCTTGGTCGCCGAACAGACCGGCCTTGCCGGCCATCATGTACTGTTCGGCGGTGCTGAAAGCGACGTGAGCCGGATCGTCACTGAACGGCATGCGTCCGCGCATCGAACATGAAAACCACTGAGAGAAGGGCCCGCCCACGAAATAGACGTGCGTCCGCGAGGCGGAGAGATTCCACTTGTCGTCGTGATAGGTGAAGGTCATCGCGATCCCGAGTAGCGCAGGCCGGGACTGATAACCAAAATCGGTCGCGAAGGCCAAACTGGAAACACCATCTTAACGCGCCCGCGCGAGGTTGCCCCCACCAAGGTTAAGCGGGGCGTGTAGCATGGCGATCGGGGGCGACAGGCCGATCCTCATCAAGAAGGTGAAAAAGGTAGTCGGCGGGGGTCACCACGGCGGCGCCTGGAAGGTTGCCTACGCCGACTTCGTGACCGCGATGATGGCCTTCTTCCTGCTGATGTGGCTGATCAACACCACCAGCCCGGAACAGAAAAAGGGCGTCGCCGACTATTTCGCTCCAGCCAGCGTCTCGGCCACCACCAGCGGCAACGGCGGCATCCTGGGCGGCACGGCCTTGGGCGACGACGGCTCCAAGGACCAGGGCTCTTCCGACATCGTCCAGAACATGGAACCGGAGTCGACGCCGACCGAGCGCTCCGACGACAAGGCCGGCGGCGAGCTGGCCCAGACCAGCACCGACACCCTGCGCAAGGAACTGGAACGCCGGGACGCGGAGAACTTCGCCTCCGCCGCCCAGAGCCTGCGCCAGGCGCTGCAGGACATGCCGGAACTGGCCGAGCTCTCCAAGCAGATCCAGATCGACGTGACTCCGGAAGGCCTGCGGATCCAGCTGGTCGACCAGGAAGGCCGCTCGATGTTCAAGGAGGGCATGGCCGCCCCCAACGACCGGGCCCGTATCCTGCTGCGCGCCGTCGCCAAGATCGTCAACCAGCTGCCCAACCGCGTGACGATCAGCGGCCACACCAGCGCCAACGGCGACGGCAGCCGCTCCAGCGGCGACTGGTCGCTGTCGGCGGCCCGGGCCGACCAGTCGCGGTTGATCCTGCAGGGCGCCGGCGTCGACGCCGACCGAATCTACCAGGTGTCGGGCAAGGCCAACTCTGATCCCCTGTACCCGGACGATCCCACGCTGGCCGGCAACAGACGCATCGCCATCGTGCTGTTGCGCGAAGCCCCCGTATTGCCGCCGGATCAGTAGATGCTTCGCTTGAACCCCTTGCGCGGCCGGGGTTCATGCCCCCTAATCTCCGTCCAATGGGTGGGCCCGCGATGCGGGTCCGAAGGGTTGGGCAGCCGAAGAGGCAGGCGAGTCGCGTGACGCATCATTTTCCAGCTTCCGGAAGAATGCGGTTCTTTCTGACCGCGGCGTCGCCCTGCCCCTACCTTCCCGGGCGCGAGGAGCGGAAGGTCTTCGCCCACCTGCCGCAGGCCGACGGCGCCACCATCAACGACAGCCTGACCCAGAGCGGCTTCCGCCGCAGCCAGAACATCGCCTACCGTCCGGCCTGTGAACTGTGCAACAGCTGCACCTCGGCCCGTATTCCGGTGAAGGACTACATCTTCACCCGCTCTGAACGGAAGGTCCTGCGCCGCAACGAGGACCTGCGTCGCCATGTGGTCGAGGCCGAAGCCACCACCGAGCAGTTCGACCTGCTGCGCCGCTATCTCCTGACCCGTCACGCCGACGGCGGCATGGCCGAGATGACCTGGCCCGACTATGTGGCCATGGTCGAGGACACCACGGTCCGCACGCACATCGTGGAGTACCGCACGCCGTCGAAGGATCGTGGCCCCGGCGACCTGCTGGCCTGCGTGCTGATCGATGTGATGGGCGATGGCCTGTCGCTCGTCTACAGCTTCTACGACCCGGATCTGGCCAAGCGCAGCCTCGGCAGCTTCATCGTGCTCGACAATCTGATCCAGGCCGCGATGAACGAGCTGCCGCACGTCTATCTGGGCTATTGGGTCCCGGGCAGCGTGAAGATGACCTACAAGGTGCGCTTCTCCCCCCTGGAAATCCTGCGACCCAACGGCTGGGGCCTGATTTCGGCCCGCGAGATCGCGCGCGCCCAGGCCATCCTCGACGCCAACAGGGCGGTCAAGGGTCCGGATATGCCGAAGCTGGGTCGCAAAGAGCCGCAGTTGCCGCAGTAGGCGGGCTAACCCCAGGGACCAGAGACGGCCTCAGCCTCGGTCACCGGCAGGTCGCGGCCGCCGGCATACTTCACCAGCGCCTCGATCCGCTTTTCGATCGGCGGGTGGCTGGCGAACAGCTCCATGACCCCCTCCTTGCCGTCGTCCAGGAACATGGCCCGGATCGAGTCCGGCCCGTCGATGTGGGCCTTGCCGCTGATTTTGCGCAGGGCGCCGATCATGGCATCGGGGTTCTTGGTCAGTTCCACCGCCCCGGCGTCGGCGACATACTCCCGGGTGCGCGACAGCATCATGCGGATGACGATGGCCAGGATGTAGCCAAGGGCGGCGACACCGAAGGCGATGAGCAGCAACAGGCCGGCGCCCTTGTTCTTGTCGGAACTGCCGCCGATGCGGCCAAACCGCATGGCGCGGAACATCACTTCGGCCAGCAGGGTGATGATGCCGGCGAACACCGCGGCGATGACCATGGTCCGCACATCCTTGTTGAGGATATGGGTCAGTTCATGGGCCAGCACGGCCTCGAGTTCGGGCCTGGTCAGGGTCTGCATCAGGCCGCGGGTGACGGTGACGCTGTACTGCTTCTGGTTCAGGCCAGTGGCGAAGGCGTTGAGGCCCTCGCTCTCGATGATGCGAAGAGACGGCGTCGGAAGACCGCGCGAAATACAGAGGTTTTCCAACAGGTTGTAGAGCGCAGGCTCATCCTGTCGGCTGACGGCCCGGGCGCCGGTCGCCAGGTCGATGATCGTCTGGTTGGCGAAGTAGGCGATGGCGAACCAGACCACCGAGACAACGACCGCCAAGGGCAGCGAAACGACGAGAAGCTGGGTGGCGCGGGCCAGGTCCCCCGGGATGGATCCGGTCGAGGGCAGCACCCCCGCCCCCATCAACCCGACCGTCAGCGCCCAGATCAATCCGGTCAGCAGGACTGGAAAGCCGACCAGCAGTATCAGCGACCGCGTGTTGTTGGCCTGGATGTGTGTGTAGAGGCCGACGGGCCCCATGGCTCTAGAACTTCACGGAGGGCGGGGCGGCGTCCATGGCGGCGCGGCTGTCGCTTCCGACATCGTAGAGCGAGCGATCCTGGCCGAACCCGAACATCCCCGCGAACACCACGGCCGGGAAGCCGCGCCGGGCGGCGTTGAATTCGGCCACGGCGTTGTTGAAGAAGCGGCGGGCGGCGGCCAGCTTGTTCTCCAGGTCAGCGAGCTGGTCCTGCAGGTTCAGGAAGTTGGTGTTGGCCTTGAGGTCCGGATAGGCCTCGGCCACCGCGAACAGCTGGCGCAGGGCGCCGCTGAGCACGCCCTCGGCCTGCACTTTCTGGTCGACCGTCGTAGCGCCGGCTGCCGCGTTACGGGCGGCGATCACCGCCTCCAGCGTGCCCTTCTCGTGGGCGGCGTAGCCCTTCACCGTCTCGACCAGGTTGGGGATCAGGTCCTGGCGCTGCTTGAGCTGCACGTCGATATCGGCAAAGGCCTGGTCGGCGCGGACGTTGAGCGTCACCAGCCGGTTGTAGACGCCGATGATGATCAGGCCGAGGACGGCGATGATGACGACAATGACGATCGTGGCGGCCATGGGCGCTCCCCTTGAGGGCTTCGACGCTAGCCGATTGACGGGCGGGCGCAACCCCGCCCGCCCCACCTGTTTGGGGGCCTATTTGGCGGGATCGACCAGGGCCGCATAGATCAGTTGCTGGCTGAGCTCGTCGAGGCGAAGAACCTGACCGCCGCCCAGCACCTGGATCATGCCCAGCACCACCACGTCGTTCTCCGGATCGACCCAGAACCAGGTGCCGGCCGCCCCGCCCCAGCTGTAGGTCCCCTTCCCGGCCGGCGTGCCCGCCGCCGCCGGGTCCATGACCACGCCGAAGTCGAGGCCGAAACCGACGCCGGGACCCAGCGGCTGCTTGGCCAGTTGGGCGTCGGTCAGATGGTTTGCGGCCATCAGCTTGACCGTCGACGGGCTTAGAATGCGTACGCCGTCCAGTTCGCCGCCATTGCCCAGCATCTGGGCGAAGCGGGCGTAGTCGCCGAGCGTCGACACCAGACCGCCGCCACCGTTGGCCGCCGTCGGCGGTTTGGAAACGTCCAGCACCATGAAGCCATCAGCCGGAACGACGGCGCGCTTCACCCGGTCGTACATGTAGAGGCCGGCCTGCCGCGGCCGCTTGGACTCCGGCACGTAGAAGGCGGTATCCTTCATGCCGAGCGGCTTGAAGATGCGGCTTTCCATGAAGTCAGGCAGTGACTGGCCCGACAGTTTCTCGACGATGTAGCCCTGGATATCGACGGCGATGGAATAGCGCCACGCCTCGCCCGGCTGGCTGGCCAGCGGCAGCTTGCTGGCCTGGGTCATCACCTCCTGCAGATCCTTCGAGCCCAGCAGGCCGGAGTCCCGATAGGCCTTGTCGACCGGGTTGTCGGTGGTCAGGCCATAGGCGAAGCCCGCCGTATGACTCATGATCTCGCGCATCGTCGGGGGCCGCGTGATCGGCTCCAGGATCGGCTGACCCTTGGCGTCGACGCCCTTGTAGACCTGCAGATTCTTGAATTCCGGCACGTACCTGGTCACCGGCTCGTCGAGCTTCCAGCGCCCCTCCTCGAACAGGATCATCATCGCCACGCCGGTGACCGGCTTGGTCTGGCTGTACATCCGGTAGATCGTGTCTTCCTTCAGCGGCGCCCCGGTGGCCATGTCCGCCTTGCCGTAGATGGACTGGTGCACGACCTTGCCGTGACGGGCGATGTAGGTGACCACGCCCGGCACGGCCCCCGCATCGACCAGCGCCTTCATGCTGGCGTCGAGCTTGGCGAGGCGTTCGGAGGAAAAGCCGAGCGATTCGGGCCTGGCCGGCGCGGTGGCGGCCTTGGCTTGGGCCAGCACCGGCGTGGCGATCTGGCCAGCCAGCAGCGCGCCGACGGCCAGGGCCGCCAGCAGTGATTTCCTGAACGTCATCGCCAACCCCTTGCCCCGTATGCCTTTGCGGCTTTGGACAGGAGAGTAACCGCCGTTCAGGAAGCAGCAAGAGGTCACGGCTTGAGTAGACAGGTTTACATTTTAAACCTGTCTGCTAAAAGCCTTTTGCACGACGCCGGAGGGGCGTCCCTGGAGCTTTCGCTATGACCCCGGCGCCGACCGAACGCCTGCACGCCCTGGACGCCGTCCGGGGATTTGCCCTGCTGCTGGGCGTGGCCTTCCACGCCAGCATGTCCTTCCTGCCCGGCCCGCAAGCCTGGATCGTCATGGACGACCAGCGCAGTGAGGTCCTGGCGGTGACCTTCTTCACCCTGCACATCTTCCGGATGACGGTCTTTTTCCTGATCGCGGGATACTTCGGCCGCCTGCTTCTGGAGCGGCGCGGGGTCGGGGGCTTCATCGTTGATCGGCTGAAACGCATCGCCGCGCCGCTGGCCATCTTCTGGCCGATGGTGCTGACAGGCATCATCGCGGTGCTGGTCTGGAACACCATCGAGACGATGGGCGGCCTGCCCAAGAACGCCCCGCCGCCGCCGGCCATCACGCCAACCGCGTTTCCCCTGACCCATCTGTGGTTCCTGTGGGTGCTGCTGCTCTTCTACCCGGCCATGCTGATCCTGCGCGGCATCGGCAAGCTGCTGGACCGCGGCGGCCATGTGGCCCGGCTGGTCGATGGCCTGACCCGTTTCCTGACCCGCAGCATCGCGGGACCGGTGCTGCTGGCGGCGCCCGTCGCCCTGGCCCTGTGGCTGAAGCCGGACCTGATGGCCTGGGTCGGCATTCCGACCCCGGACCAGTCGCTGATCCCGGGCGCCATCGCCGCCACCGCCTATGGCATCGCTTTCACCTTCGGCTGGCTGCTGCAGCGGCAGGAAGGCCTGATCCAGGCCTTTACACGCCGCTGGCCGCTGCAACTGGCCACCGCCATCTTCGCCACCACGGCCGCCTACCTGATGGTGCGGGGCACGCCCATCCCCACCAGACTGACCGACGATGGCCTGCGAGCCGCATTCAGCGCCCTCTATGCCCTGGCCGTCTGGACCTGGACCTTCGGCCTGATCGGCGCGGCCCTGACCTTCCTGTCCGGCCACAGCCCTGTACGGCGATACATCGCCGACGCCAGCTACTGGGTCTACATCGTCCACATTCCGATCGTCATGGCCCTGCAGGTCGCCCTGAGCGATGTGCCGCTGGCCTGGCCGATCAAGTACGCCCTGGTCCTGGCCGGGACCACGGCCCCGGCCCTGATCACCTACGAGCTGCTGGTCCGCCACACGCACCTGGGCTGGCTGCTCAATGGACGCCGCATCCCGTGGCGTGCGAAGCCTCAGGTTCAAACGCAGGCCCCGACTCAACAAGGAATCGCCTGATGACCGACACCGACTCCGCCCGCGAAGACCTCGCCTATCTGAAGACCCTGATCGGGGGTGACGACTCCGGGGAGGTCTGGCGCTTTACCGGCCGACTGTTCGCCGCCGGCGGTTTTCTCTACGGCGTGCAGTGCCTGTTCCATGGGGCCCAGATTCTGGGCTTCAACTCGCCAGGCCCGGTCACTCTGCTGTTCCTGGCCGGCCCGACGGTGCTGTTCCTGATCTACCTGACCGTTTCTATCATCCGGGTCGGCAAGGACCTCAAGCCGCAGGGCACGACGGGACGCGCCGTCTCTGCCTTCTTCAGCGCCACCGGCATGATCAACCTGGTGTTCCTGATCATCTTCCTGCCGCCCTACCTCCAGTCGGGCGACTTCCGCATCTGGCTGTTCTATCCGGCGGTGGTCTTCGCCGTGCTGGGCGGGGCCTGGTATGCCGCCTGGCAACTGCGCAGGAAGCTGTGGATGCTCGGCACGGCGCTCGGCTGGATGGTCAGCGCCGCCTTGATGGGCCTGACACGCGGCCAGGTGGTCTATATCCTCATCTGCGGCCTGTGCCTGTTCCTGTTCATGATGCTGCCCGGCATCGCCATGGCGCGGGGCAAGGGCGCCTGATGCCAAAGTTCGACATCGGCGGCATCGACGAGGTCATCCACGGGCGTCTGCGTCTGGGGATCATGGCCTATCTGGCCGACGCCGAGGTTGCCGACTTCACCGAGCTCAAGACGGTGCTGGAGGCGACGCAAGGCAACCTGTCGATCCACCTGCGCAAACTGCAGGACGCCGGCTATGTCGCCATCGAGAAGAGCTTCGTGGGCCTCAAGCCCCTGACCCAGGCCCGGATCACGCCCGAGGGACGGGCGGCGTTCGGGCGATATCTCGAGGCGATGAGCAAGCTGGTCGGCGGGTAAGGCAAACGGGGATACGTTGACTCAACGTATCCCCTCTTCCGGGTCTAGCGCGGCCGGAACTTCTTGCTGGTCGGGAAGCCCTTGGGGGCCAGCTTGCCGGCCCCGGCGCGGCGGCCGACCCAGTCCTTCCAGTCGGGCCAGTCGCGGTTGCGGCCGCCGGCGTCGATCCAGGCGGCGCCCGTCTCGGCATTGAAGACCATGGCGTCGCGCAGGCCGCCCTCGCGGTAGGACTGCAGCTTGACGCCCTTGCCGCGCGACATTTCCGGAAGCTCTTCAAGCGGATAGATCAGGATCTTGCCGTTGTCGCCGACCACCGCCATCTGGTCGCCGGTCACTTCCAGCGAGACGATGGCCGCGCCGTTCAAGACCTGCTTGCCGGCCCGGCGGAAGGCCAGGGCCTCGTCCTCGGGCATGATGAAGCCGTAGCCCTCTTTCGAGGCCAGGATGCGCTTGCGGCCGGCCTTGTGCGGGAAGACGTCGATGATCTTCACCTTGTCGTCGAGGTCGACCATCAGCCGGAGCGGCTCGCCATGGCCCCGCGCGCTCGGCAGCTTGGAGCAGTCGAGGGTGAAGAAGCGGCCGTCGGAGGCGAAGATGAGCAGCTTGTCGGTCGTCTCGGCCGGGACCAGGAAGCCGAGCTTGTCGCCCTCCTTGAACTTCAGCTCGGAAGGATCCTCGACCCGGCCCTTGGCGGCGCGGATCCAGCCCTTGTCCGACAGGATGACGGTGATCGGCTCGCGCGGGATGAAGGCCTCGGACGCCGCCTCGACATCGATGGTCGGGGCTTCGGCGAAGTCGGACCGGCGGCGGCCGACCTCGGTGCCGACACCGACGACGTCACGCATGGCGGCAAGACCGGCGCCGACCAGTTTCCACTGGGCCGCTTCGCTGGCCAGCATGGCGACGATGCCGTCGCGCTCTTCGGCCAGTTCGGCATGCTCGCGGCGGATCTCCATCTCCTCCAGCCGGGCCAATTGGCGCAGGCGGGTATTGAGGATGGCGTCGGCCTGGATCTCGGACAGGTCGAAGGCGGCGATCAGCTTCTGTTTCGGCTCGTCCTCGTAGCGGACGATGCGGATCACCTCATCGAGATTGAGGTAGGCGATCAGCAGGCCGTCCAGGACGTGCAGCCGCGCCTCGATCTTGTCCAGCCGGAAACGGGCCCGGCGGACCAGCACTTCGCGGCGATGGTCGAGGAAGGCCTTCAGGATGGCCTTGAGACCCATCACCTTCGGCGTGCCGCGATCCAGCACGTTCATGTTGACCGGGAAGCGGACCTCCAGGTCGGAGAGCTTGAACAGGCTCTCCATCAGGACTTCAGGCTCGACGTTACGGGTCTTGGGCTCGAGCACCAGGCGCACGTCCTCGGCGCTCTCGTCGCGTACGTCGCCGAGCAGCGGAGCCTTCTTGTTCTCGATCAGTTCGGCCAGGCCCTCGACCAGTTCGGCCTTCTTCACCTGGTAGGGCACCTCGGTGACGACGATCAGATAGGTCCCGCGGCCGGTCTCTTCCTTGTGCCAGCGGGCCCGCAGGCGCACGCCGCCGCGGCCGGTCTCGAAGGTTTCGAGCAGGGAATGCTGGGGCTCGACAATGATGCCCCCGGTCGGGAAATCGGGGCCCTTCACCCGTTCCATCAGGTCGGCGGTGGTGGCTTCAGGGCGTTGCAGAAGCAGAAGACAGGCGTCGATCAGTTCGCCAGCGTTGTGCGGCGGGATCGAGGTGGCCATGCCGACGGCGATGCCGCTGGAGCCGTTGGCCAGCAGGTTCGGAAAGCCGGCGGGAAGAACGACCGGCTCTTCGTCCTGGCCGTCGTAGGTCGGTTTGAAATCGACCGCATTCTCGTCGATGCCTTCGAGCAGCACCGAGGCCGCCTGGGTCATCCGGCATTCGGTGTAGCGCATGGCGGCGGCGTTATCGCCGTCGATGTTGCCGAAGTTGCCCTGGCCGTCGACCAGCGGGTAGCGCTGGCTGAAGTCCTGGGCCAGACGCACGAGGGCGTCATAGATGGCCTGGTCGCCGTGCGGGTGGAAGTTACCCATCACCTCACCGACCACCTTGGCGCACTTGCGGGCGGCGGCGCCGGGGTTGAGGCGCATCTCGTGCAGCGCATACAGGATGCGGCGGTGAACCGGCTTCAGCCCATCGCGCACGTCGGGCAGCGCCCGGCCCGTGATGGTCGACAGGGCATAGGCCAGATAGCGCCGCGAGAGGGCCTCGGTCAGCGGCTCGTCGAGGATACGGTCGCCGTCACCGGGCGGAGGTGTGTGAACAGTCATATCGGTCCAGAATCAGTCGGGCTTACCTTAGGGCCCCGGCCCGCGCGGGGGGAGGCTTCATAGCCGCCCAGCGTCGGAGAGTCGCTCCAAAAGCCAGACGCGCGCGGGGGGAAGCGGCTTGTTGAGCGGGCCGAACACATACTGCTCGAGGAAGTGGCCTGTCAGGTCGAAACCGGCGCGGATGTCGCCGTCGTTCAGGCCGTTGCGCGGCGACAGCATGAAGGGCGGAAGCGGCAGCAGGCGGTCGGCGTAGGGCTCGCCCGCCGCCCGGGAAACGGCGCGGCCGGTGCGCGGGCTGACCCAGACCAGATCCTCGCTGACCCCGGTCGAGGCGCATTTGGTCAGGTCGAGGGCGAAGCCCATTTCGCTGAGCAGTCCAGCCTCGAACTGCACGAACACAGCGGGCCAGACATCAGGGATCGACAGGACGCCGATCAGGGCGTCGAAGGCATGGAAGGCGCCGGGGTGCGGCTCGCGTTCCGGCAGGGCTCCGGCCGCCACGGCGGCGGCAGCGGCAAGCCCGGCCAGGGCCGTCCGGTCGTCGAACAGTTCGGAAGGCCCCTCCCCGATCGGCTCGATCCGGGCCGAGCCCAGCTGGCCCTCGACGCGGGCGTGGTAGGCGGCCAGGACCTTGGCGCCGGGCTGGAGCACGGACTTCAGGCGACGGGATGAGCCGCCGGCCACGTGCGCTGCCTGGCGGCCGTGGCGTTCGGTCAGCAGATCGACGATGGCTCCGGACTCGCCATGGGCCCGCGCCGACAGGATGTAGCCTTCATCTTCCCATTCCATGCGAAGGGGATACCTTGTGAGACGGGTAGAGGCGAGGCCTTGAAACAAGCAGCGGTTCTGATCGCGGCGGTGGCCTGCCTGGGCGCGTCCGCCAATGACCACAGCCTCATCGAGCGGGCTTTCGCCAAAGGCCGCATGGCGGAACTGGAAAGCGAACCGATCCGGATCGACAGCGTCCTCGGCGAACGGTGCGAGAGCCGGCTCTCCAAAGAGTCTGCGCTGATTACCGTCGATTGGCAGACTGTGACGCGCCTCGAACTGAGCAAGGTGGCGGGTGGCGCTCGCCTTCTCATCGTCGGTGGGTTGGCCGCCGGCAAGCTGATCATCGCCTTCGACAGTCTGTCGGAAGGCACGCCGGTCCTGCTGGCCATGGAGCGCTTGCAGACGGCCTGTCGACCCGCTGCCTAGGCGCTAAGGCTGAGGCGTCTTCGCCTTGGCCTCGAACGCCTTGATCTGGTCGGTGAAGCCGTGCGCCAGGTCGTTGGGGATCGGGAAGGTCAGGGCGTATTGGGCGACCTTCCATTGGCCGCCTTCCAGCACCATCACGCCCGTGCCCCGGCTGGTCCCGTAGCTTTCGCTATCCAGCAGTTCGTCGAACCAGGCGAGGCATCGGCAGGGGTTGTCGGTGACGACGACGTGGCGCTCGCGGGGCCTGTAGGTCCAGCCCTTGCCCTTGGCGAAGTAGGGTTCGGCGTAGGCCCGGAACTCTGCGATCGTCCAGCGTTCGGCGGCGTCGGTGCCGATGTAGATGGCGTCCTTCGAATAGAGGCCGAAGTAGCGTTTGCCGTCGGCCTTCGAGGCGGCGTCGTGCACCGCATCCAGCGTGGCGTTGATCGCAGGCACGGGATCGGCCGGCTGGGCCATGGCCGGCGTTGCAAGCAACGCAAGGATCAGGAGGAGGAGACGCATGAATGGCCCTGCCTTGGGTGCGTGCTTCGACACGCGGCCTGCGGCCGCTGCTCAACATGACTAACTTCTTGAACCTGCACCACCGTCAGTCATCCTGAGCAGCCCGCATCGCGGGCGTGTCGAAGGACGCACTAGACGTCGAAATCCAGCCCCATGGCCGAATAGGCCTCACGTTCCTCGGCCCAGTTCTCGCGAACCCGGACGTGCAGGAACAGGTGGACCTTGCGTTCGAACAGTTCGGCCAGTTCCTCGCGGCTCTTCTGTCCGATCCACTTCAGCGTCTGGCCATTGTTGCCGATGACGATGGCCCGCTGGCCCTCGCGCTCGACATAGATGGTCTGTTCGATACGGACCGAGCCGTCGCGCTTTTCCTCGAAGGCCACCGTATCGACGCTGGCCGCGTAGGGCAGTTCCTCGTGGACGCGCAGGTAGAGCTTCTCGCGGGTGATCTCGGCGGCCAACAGGCGGGCCGGGATGTCGGCCGTCTGGTCCTCCGGATAGAGCCAGGGGCCCTCCGGCATCAGTTCGGCCATGCGGGCCTTCAGGTCGTCGACGCCATTGCCGTCGGCGGCGCTGATCATGAAGACCTCGGTGTAGACGCCGGTCTCGAACAGGGCCTGGGAGACGGCCAGCAGCCGCTCGCGCTTGACGCCGTCGATCTTGTTCAGCGCCAGGATGACCTTCTTCTTCGAACCCTGCAGGTTCTCGATGATGGTCTGGACGTCGATGACGCCGCGCTTGTCAGCGGGCTTGGCGGTCTTGTCCTGCACGGCCAGTTCTGCCTGGACATCGACCAGGTGCACCACGGCGTCGGCGTCGTCGGCCCCGGCCCAGGCGCTGCGGACCATGGCGCGGTCCAGCTTGCGGCGGGGGGTGAAGATGCCGGGCGTGTCGAGCAGGATGATCTGCGCCTCGCCGGCCATGGCGACGCCGCGCACCGGAAAGCGCGTGGTCTGAACCTTTTGAGTGACGATGGACACCTTGGCGCCAACCAGCCGGTTGGTGAGGGTGGACTTGCCAGCGTTGGGCGCGCCGATAATGGCGACGAAACCTGCCCGGGTCATGCTTTGCCTTCCTGTTTAAGCAGCATGATCAACGCCGCAGCCTTTTCCGCTTCGCGCCGAGAGCCCCCTTCCCCGCGTTCGCTCTCATAGCCCCGTACGGACACCTCCACAATGAAACGCGGCGCATGGGCCGGTCCCGACTGTTCGACGACGGTGTAGGTGGGGATCGGCAGGCGCAGGCTCATGGCCCATTCTTGCAGCCGGGTCTTGGCGTCCTTGGAGCGCGGGGCCTCCAGATGATCGAACTCGTCGGCCCAGGCGGCGAGGAAGAACGAGCGGGCGGTTTCGAGCCCGCCATCGATGTAGAGGGCCGACATCAGCGCCTCGACGGCATCGCCGAGCGCGCCGTCATTCTCGCGCACACCCATCTTGGTCGCCGAGCCGCTCATCCGCAGGGCGGCGCCCAGTTCCAGCCGGCGTCCGACGCGGGCGCAGGCCTTGCCGTTGACGAGGTTGGCCAGGCGTGGACTGAGTTCGCCCTCCTTGGCCTCCGGGTACAGCGCCAGCAGGCGTTCGGAAGCCAGCAGGCCGAGCACCCGGTCGCCCAGGAACTCGAGCCGTTCGTTGTGGCGCACCTTGATGGCGCCGTCGCCGACGCTGGAGTGGGTCAGGGCCCGTTCCAGCAGATCGCGGTCAGCGAAGGTGTGGCCGATGCGGCGTTCCAGCGCCTCGACAGCCAGGACACGGGCGTTCATGCGAGCCCGGTCATCATTTGAGGATGCGGAAGAACCGGCTCGGGCGGGCTTCGGTGAACCAGGTCCAGGGCTTGAACAGCGAGGCCCCTTCGTGGCGCTTGCCGGTCTCATAGGGATCGGACGGCGGATACCAGCTGAGCAGGATGATCTGGGCCTTGCCGACCAGGTTTTCGGCCGGCACGAAGCCGACGCCGCCCTGGCGGGGCGCGGCGTAGTTGGGCTCGACGCGGCTATCCAGCGAGTTGTCGCGGTTGTCGCCCATCATGAAGTAGTGGCCCTGGGGCACCAGAAAGACGCCGGTGTTGTTGACGTAGCCATACTCGGCGCCGGCGTAGGTGACGTAGGTCCTGGTGTCGTAGCTGGTTTCCTGACGCCGGACGCGGTCCATGTCGGCGGCGTCGTCGCGGGTCACCTGGACGTTGGGCAGCGGCTTTTCGTTGACATACAGCACACCGCCACGGACCTGGATCCGGTCGCCCGACACGCCGACGACCCGCTTGATGTAGTCGGTCTTGTTGTCGGCCGGCAGCTTGAAGACGACGATATCGCCGCGCTTGGCCTTGGAGGCGAAGACGCGCCCCTTGAACAACGGCGGGCTGAGCGGGACGGAGTGCTTCGAGTAACCGTAGGAGAACTTGTTGACGATGATGTAGTCGCCGTGGAGCAGGTTCGGCTCCATGCTGTCCGACGGGATCGTGAACGGCTGGAACAGGAAGATCCGCAGCACCAGCGCGATCAGCAGCGCATAGGCGACCGTCTTGGCGATCTCGACGACCTCCTGGATGAAGGTCGGCGGCGGCTTGTCCTCGGGGCCGGTGGCGTCGGTCACGGTGGCGTCGGTCATCGGCGCGTGATTCTCTTGAAAGACTGAGGCTAAAGCCCAGCGGGACTGGTTAGACGCGCTTTACTACGGGAGCAAGCGGAGCGCCCGTTAGTTCGCGTTCATGGCGTAACGGCGGCGACTTCTTCCGGCGTCAGGGCCTCGATGATGACGAAGGCCTGCGCATAGGGATGATCATCGGTCAGGGTGACGTGGATGCGGGGCACATAGCCCGCTGGAATGATCCGGGCGAGCCGTTCAGCCGCGCCACCGGTGAGGGCCATGGTCGGAGCGCCCGAGCGCAGGTTGACCACGCCCATGTCCCGCCAGTGGACCCCGCGGCGGGGAACCCCGGTGCCCAGCGCCTTGGCGCAGGCCTCCTTGGCGGCGAACCGTTTGGCGTAGGAAGCGGCGCGGTCCTTGCGACGGTCGGACTTGGCCTGCTCGGTCTCGGTGAACAGGCGCTGGACGAAGCGGTCGCCGAAGCGGGCCAGGGTCTTTTCGATACGGCGGATGTCGCAGAGGTCGGAACCCAGGCCGATGATCACGCGGCCTGCTCCGCCTGGGCCCGGGCGGCGTCCATGAGGCGGCGCATCCGCTGGATGGCCTCGCCCAGGCCGACGAAGATGGCCTCGCCGATCAGGAAGTGGCCGATGTTGAGCTCGGCCAGTTCGGGGATAGCGGCGACGGGCGCGACGGTGGCGTAGTCGATGCCGTGACCGGCGTGAACCTCGAGGCCGAGGTTCGCGGCCTGGGCGGCGCCGGCGGTCAGACGGGCGAGGATGGCGGCGGCGCGCTCATGCTCGCCGGCCCGGGCCGCGTCGCAGAAGGCGCCGGTGTGCAATTCGATGACCTGGGCCCCGGTCTCGGCGCTGGCGATGATCTGGGCCGGGTCGGGATCGATGAACAGGGAGACGCGGCTGCCGGCGGCGCGCAGGGTCTGGACGGCGTCGCGGACGCGGTTACCGCCCCGCACCACGTCGAGGCCGCCTTCGGTGGTGACCTCCTCGCGGCGTTCAGGCACGAGGCAGGCGGCGTGCGGTCGGTGGGCCAGGGCGATGGCGACCATATCGTCGGTGACCGCCATCTCGAAGTTCAGCGGCTTGCCGCGCTTGCGGCAGAGGTCGGCCAGGGCGTCGATGTCGGCGTCGGAGATGTGGCGGCGGTCCTCGCGCAGGTGAGCGGTAATGCCGTCTGCCCCGGCCATGAGCGCGATCTCCGCCGCCCGGGTGGGCTCCGGATAGCTGGCCCCCCGCGCGTTGCGGATGGTGGCGACGTGATCGATGTTGACGCCAAGTCGCAGGGGCGTTGGGCGCAGGGCCATGGTCGCTGGTTCCGTCGTTTGAACCGGTTACTTAGGGCGGGGCGCCGGCGGGTGGAAGGGTTGGCCGCGCGCCGCACCGGATCGAAGCGACCTACAGTTTAACACGGCGACGTTGGGGGCAAGGGCCGAAAGGGCTCGACCGGTCATGCAAGCGATTGATTTTACTGGAGACGCCCGTAGGTCGGCCCGCAGCAACTGTAGCCTGGACTGTAGGTGCCCCGTAGGTCGGTTGCCTGTCTTTGTGGGTCGCCAGGAGGTCAGCGCGGGCTACGGTCGACGGCTATCGAACCGGGGCGGCAAACTGAAGGAAAACTATATGTCTAGACATATTCATCTTCAGTTC
This sequence comes from Caulobacter sp., assembly GCA_032122215.1. Classification (GTDB taxonomy): domain Bacteria; phylum Pseudomonadota; class Alphaproteobacteria; order Caulobacterales; family Caulobacteraceae; genus Caulobacter. The sequence goes on from JAUMCZ010000230.1 coordinate 21,493, forward strand.
GGGCAGCGTTGGAGAAGCGTCCTACTTCGACAGACGTCGGCTGCCCGGGTCCTGCACCGGGATGGCCGCCAGTTCGGGCGGCAGGGCGTCGGCCGGATAGGCCGGGACATCCAGGGTGGCCAGAGCGATCAGCGGCACGCCGACATCGGCCTTGCCGCCGGAGCGATCGACGATGCAGGCCGCCGCGATGACGGTGGCCCCGGCCGCGTTGATGGCGGCGATACACTCGCGGCTGGAGAGACCGGTTGTGACGATGTCCTCGACCATGACGACACGGTCGCCCGGCTCGACCTGGAAGCCACGGCGCAGCTTGAACTCACCGCCTTCGCGCTCGACGTAGAGCGAGGTGACGCCCAGCTGGCGGGCAGTTTCGTAACCCGGGATGATGCCGCCGACGGCGGGCGAGATGCAGAGGTCAGGCTTGCCGACAGCGGCGACGATCTTGTCCGCGAGCGCCTTGCAGAGCCGGGCGCAGCGGTCGGGCTGGGCGAAGACCAGGTTCTTCTGCAGGAAGACAGGGCTGTGCAGGCCGCTGGAGAGCACGAAGTGGCCTTCGCGCAGGGCGCCGGCGGCGCGGAATTCCTCGAGGACGTCATCGGTGGTCATGGACGGTCGATGTAGCGGAGTGGAGGGAGTCGGGGAAGGCCGTCGAATACCTCTCCCATAGGGAGAGGTCGGGCCTGCGCAGCAGGTCCGGGTGAGGGGTTACGCTTTCGCAGGCTAGATCGCGGCGTCGCCACCGCGCCTGGTCGGGTCAGACCGTACCCCCTCACCCGGTCCGCCGGTGGCGGACCGACCTCTCCCTTTGGGAGAGGCGATCTACAGGTCGAGCCGGTAGACTTTCGCCGCCGTGCCGCTGAAAAGCGCCGTCTTCTCGTCCGCCGAATAGTTCTTGGCGAAGACCTTGAAGGCGTTCCACAGGGTGGCGTAGCTGCAAGACAGGATATCGACCGGGAAGTTGCTCTCGAACATGCCGCGCTCCGGCCCGAAGGCCTCGATGCAGGTCTCGAGGTAGGGACCCCATTCGGCCGCCAGCTGCTCTGAGGGCGCCGGTTCATCCGACAGGCAGGAGGCGAAGCCCGGGAAGACCATGGCCAGGCCGCCCAGCTTCACCGCAACGTTCGGCAGCTCGGCCAGCTTGCGGATGTTGCTCCGCCAGATGTCGAAGCGCTCCTCACGGCGGCCCGTGTAGCTGGCGATGCCGAGCGGGGTGCCGACGTGGTCGAGGACGATCCGGGTGTCCGGGAAGGCGCGGGCCAGGTCGATGAGATCAGGGAGCTGAGGCTCCAGCAGCCAGGCGTCGAAGGAGAGGCCGAGGGGGGCCAGCTGGGCGAAGCCTTCGCGGAAGGTCTTGTCCAGGTAGAGACCGGCCGGCTGGCGGACCAGGGGGCCCAGCACGCCGCTATCGGGGTCGTGGCTGGCGCTGTGGCGGATGCCCCGGAAGCGATGGCTGGCGGCGATTTCGGCTTCCAGCGTCTCGCGGGCCGCGGCGCCGCGAGTCAGGTCGGCGTGGCCGACGATGCCGGCGTTCGGCTTGGCGGTGCCGTAGACGCCGCTGTCGGCAATGGCGGCCAGACCATTCACCGCCTCGATCTCGCCGACCGGTTTCAGATGGGCCGGGCCGTCCGGTCGATAGAAGGCGCCGCACTCCATGTAGACGGTGGCGATGACGTTATGGCCGGCGCCCAAGTCGGTGAGCAGCTCGTCGAGCAGGTAGCGGGGGACCCGGCGGATGATCTGCTCGAAACCGTGGGTCGGCGGCGGGAGCACGGGCAGCAGCGCCGTGCGGTCCCACAGGTGGTGGTGCGGATCGATGATCGGCAGGTCGGGGTCGAGGATGGGTTCGGGCATGGCGCACGCTCTCGAGGGATTGGACGAGCAGAGTGCGTCCTTCGACACGCCCACTGCGCGGACTGCTCAGGATGACGAACTTGAGTGAGGTCCACAAAAGTCAGTCATGCTGAGCAGCGGTCGCAGACCGCGTGTCGAAGCACGCAACGTCGGTGGCTACAGAATATCCCCACCGGCCGCCGCCGCCGTCGTGCCATCGCGCTCGTAGGCCTTGATGACATTGCGACCGACCGTCCAGCGGTGGACCTCATCCGGCCCATCGACCAGCCGTTGCGAACGGATATGCGTGTACCAGCGGGCCAGCGGCAGGTCGGTGGAGTAGCCGAGCGCGCCGTGCAGCTGGATCGCCGTATCGACCACCTTGTGCACCATGTGGGCCAGGAAGACCTTGGCGATGGAGTTTTCCTGGCGGAGGTCCATGCCCTTCTCGGCCTTGTAGGCGATGTGGATCAGCATCAGCCGGGCCATGTAGAGCTCGCTGGCGCAGTCGGCGAGCATCCACTGGACGCCCTGACGGTCCTTTAGCTTCTTGCCGAAGGTCTCGCGGGTGACGACGTGTTCCGTCGCCATGTCGAGGGCCCGCTGGGCCATGGCGACGTTGTGCATGCCGTGGCGCAGGCGGCCGTAGGCCAGGCGGTGCTGGCCCATGTTGAAGCCCTGCCCTTCCCCGCCCAGCAGGTTCTCGGCCGGCACGACCAGGTTCTCGATGGCGATCTCGCTGTGGCCGCCGCCCATGATGTGGCTGAGCGGGCCTTCGGCGGCCATGGTGCCGATGTCGCGGATGATGCGGTAGCCGGGGTCAGGCAGCTCGACGATGAAGGTCGAGAAGCGCTGGTGGCGGGGCGCGTCGGGGTCGGTCCTGGCCATGACCACGGCGATGTCGGCGGCGCTGGCGGCGCTCGAGAACCACTTCTCGCCATTGAGGATGTAGTTGGAGTTGCCGTCCTTGACGGCCGTGGTCTGCATGCCGGTGGCGTCGGCGCCGGCGGCCTTCTCGGTCATCGAGTAGCAGACCCGCTTGTCACCGTTCAGCAGCGGCTTGAGGAACTTCTCCTTCTGGTACTCGGTGCCGTGGGCCAGCAGGGTCAGCATGGTGGCGTCATCGGGCCCCTGGCTGTTCATGCTGAGGGCGCCCAGATGGCTCTTGCCCAGCTCCATCTGCACCAGGGCGTTGGCCAGCGGGCCGAGGCCCATGCCGCCGTATTCGGTGGGGATGAAGGGAAGCCACAGGCCTTGCGCCCGCGCCTTGGTGCGCAGGTCGGCGAGGACGGACTTGTAGCTGTCCTTGTCGTGGATCAGCTTCTCGGCCGGGATGCATTCATCGGCGACCCACTGACGGACCTTTTCGCGGACTGCCTTGGCTTCCGCCGGGATTTCGAAGTCGATGGCCATGACCGGTGTTTCCTCGATTGATTGTTCTTTTCTTGGTTCAAACAATCGTTCGATACCCTTGCGTGACGCAAGCGGAAACCGCCCGCCCCCTGATTTTGGGCATGCGCG
>JAUMCZ010000231.1:0-9627 GCA_032122215.1 Caulobacter sp.
GGGGGCGTCGTAGCGGCGGCCGAAGATCAGGTGCTCGTGGCGGACGGCCCCCCGGAACGCTTCGACCTGGCGTTCTTACGCTACATCCCGCTCCTGAACCGGGGGCCGGGCCCCCGGACGGCGGCGCATCTTCGGGGGCCGAGGGCGCTGGAGCGCGCTGCACCCTGACCGGCGCCGTTCGGTCGTCAGGTCTTGCGCGGCCGTAGGAGGAACGCGATCCCGACCAGGAAGAGGGCGCTGCAGATCCAGCTGCCTTCAGGCCCCGTATCGCCGCCCGTCAGCAGGTCCGAACCCTGCGGAATCAATCGGACAATCAGGGCCGGCAAGTCGATCACAAAGCCGGTGACCGGCAGTTCGAACCCGATCGACAGCAACCAGTTCCAGCCGATGTGCCAGCCCATCACCCCCCAGATGTTTCCCGCCCGGATCGCCCATAGGCAGGCGAAAACCGAGAACAGGACTGAGCTCAACATGTCCTGCCAGGCCTGTCCCGGGGACCAGTGCAGGAAGGTGAAGACCAGGGTCGTGGCCACCACGCCTGCCAGCTGGCCCCATTTGCGGGTCACGACCGACAACAGCCAACCGCGGAACATGAATTCCTCGACTCCGGCCTGGACCGCGAAGCACAGCAGCAGGAGCACCATGCTGCCGAGAGCGCTCGGCGAGGACAGCGCTGGCCCGAATCCGGCCAACTGATAGCCGCCGGCGAAGCCAATGGAGGCGACGACCGCCGAGATGGTCACGCATCCGATCAACAGACCCCGAAACAGGGTCGTCAGGGGCGCCGGGCCGGTCAGGCCGACAGTCGTCAGCGGACGGCGCTCGACCAGCCAGATCCAGGCGAGAACCATCAGGCCATTGAGGGCAAACGCGACCAGAAGGAAGGCGTACATGCCGTTAAGGCCGATCGGACCGCCCTTTGCATCTTCCAGCCCGAGGCTTCTCAGCCAGGGCGAGGGTATCAGGACGGAGGCGATGACAAAGGCGATGAACAGAAAGGGTGCGAGGATTCCCCAGGGAAGCCAGCCTTTGTGAGGTTCGGTCGAGAAGATCGTTTTCGAGTTCATGGGCCTGCGTAGGCCAACCGCGTCAGATGCGGATAGAACGATCGTGCGCGGGCGTGATGATGGCGTTCAGCCAAGCCATCGGCGCAAGGCCGTAGGTCTGTCGGAACTGGCGGCCGAAATGGCTCTGGTCGGCGAAACCGCAGGCGGCCGCCACGTCTGCGCCAGGCAGCCTCTCCATCAGAAGGCCGCGCGCCTTTTCCAGGCGGCGCAGGAGCAGGTACCGATAGGGGCTGCAGCCGAACATGGCGCGAAAGTCTCGCGACAGCTGCCAGCGATCATGGCCGGTCGCCAGCTCCAGCTCCCGCAGGGAAAAGGTCTCGTCCAGGCAGGAATCCATATACTCACGGGCCAACCTCGCGGCTTCCCGGTTGGTGCGCCGGATCAGGCCGACACCGCCGGAGGCGGCCTCGAGCGCGCCCGCGATCTCGACGAGGGCGTCCTGATATTCGAGTTGAGACAACGGACTGCCATAGTCCGCCAGCAGGGTGTTGACGGCGGCCGCCAGCCTCGGATCGGCCGAGAGCCCTCCTTCGATGAACGGCAGCGTCCGGCCGCCCAGGACATCCTGGATATCCCTCGGTCGGATATAGGCCGTCCGATAGCGGAAGGACTGGTCATCACCGGAACGACCATCGTGGCGCTCGTCTGGATGAAGCACGACCAGCTGTCCCGGCAGCGAGTGACGGGTCTCACCGCGGTAGTCGAAGCTCTGAACGCCCCCGAGGGTCACGCCGACGGCATAGGTGTCGTGGCGGTGCGGTCCGAACGCCAAGCCCGTGAAACAGGCCTCGATCCGGTCGATATCCCCGGGCGCCCTGAACAGCCAGTTTTCCGAAGCCGCAGCCACATCCGGTTCCTTCCCATCTGTCCGGGGTTTCGGCATCAAAGCACAGCGAGGACGGACAATGGCATGAACACGCCTTCACCTTCTGATCGCGTCGCCTGAGAAGGGCTGGATCGGCGGTCCGGAGCGTGCGGGTGTCGGAGTTGTACATACCCCACGGACGGGGCCGAGCTCGTAGCGGCGGCCGAAGATCAGGTGCTCTCCGTGGCGGACGGATGCCCGGAACGCTCCGACCTCGAGTTCTTCCGCTACATCCTGTGCTGGAACCGGGGACCGGGTCCCCGGACCGAGGCGCATCTTCGCGGGCATGAGGGGAAGGTGGTGCGGCTTCGGGGTCCGAAGACGCTGAGGCGGTGGCTGGCGGCGCTGCCGGTTGAGGGGGCTGGCGATGGGCTTGGGGGGTGGATGACCCGACGGTCAGCTATGGGTGGGAAGCGGACCGAACCGGCTTGCTGTGACTTGCCACCGTTCAGCATCTTGCCCACGTGACGGACCGCTTCTTCACGTGACCGGCTCCGCACCTTGGTCGGATCGGTTGCCGAACTCAAAGCCGACTTTCCCAACGTCAAAGATGGGTGGTTTGCGGTCTTTCGTCCTGGCCCTAAGGTCAAGCCATGGCGGCCGCGAAGATCATCCTGCATTCCCCACTATCAGACGAAGGGCTTCTCGATCAGTTCGTCGAACAGTGCCTCCGTGACCAGGTTGCGCTGGTGGCGATCGTCGGGCCGGGGGCCGAACGCATCGAAGACATCATCGATGAGCTTGTGGTCGGAGACGCATCCGATCCCGACCGCTTTCTATGCACCACGTCGCACCCGGATGAGCCACTCGATGACGTCGTGCATCTGGTAAAGGCTTGGGAGGAAGAGCTGAGAGGTGTCATCGAAGAGGTGCGCCTCTAGTAATGCCGCCACGCGTGGCCGCCACCTCTTGCCTCTGCTCATGGTCTACTCCGCATCGGCGACGAAGATCAGCTCCCGGGCGCGGGCCGGCGTAATCTCGCCGGTCGCCAATTCGTCCAGGATCGGTTTGAGCCGCCGGCGTTCGCGCAGCTCGGGGGTGGCCAGAAGCTCGCCGCAGGCCACGCCGTCGGCCCAGGCGCGCACCTCGGCGGCCGTCACCGCCTCGTTCAGGAAGGCCTGCAGCATGTCGGCGATGTCCTCGGGGTCGATCCAGCTTAGCGTGGTCTTGAACATGGGCCAGCGGCGGCCGGCCAGCCGGCGGCGGCCGATCTCGGCCAGGACAATGGCCGCCTCCTCGTAGCCGAGCTTGGCGGCGCGGGCGATCCAGTGGTGATAGCGGCGGCGGTTGTCGCTCATCCGCCAGGTCATGGCGCAGTTCCAGGCGGCGCTCCCGTCGCCCAGCCGGGCGGCGCGGCGATACCAGGCCAGGCCCTCAAGGCGACGAGGCCCTTCGTCTTCGGTCAGCAGATTAGCCAGGGCGCCCATGGAGGACAGATGGCCCGCCTCGGCCTGTTCCCGAAAGATGGTCTCGGCTTCCTCGCGCCGACCGGCGTCCTCGAGGGCCCAGGCCTCGACCCAGCGGGCGTCCTGGTCCGACAAGCTCAGACCCGCAATCCCATGAACGGCAAAGCCCAGAGCAGTTCGACGTCCTCGATGGGCTTGAAACGGGTGTTGATGCTCTCAAGCGTCCACAGCCCCGGGGCGGCGCCGCGGCGGAGGATCTTGACCATCTTTCGGCCGTCGGCCAGGCGGGCCATGACCTCGTGGCCGACCAGGGGGGTGGGGTCGTCGTAGCGGCGGCCGAAGATCAGGTGCTCGCCGTGCCGGAAGCGGGGCATCATGCTCTCGCCGTCGACGATCAGGACGATGCCGTCCTCGGGGACCATGGGGTCCAGCCAGTCGGCGGCGGCGCCCATCTCGTAGTCGTCGTCGAACAGGGCCTCGGCCCCGGCCGCCACCTTGCCCAGCACCGGCAGGCCGGCGCGTCTGGCCTTCATCGTCCCCTTGCCGGCGTACAGCCATTCGGCCCGCACCCCGAAGGCGCGGGCGTAGTCCTCGGCCTTGCGGAAGGAGAAGCTGGCGTTGCCGTTCTCGTTGCTGGCGTAGGTGTTGAGGTTCCAGCCGTGGGTGCGGGCCGCCTCGGCGGCCGAGCCCAGGCCCTTGGCGCGGCGGGCCCGGCGAAGGCGTTCAGCAGCAGCGGCATGGGGCGGGGCGGCGTCGGCGGGCGGGCTCATGTAGGAAAGTTACATTAAATCCTGTATGTCGTCTACAGATGGGGGTTGTGGCGCGTCAGTATTTTTCATACAGTCTGTCCATGCCCGATACAGAACCCCATCGGAGCCATCGCGACGTCATCGCCGTCGCGGGCGGCGCCTCACGGCTGGCCCGGTTGCTGAAGTGCCCGGCCGGCCGCGTTCATCAGTGGAAGCGCGCGGACTCGATCCCGCCCCGCTACTGGGCGGCCATCGTCCTGCGCGGCCACGCCAGCCTGGAAGACCTGGCCGGGGCGGCGGCGCGCCGCCCGGCCGCGCCTGGCTGACCGGTCGCCGCTGACCTGATCCGGCCCGGCAGACGGGCCCCCCACCTTCAATTCGAGAGACCGACCATGCAGATCGCCGCCGATCCCGGCGCGGCGGGGTGTTCCCGCGCGCCTGCCTTGCAACCCTCAGCCGCCGGCCTCGGACGGCGCATCCGGGCCGAATGGCCGCGCGAGCGGCTGCAGCAGCTGCGCCTGCTGTTCGACGCCGGGCTGTCGCACCTGCTGATCGCCGGCCGCATGGGGGTGGCCAAGGGGGTGGTCAGCGCCAAGCTGGCCCGGCTGGGCTGGCGGCGGGGCGAGACGCTGGAGGCCCAGGCGCGGGTCTATGGCCGGCCGCCGCTGGTCATCGAGCCGGCCCGCATGCGGCGGCTGGAAGAGCTGGGCGAAGAGGATTGCCACTGGCCGGTGGCGGAGGACGCCCGGGGCGTGCAGCTGTTCTGCGGCTGTCAGCGGGAGAGCCGGCGCGGGGTCTATTGCGAGGGTCATCGGCAGAGAGCCGGTCGCCGGGTGCGGGCCTGGGAGCGCAAGGCGCTGGAGCCGCGGGCGCCGTTGCGCCGCGAGGCGACCGGCTGGGACCGGTTCCAGGCCGCCGGCGAGCCGCCGAGGGAGGAATGGTGAGCGGCTGGCCCCGCAGCCACCGGGCGGTCATCGACGACGACGGCGGCGTCAGGGGGCTGGCGGGCAAGCTGGGCTATGAGCTGGACCGGGTGCGGTCCTGGCGGGATCGCGACAGCATCCCGGCCGAGCTGTGGCAGGGGGTGATCGCCGTCACCGGGGTGACCTTCAAGGAGCTGCAGGCGGCGGCCAAGCTGCGAAGGGGCGAGCAACTGTCGCCGGGCGATCTGCCGGACTGCGACGTCCCGGTCGCCGTCGAACGGCTGATCCCCGCCGGCCCTGTCGACGAGACAACGACCGTGGCGGCGAGGGCGCGGCTGGACAACTTCTGCCGCGCCATCGACGTGCCGGGCGTGAGCCCGCGCCGGAAGGGTGATCCGCCCTTGCTGGCGGCGCATCACCGGCTGTGGCTGGAGAAGTTGGCGGACATCGAGCGGGGCAAGATCCGGCGGTTGATGGGCTTCATGCCGCCGGGGTCGGCCAAGTCGACCTATGCGGTTGATGTGTTCACGCCCTGGTTCCTGGGGCGGCAGGGAAACCGCAGCGTGCTGGTGGTGACCTACGCCACCGCCCTGGCGGCGCGGCGGGGGCGACGGGCGCGCGGCGTCACCCGCCAGCCGGCCTTTGCCGCCATCATGGGGGTGCGGCCCGACAAGGCGCGGGCCAGCGCCGTCGACTGGGGGCTGGATAACGGCAGCGACTGGATGGGGGCCGGCATGCTGGCCGGGATCACCGGCAACCGCGCCGACCTGATCGTCATCGACGACCCCGTGAAGGGCCGGGCCGAGGCCGACAGCCCGCTGATCCGGCAGCGGACGCGGGAGGAGTTCGACGATACCGTCCGTACACGTCTGAAGGCGGGCGGGCGGATCGTGCTGATCCAGACGCGGTGGCATGAGGACGACCTGGCCGGGAGCCTGCTGCCGGCCGACTATGACGGGGCCTCCGGGCCGGTGCTGTGCCGCGACGGCGAGACCTGGGAGGTGGTCAACATTCCGGCCCAGGCCGAGCGGGCGGACGACCCGCTGAAGCGACCGGTCGGGGGCTATCTGTGGCCGGAGTACTGGGGCGAGGATCACTGGGCCCAGTTCCGGCTGAACCCGCGCACCTGGAACGCCCTGTATCAACAGCGGCCCCGGCCGATCGAGGGCAGCTATTTCGAGCGCGGTTGGTTCAGGCGCTTTCAGGAACACGAGCTGCCAGCGACGCTGCGCTACTACGGGACCAGCGACTATGCGGTGACGGAGGGCGGCGGGGATTTCACCCGGCTGATCGTCTGGGGGGTGGATGAGGCGTTCAACCTGTGGCGCGTGGCCGCCTGGGGCGGCCAGACCAGCAGCGACCAGTGGATCGAGCGGCAGTGCGACCTGATCGCCGACTTCCGGCGGCGGGGCAGCATCCGGCGCTGGTTCGGGGAGGCGGGGGTGATCCAGCGGGCGGTGGAGCCGATGCTGCGGGCCAAGATGAAGGCGCGGCGGCTGAGCTGTCCCCTGGAGTGGCTGAGCTCGGGCCAGGACAAGGCGGCCCGGGCCCGCGGCGCCCAGAGCCTGGTCCGCGAGGGGCGGGTTTGGGTGCGGGACGACGGCGACGGCGACTGCTTCATCGACGAATGCGTGGCGTTTCCGATGGGGCGGTATGACGACGAGGTCGACTGTCTGTCGCTGATCGGGCGGTCGATCGACCGGCTGACGCCGCCGGTCCCGAGCTGGCGCAAGCGGCCGCAGTTTGTGGAGGGGTATGATCCGCTGAACTATGAGGGGCCGGAGACTGCGTATTGGGATTAGGAGTGGTCTGCGTTCGGCCCACCCGAAGGGCTCAACACCCTCCGGGGACACAACACGAACGCCGCGCCCCGAGCGGAGGTATTCCTAGTGCGAGAGCAGCATGGGAACCATGGGATGATCAAGCATATGCTCAGTCGCGCCTCCCAGGATGAACTCCCTCGCTCGCGAATGGCCATAGGCTCCCATGACGAAAAGGTCGGGCCGGTTCGCCGCGATATAGTCGGCGAATACGAGCCCTATTCGACGTTCGCCCCGATCTACCTCTTCGGCCACCGCGCTTATGCCGTGGGTCCCGAGATGTCGCACCACATCCTTGCCGACGCCAGAGCGGGCGGAAGTCTTGTCATTGGTTACGGTGAGCACCTTGACCTCACGGGCCGTTCGCATGACGGGCATGGCGTCTGCCATGGCGCGCGCCGCCGTGCGGCTTCCATCCCAGGCAAGCACAACGGTCCCCAGGCCGCTGATTGGCAAATCAGCGACCCCGGGGCTGAAGGTGAGAACGGGGCGGCCGGACCCGAAGGCGACGGCCTCGACAACGGAGCGCTGACCGTCGGACTGGGAAGCGACAGGCACGATACAGAGATCCCGCGTGCGAGACCGCTCAGAAACATACTCTCCGACAGCGTAGAGGTCGGCCTTCGCGTGTATGGCCTCGCCCAGAACGCCCGCCTCGCGAGCCTTTGATGTGAACGCTTCCAGCGTCGCGGTGCAGAATCCGCGGCTCTTTCGTTCCTCTTCCACCGCCATGTGGCTGAGGCCGATCAAGTAGTCGGCCAGGCGATTTCTCGGTGGCTGGATGTCCACCTCAACCGCGATAGCTGACAACACCCCACCCAACGCGGCCACAAACCGCACCGCTTGATCGATCGCCTCGGCCGGCGTCGCTTCGGGGTAGGAGTCGAGATGAAGCAGGATATCTTTCAGCGGCATGGTTTGCCTCCAGGATGTGAAGACGTGGGTCCCACGCTTGGGATTTTCTGACTTTGATCAAGATCAAAGCCGCCAGCACTGCTCTCAAGGCGCGAAACGGCGTGTCGTAGGCGCTCTGACCAGAGACCGCTCTCCACCCTGGTCGGGCATCCGGAACGTCCGCCTGTCGGCGAGGCTATCGGCCTCTTTCGGCTGGAAGACCGAACTTAGACGTCACCGGTCGCAACGATGGCCGGCGCATTCCATCTGTATACGCCTGCCCGGCCGATCCTCAGCCGCTTTGCAATTGCGCCGTCGCCAGGCCCCGCAGCCCCGAGTTCAGCGATGCGTGACGGAGTGACGCCAGGGGGCCCGCACCGCTTGGACGGCGACCTCGTTGCGGGAGTCAGACAATAAAGGCGCCGATGGAGCGAGGCGGGGATACGGGCGTTCCTGGTCCATGCTACCCGTAGGCGCCCTTCGTTCCCGTGGGGGAGGAACCGCATGCGAGCGCCTTCGAGACCGGTCCTGATCCTTGCCATGATCGCGCTTGCCGTCGTGGTGGTGGCGTGGGTGGTGGTCGCGCGACGGCCAGCCGAGGTCGCGGTTCTGGAGATCCGTCCGCGAACCGTCGAACAGGCCCTGTCGGTCGTCGGTCGCGCCCGCCCGACGCAGCTGATCCAGGTCGCCTCGCCCAACTCCGGCCAGGTCATTCGTCTGTTTCACGACGAGGGGGCCCGGGTCGCCGCCGGAGACGCCCTGGCGGTCATCCTGGCGACCGTCGAACAGGCTCAGACCGCCGTCGATGTGGCGCGGGCCCAGGCGGCGCGGGCTCAGGCGACAGAGGCGAGGCTGAGCTATCAGAGAACGCGAACCCTGCACGCGAAGGGGTATGCCTCGAACGCAGCGCTGAACGCCGCCCGCGCCGCCCTCGACACGGCGGAGGCCAATGTGACGGCCGCTTCGGCCTCGGTGCGGGCCTCGGCCGAGCGTGAGCGGGAGTTTACCATCCGCGCGCCGATGGCCGGTGTGGTGCTGGCCCGGCCGATCGACAACGGACAGGTGGTCGGGGTCGGTGAGACTCTGTTCGAGTTGGGCTCGGCCACCGGTGTCGAGATCCGCGCCGAGGTCGAGGAGGCCTACGCCGATGCGGTCCGCCCCGGTCAAACCGCCCGCGCCGCCCTGTCCGGTTCGCCGGAGATCTTTCTCGCCCGGGTGACCGAGGTTTCGCCGCGGGTCGATTCCGGCACCGGCGGGCGCACGGTCCGGCTGTCACCGGCCGACGCTCGGGGCCTGGCCCCCGGTCGCTCGGTCGATGTGACCATCGTCGTCGCCCTGCGTCAGGGGGCGATTGTCGTGCCGCGCCGCGCCGTGGTCGACGCCACCGCCAACCCCAAGGTCTATGTGGTCGACGCCGACGGCATCGTCCGTGTCCGGCCTGTCACGGTGGCGCGCTGGCCCTCGGTCAACGCCATTGTCGAACGCGGGCTGAAGGCCGGGGACAGGGTGGTGCTGGAGCCCGGCGCCACCCGCCCCGAGGCTCACGTCCGCCCCGTGGCGCAGACCCCGGGCGACTGAGACGTGTTCGCCTTTCACGTCGCCCGTCGCTACCTGCTGTCGAACCCCTCGCAGACCCTGTTGTTGATTGCGGGGGTCGCGGTGGGGGTGACGGTCTTTGTCTTCATCACTGCCCTGATCGCCGGCCTCGCCGTCCGCCTGACCGAGCAGGTGACGGGCAGCGGGGCCCACATCAGTCTGGAGTCGCCGACACGGGTGGCGCGGGTGTTGGCCGGACCGGACCTGCCCGTGGAATCGGTGGCCCTGGTGTCCACCTTCCAGCGCAAGCAGATCCGCAACTGGCCGATGATCGTTGAGCTTCTGCGCGCCAATCCATCGGTGTCCG
>JAUMCZ010000232.1:0-16169 GCA_032122215.1 Caulobacter sp.
TGCTGCTGGTCTATTTCGTCGGGGCCCTGGCCGGGGCGCCGATCTGGACGGCGTTGGCGAAGCGGATCGGCAAGCACCGGGCGCTGACCGTCGCGGCGGTCTTCTATGCCGCGGCCCAGGCCTTCACGATGATCTCGCCGCGCGGCCATGTGGCGGGGATCATCGTCATGTTCATCGCCGGCCTGCCGTTCTCGGCCGGGTCGATCCTGCTCAAGGCGATGATGGCCGACGTCGGAGACCAGGTGCGGCTGCGCACCGGCGTCGACCTGTCGGGCATGCTCTTCTCCCTGCTGACCGGCTCGATCAAGATCGGCACCTCCATCGCCGTGACGCTCAGCCTGCTGATCCTCGGCGGCGTCGGATTCCAGTCGAAGCTGGGGGCCGGCAACTCGCCCGAAGCGCTGATGACCCTCAGCGTCATGTTCTCCCTGTTCCCGGCGGCCCTGGGCCTGATCGCCGCCTGGCTGATCCACGGGCACAAGCTGGACCAGGCCGCCCACGCCCTGGTGCGGGCCGAACTCGACGCCCTCGACCACGCGCCGGTGGACGGGCCGCTGCCGACCTTCGTCAAGTCGACGCCGGTGGACGTGGCCGAAGACCCGCCGGTCGGCCGGTTCTGACGGCTCTGGGAGGTCGGGCCGCTTGAGCGCATAGTGATCAAAGACAAAGGAGACGCCGAATGACCCGCTCCAACGTGCTCGAGATCGAGCCCCTGTCGCCGGCCATCGGGGCGGTGCTGCGCGGGGTGAACCTGGCCGAGCCGGCCAGCGACGACCTGATCGGCGACATTCGGGCCGCTCTGCTCAGGCACCAGGTCATCTTCTTCGAGGGCCAGGACTTCACCCCGACCCAGCAGCGCGACTTCGCGGCCCGCTTCGGCGACCTGCATGTGCATCCGCTCTACGACCGGGACGAGGGCCACCCGGAGATCATGATCATCGACAATCACGTCGATAACCCCACCGACAACAACTTCTGGCACACCGACGTCACCTTCATCGACACCCCGCCGATGGGGTCCATCCTGGCGGCGCGGCAGCTGCCCCCGGTCGGCGGCGACACCATGTGGGCCTCGATGACGGCCGCCTACAACGCCCTCTCGAAGCCGATGCAGAAGTTCCTGCAAGGGCTTGAGGCAGTTCACGATTTCTCGTTCGCCTTCACCGCCGAGGGTCTGGCCGGATCACAGGCCGGCCGCGAGAAATACGAAAAGGCCGTGGCCGCCAACCCGCCCGTCACCCACCCGGTCATCCGCACCCATCCGGAGACCGGCGAGCCCGGCATCTTCGTCAATTCGGTGTTCACCCGCCGGATCAAGGGCCTGCGGCGCGAGGAGTCCAAAGCGCTGATGGCCTTCCTCAACAACCACATCCAGCAGCCGGAATTCGTCGTCCGCTGGCGCTGGCGGCCGGGTGACGTGGCCTTCTGGGACAATCGCAACACCCAGCACCGCGCCGTCGACGACTTCCTGCCGCACCGCCGGATCATGACCCGGGCGACCGTGCTCGGCGACAAGCCCGTGTTCCGCGCGTGACGCGGACGGCCAGCTGTTCCTGCGGCGCCCTGAAGGTGCACTGCGAGGGCGAACCGGTGCGCGTCAGCGTCTGCCATTGCCTGGCCTGCCAGCAGCGGACGGGCAGCGCCTTCGGCGTCACGGCGCGGTTCGACAACGACAAGGTGACCATCGAGGGGCCGAGCGCCCAGTGGTCGCGAACCGGGGATGAGGGCACGACCGCCGACTTCCAGTTCTGTCCGACCTGCGGCTCGACGGTGCTGTGGCGCGCGCGGGAGTTTCCCGGCGTCACGGCCGTGGCGGTCGGCGCCTTCGCCGACCCGACCTTCCAGCCGCCGATCCGCACCGTCTATGAAAGCCGCGCCCACCCCTGGGTGGAGGTTCACGGCATCCAGGAACGCTGGGACTGACGAGGGGGCTCAGCGGCAGGCGGCGACGCAGGCCCTGGCCAGTTCCGCCGAGCCGTCGATGAGCGGCACCGCGAGATCGTCGCCTGACAGCACCAGCGGGACCTCCGTACATCCCGCGATGACCGCTTCCGCCCCCTGTTGCTCCAGCCCCCCGGCGCAGGCAGCCATCAGCGCCCGCATGGTGGGGCCCGTCTCCCCCGCCTTGATCCGGTAGAGGATGTCCATGAAGGCCGCCTGCGCCTCGTCGGTCGGCAGGACCGGCTCACGGCCCGCCGCGATCAGCCGGTCCCTGTAGAGATCCAGCGCCAGCCGGGTGCCCAGCACCCCGACCCGGCGGGCGTCGCCGGCGGCCGCGATGGCGATATCGATCAGGTCGAGGAAGGGCAGGGCGCTGGCCGCCGCGATTTCCCCGGCATGCAGATGGGCGGTGTTGCACGGCATGGCCAGCACCTCCGCCCCCGCGTCCCGCAGGCGCACCGCCATCGCCGCCAGCACAGGCCCCGCCGCCCCGTCGCCGACATTGCGGTCCGGAACCTGCGGGTTCAGGTCCATCAGCACCCGGATATGGTCCTGGTCGCGCGCCGCCGGGGTGGCGGCTTGCAGCTTGGCCAGGAAGTCCAGCGTGGCGGCGGGGCCCATGCCGCCGAGGACGCCCAGCACCTTCATGCCAGGCCCGCTTCCAGCTCGTAGTGATAGCCGGACAGCCCCTGCGCGCCGCCGGTATGCAGGAAGACCACGGTCTCCCCCTTGAAGGCGCCCGCCTTGGAGAGCGCGATCAGGCCCTTGAGCGCCTTGCCGGTATAGACCGGGTCGAAGAGCAGCCCCTCGGTGCGGGCGGCGAGGCTCAGCGCGTCCACCACCGCCTGGTCGATCAGGCCGTAGCCGGCCCCGACATAGTCGCAGTCGGCGACGACCTGCTCGCGCTTCACCCGGTCCTCGTGGCCAAGGCGAGCAGCGGTCTCGACGGCCAGCTTGAAGACGTTCTCTTCCTGCTTCGCCTTCGGCGCCCGGACGCCGATGCCGAGGATCGGAATGTCTGCGCCGCTGACCGCGAAGCCGGCGACCAGGCCGGCATGGGTGCCGGCGCTCCCCGTGGCCGTGACCAGGCGATCGATCTTCAGGCCCGTGGCGTTGGCCTGATGGGCCAGCTCCAGCGCGCAATCGACATAGCCCAGCGCGCCGGTGCTGTTCGAACCGCCGCCGGGGATGATGTAGGGCCGCTTGCCCTCGGCCTGCAGCTGGTCCGCCAGCGTCGCCATGGCGGCGTTCATGTCGGTGTCGGCCGGCACCGTCCGCATCGTCCCGCCCAGCAGCCGGTCGAGCAGCACATTGCCGCTTCCCACATAGTCCGGGCTGCGGTTGCCTGTCCGGTCCTCAAGGATGATCTCGCAACCCAGCCCATAGCGGGCCGCGGCGGCGGCCGTCTGGCGCACATGGTTGG
Source organism: Caulobacter sp. (assembly GCA_032122215.1). GTDB lineage: Bacteria > Pseudomonadota > Alphaproteobacteria > Caulobacterales > Caulobacteraceae > Caulobacter. The sequence continues at coordinate 3,365 of JAUMCZ010000232.1, forward strand.
ACTGTACCGCCCCCTGGGTGATCAGGGTATCGGCCCCTTGCTCCAGCGCCTCGCCCAGCAGGAACTCCAGCTTGCGGGTCTTGTTGCCGCCGCCGGCCAGGCCGGTGCAGTCATCGCGCTTTATCCACAGATCTATCCCCAGGGCGGCGCCCAGCCGCGGCGCCGGTTCCAGCGGCGTCGGCAGGTGGGCGAAGCGGGCGCGGGGAAAGCGGGTCAGGTTCATTTGTGATGCCACCGTTTTGCGAAGCATGGTAGGTTTCGCATGGTCATAACTCGAAGACTGGGGAGGAAACACAATGCCCAGTAAAATCGCGTTCGCCACCGCCGCTCTGACGGTAGCCTCCATCATCGCCGCCACGCCGGCCTCCGGCGCGTCCCTTGTGCTCGGCGCGGGCCTGGCGACGGTCTGTTCCAAGGCCGCCATCAGCGGTCGCCAGGACCTGAAATCCATCGACACCTGCACCCTGGCTCTGGAAACCCAGGCCATGGGCCAGCGCGATCGCGCCGGCACCTTCGTCAACCGCGGCATCCTCAAGCTGCGCCGCGCCTCCTACGACGACGCCCGCACCGATTTCGCCAACGCCCTGCGCCTGTCGCCGGACCTGGGCGAAGCCTACGTCAACTGGGGCGCCAGCCTGATCGCCGAGCAGAAGTACGCCGAAGGTCTCTCGGAGATCGATCGCGGCATGGCGCTCGGCGTCGATGAGCCAGAGAAAGCCTGGTACAACCGGGCCATCGCCTATGAAGCCATGGGCGACCCGAAGCAGGCCTACCTGGCCTATCAGGAGGCCATAGCCCTGGCCCCGGACTGGAAAGAGCCGCAGCTGCAGCTCACCCGCTTCCAGGTGACCCGCAAGTGAAGACCACGCCCGTGATCCTCGCGGGCCTGCTGATGGCGCTGGCGGCGGCTTCTTCCGCCGGCGCCTCAGTCCTGGTGCTGGGCGAAGGCCTGGCGCCGGCCTGCTCCAGGGCGGCCTTCCGCGGAAAGGCGGACAGGGCCTCCGTCGAGACCTGCACACGCGCCCTGAACGAAGCGCTGGCGACCCGTGACCGCGCCGGCACCCTGGTCAACCGGGGCGTGATGCTCATGCGCGGCAAGTCCTACAATGATGCGGCCCGGGACTTCGAGGACGCCATACGCCTGTCCCCGGAACTGGGCGAAGCCTTCGTCAATCGCGGCGTGCTGCGCATGGCGGACCGCGACTATGCCGGCGCCCTGGCTCAGATCGACCGGGGCATCCAGCTCGGCGTCGATGAACCGGCCAAGGCCTACTACAACCGCGCCATCGCCCAGGAGGGCCTCGGCGACGCCAGGGCGGCCTGGCTGGACTACCGCAAGGCCCAAACGCTGGATCCCGAGTGGGACGCGCCGGCGAAACAGCTGGTGCGGTTCAAGGTGGGAAACTGAGTTAGCGCGCCAACGGCGCGCCCTTCTCCCGCTTGCCGGGAGAAGGTGGCGGCCCGCAGGCTGACGGATGAGGGCAGCGCCGACCTGTCCGGATGCGCGCGTTCTGGCGCGGGCGTGCCGCCGTCTCCCGCGCCAACCCCATCCTCTCGCTCTGCCCTCATCCGACCCGCTTCGCGGCCCACCTTCTCCCGGCAAGCGGGAGAAGGATCGGAGACGCCTCATCCGCGTTCCTGTGGACGCACCGCCCCTAATCAGGTCACTGTGCACTGAAACGGGCTGGGAGAACTCCACATGGAATGGCGCGGCGGCCGCCGGGGCGGCAATATCGAAGACCGGCGGGGCATGGGCGGCGGCGCCGTGGTCGGCGGCGGGGTCGGCATCCTGGGCATCGCGGCGGTTCTGATCGGGGTCTTCGTGTTCGACATGGACCCGCAACAGGCCATGGACCTGGTCGGCGGCGTCGGCGGCGGCGCCCAGCCGGTGCAGGAAGGCAAGCGCGGCACGCCGCAGGACGAAGCCGGCCAGTTCGTCGATGTCATCGAACAGTCCAACGCCGAGGTCTGGACGGCGATCTTCGCGGCCTCCGGCAAGCAATACGAGCGGCCCGCCGGCATGGTGCTCTACGACAACGCCACGCCGACGGGCTGCGGCGGCGGTCAATCGGCGATGGGGCCTTTCTACTGCCCGGCCGACAAGCGCGTGTATCTCGACCTGACCTTCTGGAACGACCTGGAGAGCAAGTTCGGAGCCAGCGGCGAGTTCGCCCGCGCCTACGTCGTCGCCCACGAGATCGGCCACCATGTGCAGAACCTGGAGGGCGCCATGCAGACCGCCCAGCGGCAGGGCATGCGCGGGGCCGAGAGCGGCGCGGTGCGGCTGGAGCTGCAGGCCGACTGTTACGCCGGCGTCTGGGCGGCGCGGGCGGGCACCCAGGCCGGCGGCGGCCTGCGCTTCAACGCCCAGGACATCACTGATGGTCTGGGCGCGGCCTCGGCGGTCGGCGACGACACCATCCAGTCCAAGACCCAGGGCCGCGTCGTCCCCGACGCCTTCACCCACGGCACGGCGGCCCAGCGCATGCGCTGGTTCCGCGCCGGCTACGAAGCCGGCGACCCCGCCGCCTGCGACACCTTCAACGCGCGGTCGCTTTAGCCCTGTTCCTTCTCCCGCTTGCCGGGAGAAGGTGGCCCCGAAGGGGTCGGATGAGGGCAGAGCGGGCGGATAGAGGCTAGCGTTCAAGCCGCCGCGCAGAGTGCGCCAGACCGCGCGTCTTGACAGGCCGGTGCTGCCCTCATCCGTCAGCCCTGCGGGCTGCCACCTTCTCCCGGCGAGCGGGAGAAGGACGCGGCCAGGCCCCGCTGTTGCGGTCAAACCCCGCCGGCGTGCTCGTCCATCCGCACCGCATCACCCTGACGCACCCGGTTCTCCCACGGCACACCCCGGAACAGCATGTTCCAGATGTTGGCGAACCGCCGCACCAGCGTCTTCGGCGCGGCCAGGGCGGCCGGGGTGAGGAACAGGGTCAGCAGGGTCGAGAAGCTCAGGCCCCAGACCACGGCCGCCGACAGCTGGACCCACCATTCGGAGCCCGGCGCCTTGTACTCGAAATGCAGGCCCCGGAAGTTGGGGTGCAGTTCGAACATCAGCGGCAACAGGCCGATAACGGTCACCACCGTGGTCAGCATGACCGGGCGGAACCGCTGGACGGCCGAGCGCATGGCCGCTTCGTCCGGCTCATAGCCCTGCCTTCGTAGCTGATAGAAGGTGTCGACCAGCACGATGTTGTGCCCGACGACGACCCCGGCCAGGGCGATGACCCCTGTGCCCATCATGATCACCGAGATGTAGTCGAAGGTGTGGGCGACATTGACGACCACGCCCAGGAACACCCCGAACACCGACAGGACGACGGCCGACAGGGTGACCACGATCCCGTAGAAGCTGTTGAACTGCCAAAGCAGGATCACGGCCATCATGCAGAGCGTGGCCAGCATGGCGACGGCGAAGAACCTGGCCGCTTCCGCGCCCTCCTCGTCGGAGCCGCTGAACTTCCAGCGCACGGTGGAATCGATCGGCGCCTTCTCCAGCCAGGGCCTGAGCTCGGCGATCTTCTGGTTGGCGGCGACCTTGTCGATGGTGTTGGCCTGCAGCAGGATCAGGCGTTGGCCGTCGCGCCGCTGGATGCTGGTCACCTGCTGACCCGGCTTTTCCTTGATGAAATAGCTGGCCGGCACCGGCCCGAAGGGGGTGGTGATCTTCAGCTGCTCGAAGGCGGCGAGGTTGCGGTTCTCCGGCGTGAAGCGGACGCGGATGTCCAGTTCGTCGTCGGCATCGTCCGGCCGGAAGCGGCCGGCCAGCACGCCCGTGGTGACGAACTGGATGGCCTGGCCGACCGACAGCACGTCGACGCCGTAGCGACCGGCGGCGGCGCGGTCGATGGTCAGGTTCAGCTCGATGCCGGGCGAGGCGCGGTTGTCCTCCTGCTCGATCAGCTGCGGATCGTTCGCCAGCTTGGCCTTCACCAGGTCGGCGGCGCGGTTCAGCGCGGCGGGATCGGAGCCACGCATCTCGACCTGCACATCCTTGCCCTGGGGCGGACCGCCCTGCGGCAGGCGCACCTCGGTCAACACGCCGGGCAGGTCGGCCACCCGCTCGCGGATCGCGTTGGCGATATCCCTGCCGCGCAGGCCCAGGGCCTTGCGCTCCTCGAAGTCGACGAAGTCGACCTGGATGCGACCGATGGAGTCGGCGGGCGGGCCGCCGAAGCCGCCGCTGCCCATCTTGCCGGCCGAGACGTAGAGCGAGTTGATGCCCTTGACGCCCTGCAGTCGCTGTTCAGCCTGGCTGACCAGGATGTTGGCCGACTCCGGCGTCAGGTTGCCCCGCGCCTTGACGTAGACGGTCGCGTACTCGGGGTCCTGGTCGAGGAAGAATTCGGTGCGGTGCTTCTGGCCGAAGAACAGGACGCCGATGACCACCAGGATCAACAGCGCCGCTCCGGTCACCCGGAAGGGGTGGTGGCCCGACCACCAGAGGACGCGGGCGTACCAGCCCATGAAGCCGTCCATCTGGCGCGGATCGCCATGCTCCGACTTGCGGATCTCTTCGAGGTGATGCTCGTCCACCCCCGCCTTGCGGCCCATGATCGAGCCCAGCGCCGGGGTGAAGATCAGGGCGACGAAGATCGAGGCCCCCAGCACCATCATCAGGGTGATGGGCAGGAAGCTCATGAACTTGCCGGGGATGGAGTTCCAGAACAGGAAGGGCACGAAGGCGCACAGCGTCGTCAGCGTGCCGTTGACCACCGGCCAGAACATGCGCGTGCCGGCGGCGGCGAAGGCCTCCTCGCGGTCCATGCCCTCGGCCATCTTCCGGTCGGCGTATTCGACGACGACGATACCCCCGTCGACCAGGATCCCGACGGCCAGCACCAGGCCGAACATGACCATCTGGTTCAGGGTCAGGCCGAACATCTGCAGCAGCAGGAATCCGATCATGAAGCAGACCGGAATCGACAGCCCGACCATGATCCCCTGACGCACGCCCAGGCTGCCGACGATGATGGTCATGACCAGGATGGTGGCGATGATCAGCCCGCTCTCGAGGATGGAGAGGCTGCGCTCGATGAACTCGCTTTCGTCGAAGGTGTAGGCGACCTGGATTGTCTCCGGCCAGCGCTTCTGTTCCTCGGCGACGGCGGCGCGGACCTGCTTGACGCTGTCGAGGATGTTGGCGCCGGAGCGCTTGACCACGTCGATGGAGAAGGTCGGCTGGCCGTTGAAGCGGGTGATGCGGCCCGGATCCTTGAAGGTGCGGCGCACCTCGCCGATGTCGCCGACGGTGATCAGCCGGTCGCCATTGCGCTTGATCGGCAAGGCCAGGATGTCTTCCGGCTTCTCGATGACGCCGGGGATCTTGACCGCGAACTCGGTGTCCCTGGTCCGCAGGTTGCCGGCCGGGATCAGCTGGTTGTTGCGGCCGATGACCTGGCTGAGCTCGGTGGCGCTGACGTTGGCCGCCTGCATCCGGGCCGGATCGATGGTGACTTCCAGCAACTCCTCGCGCCCGCCGCCAAGGTCGGTGCGCAGCACGCCGGGCAGGCTCTCCAGTCGGTCCTGCAGCTCGCGCGCCGTCTGGAACATCGTCCGTTCGGGCGCCGCGCCGAACATCATGATGCCGATGAACGGGTCGTCGTTGACGTTGTTCTCGCTGATGATCGGCTCTTCGGCGTCAGGCGGGAAACGCCCCCGCGCCATGTCGACCTTGGCGCGCACGTCCTGCAGCACCTTGTCGACGTCGAAGCTGGGATCGAACTCCAGGTAGACGAGGGCGGCGTTCTGCACCGCCACGCCATTCATCTCCTTCAGCCCCTCGAGGGACTGAAGTTCCGTCTCCAACGGACGGACCAGCAGCCGCTCGGCGTCCTCCGGCGAGACGCCGGGGTAGGGCACCTGGATGCTGACGAAGGGCACCGGAATGTCCGGCGCCGATTCACGCGGCAGGTTGAGGTAGGTGACCAGGCCGAAGACGGACAGAACCGCCGCCACACCCAGCACCACCTTGCGCCGCCGGATGGCGGCATGGATCAGGGCGGAGATCATTGGCTGGCGGCCTTCGCGGGAGCGGCGACAGCCGGCGCCGGCGCGGCGGTCTCGGCCTTGACGCGGACCGTCTGGCCCTCGTTGACGAAGGCCTGGCCGGCGACGATCAGGTTGATCGTGCCCTCGAGGCCGCTGACCCAGATGCCGTCGGCGCCCTGATCGAGAATCTCGATCGGGGTGAACACCACCTGGCCGGCCCCGACCACGTGGCGAACGCCCTGACGACCGTCAGACCCCAGCACCAGAGCCGAGGAGGGCAGGCGGTGGGCCGACGACACCGGGGTGGCGATACGCACGTCGGCCGACAGGCCGGAGCGGGCGCGGCTGCCCGGGTTGGAGACCACGACCTCGACCCGGTAGGTGCGGGTCTGCGGATCGGCGTCGCGGGCGACGAAGCGGATGCGACCGCTCAGGGTTTCGCCGGTGGTCAGGACGGCGGTGGCTGTCTCGCCGACGCGCACCTTGCCGATCTGGCTCTCGGCCAGGTCGGCGACGATGATCAGCGGGTCCAGCTCCAGCATGGTGCCGCAGGCGCCGCCGGGGGCCAGATAGCTGCCGACCTCGGCCTCGCGGCGGTCGAAGACGCCGCTGAACGGGGCGCGGATGTTGACCTGACTCAGCAGCACCTCGGCCTGGCGCACGGCGGCCATGGCCCCGTCGAGGTTGGCCTGGTCCTGCAGGACCTGGGTCTGGGAGCGGTACCCCTGCGTAGCCAGGCGCTGCGAGGCCTGCATCTGCAACTGGCGGGATTTCAGGGCGGCGCGGGCCTGGTCGAGCGAAGCCTGACGGGCGTCGACCGACAGGCGGCACAGGATGGCGCCGCGACGCACGAAACTGCCCTCGGCGGCCGGGACGGCGGCGACCGGGCCGGCGGTTTCGGCGCGGACGATGACGGTGCGGGCCGCTTCCGTGCGGCCGCGCAGGATGATGGCCCCGGGGCGCAGTTCCGGCTGGACCAGGCGGGTCGTGACCATGATGGCCTGGGGCTTGGCCTCGTCCTTGGCCTCGGGCTTCTTGGTCAGCGCGCCCCAAAGGCCGCCGATGATGAACAGCAACAGCACGAAGCCCAGGATGCCCAAGGCAACGAGGTGAGATTGTTTGATCTGCATAACCGGCCCTATGGGCGCAGCCGACCTGTCGCGTCGGACGCGCCTATTCCCCAAGACTTAATCTGAACAGTGTTCTGATAACCGCTCGCACCGCCTTTGAGAAATGAAATTCCGGACAGAATGGACGCTATCGTCCAGGTTCCGTGGCCATGTTCAAAGATCCGAACCGGCCAAGTCTAATCGACGTTCGGGCTTTACCCCTGGTTCCGCTCATCCCGGCATTCGCCGGGATGAGCGGGTAGAAACGAAAGCGACCTCGCCGTTCATGGGTCCGGCGCCGGCGAGGGCGGCGTCGCGCATCAGCCCGCTTTCCATCGCCGTGCCGCCGTCCCATAAGCGCATCCATGACCGCCCGTCTGTGGGACATCACCCAGCCCCTTCGCCCCGGAATGCCCACCTGGCCGGGCGATACCCCGTTCGAGAGCGGCGGTGTCTGGAGCATGGGACCGGGCACGCCGGTCAATGTCGGCCGCTTCAGCCAGTCGGTTCACGCCGGAACACACGGTGACGCGCCGTTTCACTATGACGCGGACGGGGTGACGGCCGAGGCGGTCGATCTTCGCCTGTATCTCGGCCCTTGCCGCCTGATCGACGTGCGCGCGGCCGGACCGCGAATCGAACCCGCCGACGTCGCCGGCGCCCTGGACGGGGTTCCGCAGCGGGTGCTCCTGCGCACCTACGAGGCGTTTCCGCACGAGACCTGGGACAGCGACTTCAAGGCCATCGCCCCGGCGACAATCGACCTGCTGGCCGACCACGGGGTCCGTCTGATCGGCGTCGACACCGCCTCTCTCGACCCGGAAACGTCCAAAACCATGGACGCCCACCGCCGCGTGGCGGCGCGCGGCATGGCCATTCTCGAAGGACTGGTGCTGACCGAGCCGCCTCCTGGGGACTATGAACTGATCGCCCTGCCGTTGCCGCTGGTCGGGTTGGACGCCTCGCCGGTGCGGGCCGTGTTGCGTGAGTTGACCTGATGACCAGTCCGCCCACATCCACACTCTCGTCATCCCGGAAAGCGCGCAGCGCTTATCCGGGACCCAGGGGATGCAGCGCACCGGCCGAACCGCCGCGTCTGTCAGCCAGATCACGGACCCCCTGGGTCCCGGATAGTCCGCTTGGCGGCCTTCCGGGATGACCCCGAAGATGAGCGGACTTCATATGCCCCACCTTACGCCCGAGGATCTCGACGCCGCCGACCCGCTGGCGGCGCTGCGCCAAGAGTTCGAGATCCCCGAGGGGCTGCTCTATCTCGACGGCAATTCCCTCGGCCCCCTGACCAGGGGCGCCCGCCTTCGCATGGTCGAGGTCGTCGAACAGCAGTGGGGCCACAGCCTGATCCGCGGCTGGAACGACCACGACTGGATGGGCGCCCCGCGACGGGTCGGCGACGCCATCGCCGGGCTGATCGGGGCGGACCCGGGCGAGGTGATCGTAGCCGACTCCACCTCCGCCAACCTCTTCAAGCTGGCCGTCGCCGCCATGCAGGCGCGCCCGGACCGCAAGGTGGCGCTGTCGGAACCCGGCGACTTCCCGACCGACCTCTACATGCTCGAAGGGACTATCCGGACCCTCGGCGAGGGCCGCCGCCTGGAACTGCGCCCGACCGACGAGATCGAGGCGGCCCTGACCGAGGAGGTGGCGCTCCTCGTCCTCTGCCACGCCCACTACAAGACCTCCCGCATCCGCGACATGGCCCGGCTGACCGCGGCCGCCCACGCGGTCGGGGCGCTTGTCATCTGGGACCTCAGCCACAGCGCCGGCGTGCTGGAGGTCGACCTGAACGGCTGCAACGCCGACATGGCCGTCGGCTGCGGCTACAAGTACCTGAACGGCGGACCCGGGGCCCCGGCCTTCCTGTTCGTCGCCCGGCGTCATCAGGACAGTCTGGTCTCTCCCTTGTCGGGCTGGATGGGCCATTCGGCGCCCTTCACCTTCCAGGACGCTTACGACCCATCCTGCGGCATCGGACGCTTCGCTTGTGGCACACCGCCCGTTTTGGGCGTCAGCGCTCTGGAGTGCGGCGTGGCCCTCAGCGTCCGGGCCGGTCCCAAGGCCCTCCGGGCCAAGGCGGCGGCCCTGACCGACCTCTTCATCAGCCGCGTCGAAGCGGGGCCGGCGGCCTCGGAACTGCGGCTCGTCACCCCCCGGAAAGCCAGCCAGCGCGGGGGCCACGTCAGTTTTTCCCACCCGGACGGCTATGCCATCGTCCAGGCCCTGATCGCCCGAAACGTCATCGGCGACTTCCGCGATCCCGACATCGCCCGCTTCGGCTTCTCCCCCCTGACCCTCAGCTTCGCCCAGGTCGCCCGCGCCGCTGACATCCTCGGCGAAGTGGTCGCTGGCAGCCTCTATGACCGCCCGGAGTACCGCAAAAGGGCCGCTGTTACATAAGCGTTTTCAACCGCTTATCGAATATGTCTAGACATATTCACGCGAATTTCGGGCCATCATCGAACCCCCCGCCCGTGCCGGCCGGACCCTGTAGCCCCGACCGACCTCTCGCCGGGCTACAAACACTCACAGTCGGTGACGCTTCGACCTACGCCCCGACCTACATTCGCAGCGCATCGGGCTACCGGGAAGGCACGGTAAAACAATCGCTTAGGCGCATTTTCCTGCCTCGACGCCCGGACGCCGCGTTATAATGTAGGTCAGCTTCGATGACCCCGGCTGACACCCGCCCGGCCGCAGGCTAGGTAAACCGCCGAAGACAGGAGCCTCCGATGCAGTACCTCCACACCATGGTCCGCGTGAAAGACCTCGACGCCGCGCTCGATTTCTATTGCAACAAGCTCGGCCTGGCCGAGGTCAGCCGCTACGACAACCAGGGCGGCCGCTTCACCCTGGTCTTCCTGGCCGCGCCGGACGACGTCGAGCTGGCCGGCCAGCGCAAGGGCCCGATGGTCGAGCTGACCCACAACTGGGATCCCGAGGACTATCAGGGCGGCCGCAACTTCGGCCACCTGGCCTACGCGGTCGACGACATCTACGCCGCCTGCCAGCGCCTGGCCGACGGCGGGGTGACCATCAACCGGCCGCCGCGCGACGGGCACATGGCCTTCGTCCGCTCGCCGGACGGCATCTCCATCGAACTCCTGCAGAAGGGCCCGAACCTGCCGCCGCAGGAGCCCTGGGCCTCGATGCCGAACACGGGGGTCTGGTAAGTGAAGCTCGCCGGTCGCAAGGCGCTGGTCACCGGCGCCGCCCACGGCATCGGCCTGGCCTGCGCCCGGGCCTTCGCCCGTGAAGGGGCGGACGTGGTCCTCCTCGACATCGACCAGGCCGGCGTGGAAGCGGCCGCCGCGGGCATCGCCGCCGAGACCGGCCGCAAGGCCGCGGGCCTGGCCTGCGACGTCGGCGACGCCGAGGCGGCCTTGGTGGCGGTCAAGGCGGCGGCCGAGGCCATCGGGCCCATCGACCTGCTGGTCAACAACGCCGGCATTCTGGCGGCGGGGGATATCCTGACCGCCAAACTTGAGGACTTCGACCGGGTGATGGGGGTCAACATCCGGGCCGCCTTCGTCATCGGTCAGGCCGTGGCTCAGGGCATGGTGGCGGCGGGCCTGAAGGGCGCCATCATCAACATGAGCTCGATCAACGCGGTCATGGCCATCCCCGCCCAGCTGGCCTACGTGACCAGCAAGGGCGCGATCAACCAGCTGACCAAGGTGATGGCTCTGGGCCTCGCGCCGCATGGCATCCGGGTCAACGCCATCGGCCCCGGCACCATCGCCACCGACATCCTCAAGGGTGTGATCAACAGCCCCGACGCGGCCAGGGGCATCCTGTCCCGCACCCCGCTGAAGCGCTTCGGCGAGCCCGAGGAAATCGGCAAGGTCGCCGTCTTCCTGGCCAGCGAGGACGCCAGCTACTTCACCGGCCAGACGCTCTATCCTGACGGCGGACGCCTGGCGCTGAACTACACGGTGGCGGTCGACTGAGTTTCACAATCGGGCCCACGCCGCCTTGACCCTCCATCGCAGGAGGGCAGGGTGGGCGCAGCAGGGAGCCGACCATGAGTGACGAGCGCGAGGACACGACGATCTACGAGGTCGTGAAGAACGACGAGGACCAATACTCCATCTGGCCCGCCGACCGTGAACTGCCCGCGGGCTGGAACACGGCCGGCAAGAGCGGCACGAAGGCCGAGTGCCTCGCCTTCATCGAAGAGGTCTGGACCGACATGCGGCCGGTCAGCCTGCGCGAGGCGATGGAAGCGCAGGGCGGAGGCTGAACGCCGCTGTCGCCGGTGCGTTAGGCCGGCATGGCCCTGCGCACCTACACCGCCGAGATCGATGGCCTGAACCAGTGGATCGTCGCCGCCCCGAATCAGAAGGCGGCGCTTGAGGCGTTCGGGGTGCATCAGAACCTCTTCGCCCAGGGGCTGGCCGGTCTGACGCGCGATGAAACCCTGGTGGCGGCGGCCAACGCTCAGCCGGGCGTGCCGCTCAAGCGGCCAAAGAAGGGTGGGACCTTCACGGCGGCGGAGGGCGGCTCCGACTGGGCCGAGGCGCTCAAGGCCACCGCGAAGGGGCCGGCCGCGCGCAAGCCGCCGAGTCGCGCAAAGCTGGACAGGGCGCGAGCCGCGCTCGAGGCGGTGCAGGGTCAGGGCGAGCGCACCCTGGTGGAACTGGAGGCCGCCGTCGCTTCGGCCCGGACTCGGCTCGCCGCTGGTCAGGCGAGCGTTGAGACAGCGGTGGCCAGGGCGGAGGCAGCCGTCGAGGCGGCTGAAGACGCGTATCGCAAAGCCGGCGCATAGAAGCGGCCCGTGCAATGCTGATGTGCGAAAGAAACGCGCCTGAAGGCGCGAAAGTCTTCCGTGGCTCCCCGAGCAGGACTCGAACCTGCGACAAGTCGGTTAACAGCCGACTGCTCTACCAACTGAGCTATCGAGGATCACGTTGGAAGGAGGCGTCGTATATGCCGGGAGGGCGGACCATGCAAGCGTCTCGGTGGCGAAAAAATAGCCCGGCTTGTGGGCCGGGCTTTTGAAAGTCGGTGATGGTGGGGTGTCTTCAAGGAAGACAGGAGGAGCGTCGGACTTTATGGTTAATGAGCGGTGAATGTTTCAGGCTTGCAGGGCTGCGAAGACCGCGTTGCAGAGGCCGGTCGAGCGAGGATCGCCATTCAGGTCCGGCCCCATCTGATTCATCGTATAGCCAATGGCCACATCGGCCGAGACATTGGCGCAGCCGAAGGATCCTCCCCATCCGGAATGGCCGAAAGTGTCCTTCGCAGGGCCGTAGACGCCGGCGTCGTTGACGATCAGACCCATCGACCAGAAGGGCGCGAGGCCCAGCAGAAGGTCGGGGCGGGTGGTCTGTACGGTGGTCATCCGGGCGATGGTCTCGGGACCCATGAGCCTGACGCCGTCGAGGGTCCCGCCATGCGCCAGGGCGCCGTAGAGGCGGGCCAGGCCCCGGGCGGTTGCCTGACCGTTGCCCGCCGGCACCTGAGCGGCGCGCCAGTCGCGGTCGTTGGGCAGGGTGGGTTCCATCAGGGGATTGGTGACGGCGGCGATGGCCTCTGGCGGCATGGCCGGATCGAAGGGGGCGGAGACCAGCGGCCCGATCAGCGGGGCGACTCGCGGCTCTTCCGACTCGGGCAGGCCGATGAACAGGTCGGCGCCGAGGGGGAGGGCGATTCGATCCCGCAGGAAGTCGCCGACCGACTGACCGCTGACC
>JAUMCZ010000233.1:0-16698 GCA_032122215.1 Caulobacter sp.
ATCATCGCGGCGCGCACCCGGGCGTCGGCGGAGAGACCGCCGCTCTTGGCCTCGACGCCGGTGATGTCGATGTCCAGGCCGGTGCGGGTCAGGGTGACGTGCAGGGTCGGCGCGGACTTGGGATGTTCCAGGAAGGGCCTGGCCAGGGTCCGCAACGCCGGCAGGGCGGCGACGATGCGCGGATCGGTGATCGGGCAGACCTCGATGGGGACCAGCTTCCAGCTGCGCCGCTCCTTGAAGCCGACCACGGCTCCGCCCTTGGCGGCCCGGGCGTGTAGCGCCAGGCGCCGGCGTGAGGCGGGCGGCGAGGCGAAGGTGGCGAGGACGTCGGTCTCAAGCTGTTCGCGCGACAGGGCCTCGATGATGCGATCGCGCTTCCAGGCGAGATAGGGCCCGGCCGCCCAGTGCTGCAGGGCGCAGCCGCCGCAGACGCCGAAGTGCGGGCATGGCGGGGTGACGCGATCGGCGCTGCGGGTCAGCAGCTCGTCGATTTCGCCCCGCTCGCCGTCAATGCGGGCGCGCACGGTTTCGCCGGGCAGGGTCAGCGGTACGAAGGTTCGATCACCGATTCCGTCGCCCTGGGCGCCGATACGTGTGATTTCGATGTCACGGGTGGTGGTCAGCGGCTTGCTCCTGGCGGAACCCGCCGGTTGGCTGGTTGTTATGGCCCTGAGCGTCGCGGTGCAAGCCATGGACGCCCGCAACATCGATGAACCTCTGTCAGCTTCTGTTCAGGTTGCGGGGTTCATCATCCTCACAGGCGACACCGGCGCTCTCCGCCGCCGCCGCTAAACGCAGAGAGAGGTATCTGTTATGCGCAAGATTCTGACCCTGGCCACCATGGCTGCCCTGGCCATTCCGGCCTTCACCGTCCCGACCGCGGTTTCCGCCCAGTCCTATCGCGAGTACGGCCGCGGCCAGTCGCCCTGCAACTACGAAAAGAAGCAGGCTGAGAAGAAGGGCACCGTCGCCGGCGCCGTGATCGGCGGCGTGCTCGGCGCGGCGGTGGCCGGTGACGGCAACCGTGGCGAGGGCGCCCTGCTGGGCGGCACCGTCGGCGCGTTCGCCGGCAAGGAAGTCGGCCGCAAGAACGTGCGTTGCGCCAGCTATCCCAAACGGATCAGCTATCGCCGCGACAACTGCCGCTGGGTGCAGGAGTACCGTGGCAATCGCTGGCGCGGGTTTGAAGTCTGCCGCAACCGCAACGGCGAGTGGCGCCCCAGCGGTCGCTATTGATCGCCAGCCGAACTGGACATTGACGACGGGCCCCGGGAAACCGGGGCCCGTTTTCTATTGGGGCTTGCGAGCCCAGAGCAGGAATTCGTGATTGCCGTCACCGCCGGTGATCGGGCTGTCGGTGGTGGCCTGCACGGCCCAGCCCTGCTGCGCGATCCAGGCGGCGGTGGCGCCCAGGCAGTCCTGGCGGATGGCGGGATCGGTCACCAGCCCACCTTTGCCGACCCGCTCGCGCCCGGCCTCGAACTGCGGCTTGACGAGCAGGACAAGGTCGGCCCCGGGCGCGGCCAGGGCCAGGGCGGGGCCCAGAGCCTTGGTCACCGAGATGAAGCTGAGGTCGCAGACGACCAGCTGCGGCGCCGTCGGGATCAGATCGGTGTCGAGGCTGCGAACGTCCTGGCCGCTGAGTTCGGTGACGCGCGGGTCTTCGGCGATACGGGGGTGGAGCTGCCCCTGGCCGACATCGACGGCATAGATTCGCTCCGCGCCACGCAACAGGCAGACCTCGGTGAAGCCGCCGGTCGAGGCGCCGACGTCGAGCACCGTGCGGCCTTCGACCACGACGGGCCAGACGGTCAGGGCGTGATCCAGCTTAAGCGCGCCACGGCCGACGTAGGGGTGGGCGGGCACAGCCGTGATCTGTGCATCGTCGTCCACGGCGAGGGACGCCTTTGCGGCAATCCGGCCGTCCACCGTGACGCCGCCGGCCTCGATGGCGGCGCGGGCCTTGGCACGGCTGTCGAAAAGGCCGCGGTCGACGAGCAGGAGATCGAGTCGTGTGCGCATGGATTGACCTTACCCTTCTCCCGCTTGTCGGGAGAAGGTGGCAGCCGAAGGCTGACGGATGAGGGCAGCACCGGCCTCTAAACGAAAAGAGCAGCGCCTTGGTGGAAATCGTCCACCGCCGGCGCTGCCCTCATCCGACCCCTTCGGGGGATGGTCTTCTCCCGACAAGCGGGAGAAGGATGCTTGTTACTTCTTCGTCGGTTCTTCGGTCTTCGGCTTGGCGCGGATGGCGCCGGCCTTGAACTTGGGCTTCATGAACTTGACCAGGACGCGCTGGCCGACCAGCAGGGGGGCGCCGTCAGCGCTGACCACCACCTCGACGACGCGCTCGTCGCTGCGCTGGCTGGGATCGTCCGAGGCCAGCTTGCGAGCCCCGAAGACGCCGGCGCGCCGCAGGACCTTGCCGACATAGACCTTGTTGGGGTCCGACTCCGGCGTGATCTCGACCTCCTGGTCGTCCCGCACGTTAGGCAGGTCGGCCTCGACGATCTCGGCGCGGACGATGCGGGCCGTGTTGGGCTCCAGGTCGAACATGGTCGAGACGTTCAGGGTCGAGGCGCCGGCGCCCGGGTTGGCGTAGCGACGAGCGATCCGGCCATCGATCGGCGCGCGGATGATGGTCAGTTCGAGGGCGTACTCCGCCTCGTTCAGGGCGGCGCGGCTGGCCGCGACGGTGGCGCGCTGGGCCTCGATCTGGGCTTCCCAGTCGCGGATCTCGTCCATCTTCTGGTCCATCCGCTGCCGGGCCACGAAGTTGCTGGCCTGCAGCTCCTCGAGGCGCTTGTACTCGCGGCGGGCGGCGTTGAGCTTGACCTGCAGGACGCCGATCTGGGACTGGGCCTGGTTCACACGGGCGCGGGCGCTGGCCACGGCCAGGCGCGGATCGTCGTCTTCCTGACGGGCCAGGATCTGGCCGGCGGCCACGGCCTGGCCTTCCTCGACATAGACGGCCTTGACCACGCCACCGCGGCGGGCCGCGACCTGGATGATGCCGCCCTCGACATCGGCCTTGCCGTTGCCGATGGCCGCGAAGGGGCTGACCGGCATGTTCTTCGCGGCGACCTCGTCCTGCTTCTTCTTCTGCGCCGCGCCGGCCTTCAGCAGGAAGAAGCCGCCGATGCCCGCCACCAGAATGACGGTCAGAATCCAGAACCAGGGCTTACGGAGAAATCCGGGCATTGAGTGGTCGTCCTTGAGAAATCAGTGCGAGAGCGACGGCGGATTGGGATCGGGCGTGCGGCGCACGTCGTCCAGGATCTTGCCATCCTCAATGTGGATCACCCGGTCGGCATAGGCCTCCAGGCGGGGGTCGTGGGTGACGCAGATCACCGCCGCGCCATGCTCGGTCGCGGCGCGCCGGAGCAGGCCGATGACGATCTGGCCGTTCTGGCCGTCGAGGGCCGAGGTCGGCTCGTCGGCGAAAATCAGGTCGGGGTTCTTGGCCAGGGCCCGGGCGATGGCCACCCGCTGCTTTTCGCCGCCCGACAGTTCGGAGGGACGCTGGTTGATCTTCAGCTTAAGGCCGACCTCGTCGAGGGCCTGCAGGGCGCGGCGGCTGGCCTCGCCGGGCGAGACGCCCTGGTACTTGAGGGCCGCCATCACCTGCTGCTTGGCAGTCAGGGCCGGGAACAGGTTGAAGCCCTGGAAGATGAAGCCGCAATGGTCGAGGCGGAACTTGTCGATGCGGCCCGAGGACAGATCCCAAAGATTGCTGACGCCAAGCGCGCCGACATGGCCCTCGTCGGGCTCCAGCAGGCCTGACAGCGCCGCCACCAGGGTCGACTTGCCGCTGCCGGACGGGCCCATGACCATGGTCACGTCGCCGTGGCGGGCGTCGAAATCGACGCCCTTGAGGACCTCGATGTAGGTCTTGCCGGTCTTGAAGCGCTTGACGATGCCGGTCGCCTTGAGGGCGATCTCGCCTTGCTTGTTGCCGTGCTTGCTCTTGGTGCTCATCGCAGCAGGTCCGCGGGCTGGCTGTTCTTGAGCACGCCGAGGGACAACAGGCCCGACAGCATGGCGATGATCAGCAGAAAGATCGAAACGGCGATGACGATGGTCGGCGGGAACGCCATCGGCAGAGCGCCCATGGCCGCCAGCATGGACACCGCCCAGGTCAGGGCCAGCGACATCAGGATGCCGACAATGCCGACCCAGAAGCTCAGCTCCATGACGATGACCCGCAGGCTGCCCATGGAGACGCCCAGGGCCCGCAGGGAGGCGAACTCCTTGATGTTGGCCATGATGGCGCCGCGCAGGGTCTGCCAGGTGATGACCACGCCGATGAAGCCGGAGATGATCACCGCCGCGATCAGGATGATGGCGATGAAGCTTTCCTTGAACAGGGCGCCCTCGTTGGCCTCGGCCAGCTCAGCGCGGGTCCAGGCCTTGAACTTGCCCTCACCCAGCTTGTTGAGCTGCGCGGCGACGATTTCAGCGCGGCCCGGATCGGCCAGCTTGACCATCAGCGGCGCGACGCGCGGGCCGGTGTCGGCCTCGCCCAGCAGGCGCAGGGTGTCGCGCGACATGACCAGGGTCGCCTGCATCATGTTGGGATAGCCGGTGGTGACCACGGCGATGTTGATGGTCTTGCCGTTGTAGATGGCCTTGTCGCCCTTCTTGACGCCCAGCCTGGCCAGCGCCGTCTGGTCAACGGCGACGGTGTAGGGCTGGCGCAGGGTCTCGACCATCTCGTCGGAGTAGTCGGTCGGCACCGTCACATAGCCGGGGATGGCGTCGATAACGTTGACGCTGACGAACTCCATCTTGCGGTTCTTCGGCACGGTTCCGGGCGGCGCCGTGGGGTCGATCTCGACGATGTTCTGGAAGCGCCCGCCGGAGCCGTCGATGGGGGCGACCTGGACCACTTCGGGATGGCCGATGACGATCGGCATCAGGCGGCGCGGCAAGCCGGAAGGCCCGCCGTTGAACAGCGCCGTGGCCCCGGGGCCAAGCACCATGATGTCGGCGCGGGCGCGGTCGATCTGGGCGGTGAAACCCTTGCCGATACCCATGAACATGCCGATGAAGAAGAGCACGAGCAGGCCTGAACAGGCGAGCGCAATGACGGCGGCCATGTAGCGCCGCCATTCGTAGATCAATGTAGCCAAAGCGAGCGACATAGGCGCTTGCAACCCTCCCAAACGGAACGCGGGTATGGACGACAGCAACACTCCCTTCCAAGTTAAATCGGGGTAAGGCGATCGCGAAAACCTAGCCATGGGGCACGGCAGCGCGCTATTGCCGCAGAAGGACGCAGGAAGCTGCCGTCATTCCTCAGAGAAAAGAGCGTTTATGACCCGTATTGCGTTGATGGCCGGCATCGCCGTCGCCACCGTTTGCGCCGCCGGCGCCGTCACCCCGGCCTTTGCCGACGAAGGCATGTGGACCTTCGACAATCTGCCCACCGCGAAGATCGAAACCGACTACGGCGTCAAGCTGGACGCCAAATGGCTGGACCACGTCCGGCTGTCGTCGGTGCGCATCGCCGGCTGCTCGGCCAGCTACGTCTCCAAGGACGGCCTGATCCTGACCAACAACCACTGCGTTCTCGGCTGCACCAGCGCCCTGAGCTCGGCGACCACCGACTACGTAAAGAACGGCTTCCGCGCCAACCTGCGCGAGGATGAGCTGAAGTGCCCGGGCCAGACGGCCGAGGTGCTGCTGTCCATCACCGACGCCACCGCCGAGGTGCGCGCCGCCGCGGCCGGCAAGACCGGCGAGGACTTCGTCAAGGCCCGCGACGCCGCCGCCAGCGCGGCCGAAAAGAACGTCTGCGGCGCCGAGGCCGGCGTCCGCTGCCAGACCATCAGCCTGTACCGGGGCGGCCAGTACAAGGTCTACAAGTTCCAGCGCTACACCGACGTGCGGCTGGTCTTCGCGCCTGAGCAGGCGATTGCCTTCTTCGGCGGCGATCCGGACAACTTCAACTTCCCCCGCTACGCCCTCGACGCGGCCTTCCTGCGCGCCTACGGGTCCGACGGCAAACCGGTTCAGAGCAAGAGCTTCCTGAAGTGGAACGCCAGCGCGCCGAAGGAAGGCGACCTGACCTTCGTGGTCGGCAACCCCGGCTCGACCGAGCGGCTGCTGACCGTCGCCCAGCTGGAAACCCAGCGCGACCTGACCCTGCCGATCGGCCAGCTGCAACGCTCCGAACTGCGCGGCCGCTACCTCGAATACGCCAAGGGCGGCGAGGAGCAGCGCCGGGTGGCCGATGACGCCCTGTTCGGGCTGGAGAACAGCTACAAGGTCTTCTACGGCCGCCAGCTGACCCTCAACGACAAGGGCTTCATGGACGCCAAGCGCGCCGCCGAAGCCGAGCTGCGCGCCAGGGTGAAGGCGGACCCGGCTCTCTCGGCCAGGCTTGGTGATCCCTGGGCGGACGTCGAGAAGGCCCAGGCCGCGGTCCGTGACAACTGGCTGGAATACCGCCAGCTGGAGACCGAGGCCGGCGGCGGCGCCCGCCTCTACAACTGGGCCCAGACCCTGGTCCGGGCCAGCCGCGAAAAGGCCAAGCCGGCCGCGGAGCGTGCGCCCGAGTACAGCGACACCGCCATGGCCCGCATGGAACGCGGCCTGATGGCGAACAACCCCGTCATCGCCGACATCGACCAGCTCCGCCTGGAACACTGGCTGCTGAAGACCCGGGAATACCTGACCGTCGACCATCCGGGCGTGAAGGCCATCCTCGGCAAGGAAAGCCCGCAGGGTCTGGCCAAACGTCTGGTCGCGGGCAGCAAGCTGGGCGATCCGGCGGTGCGCAAGCAACTCTGGGACGGCGGTCTCGCCGCCCTGGAAGCCAGCGACGATCCGATGATCAAGTTCCTGCTGGCCACCGAGGGCCAGGGCCGCGCCCTGCGTCAGGCCTGGAACGCCCAGGTCACCGCGCCGGTCGATTCGGCCGCCGAGCGCATCGCCCAGGCCCGCTTCGCGGTCTATGGCGAAAGCGTCTATCCGGACGCCACCTTCAGCCTGCGCCTGTCCTACGGCAAGGTTCAGGGCTGGACCTACCGTGGGACAACCGTGCCGGCCTTCACGAAGATCGGCGGGACCTACGACCGCGCCACCGGCGAGGCGCCCTTCGACCTGCCCAGGACCTGGACCGACGCCAGGGCGAAGCTGAACCCCGAGACGGTGTTCGACTACACGACCACCAACGACATCATCGGCGGCAACTCCGGCTCGCCCCTGATCGACGCCAAGGGTCAGGTGATCGGGGCCGCCTTCGACGGCAACATCCATAGCCTGGGCGGCGCCTATGGCTACGACGGCACGCTGAACCGCACCGTCGTGGTCTCGACCGCCGCCATCACCGAGGCGCTGGTCAAGGTCTATGGCCAGACGGCTCTGGTGAAGGAACTGACCGGGAAGTAGGTGACTCGCTCTCCGCCCCCGAGAGGGGGCGGAGGACGGTTCGGAGCGTGAGCGACGGACCAGGAGGCGGGGCCGCGCCGGCGGTTGGTGGTTAGCTTTCCCCCGGCGGTGGGGACCCCCTCGGTGTGGCTCGCTTGCAGCGCTCGCCACATCCACTCCCCCATTTTCAATGGCGGAGAGCGACAGGCTCGGCTCCCCTCTTCCTGGACCACCGTGCTAAACGCATCCCATGGCCCTCTCCCCTGCCCTGATCGCCGAACTTGACGCCTTCCTCGTCGAGCTCAACGCCGCCTCCGCCGCCGCCATCCTGCCGCTGTTCCGGGCCGACCACGGCCTCGAGGACAAGGGGCTGGCCGGGCCGCCTGGCACGGTGTTCGATCCCGTGACCGAGGCCGACAAGGCCGCCGAGCGCGCCATCCGCGCCCTGATCAACCAGCGCTACCCCGAGCATGGCATCATCGGAGAGGAGTACGGCGAGGAGAACGCCGACGCCGACTTCGTCTGGGTGCTGGATCCCGTCGACGGCACCCGCGCCTTCATCGCCGGCCTGCCGCTGTGGACCACCCTGATCGGCCTGCGCCATGAGGGCCGTCCGGTGCTCGGGTCCATCGGCCAGCCCTATATCGGCGAACTCTACATCGGCGGCGCCGCCGTCGGCTCGCGGCTGATGGTCCGGGGCCAGTCGACGCCGCTACGGGTGCGGTCCTGCCCCAGGCTGACCGACGCCATCATCTGCACCACCGATCCGGACATCCTGACCGGTCCTGAACTGGGCTCCTGGACCCAGGTGCGCGCCGCCGCCCGTCTGGCGAGGCTGGGTCTCGACGCCTACGGCTACGCCATGGTCGCCATGGGCAAGATCGATCTGGCGCTCGATACCGGGCTGAAGGTCTGGGATGTCGAGGCGGTGATCCCGGTCATCGAAGGGGCCGGCGGAATCGTCACCCAATGGGACGGCAGACCGGCGCGCACCGACGGCGGCCAGTTCGCCTTCGCCGGGGACCGGTCCTGCCTGGAGGCGGCGCTGGTCACCCTCAAACGGTCAGCGCACTAGACCCTTTCAGGTTTTGATGTCCGCATCAAAACCTGATCAAAAGGGTCTGGAATCAAACATTTAGAGCACGTTCGGGCGGCGGAACCGCGCACACTTCCGCCTGACGGGCTCTAGATCTTCGGAACCAGCGGATCGGCAAACGCGTCGAACGCCGCCCAGACCTGGGCGCGGATATCGTCCGTTTCCTGGAACAGCTCGTGATAGGCGCCGGAGATCTTGCGCCACTCGCCCTTCGGCATGCGGGCGACGATGGCTTTCTGATCCTCATTGTCGACCAGCGCCTCGAGCCCGGCCCCCAGCACCAGCACCGGCAGGTCCAGCGCCGCCACCCGCGGGTCACGCTTGAGCCAGGCCGAGGCGGTAAAGGCGAAGTCCAGCCAGCTCCACGTCCCTGAGCCCAGCCTCATATCCGGACAGGCCGCCAGCTGCGCCAGGGTGCGGGCATAACGGCCGGCGTCATGGGTCAGGATGTTGCCGTCGAACGGACTGCCGTGGGGATCACCGGGCTGGTTGAGGATATAGCTTGCTCCTTGCAAGCGGGCCATCAGCCAGGCCAGGGCCCGCGTCGGCGCCTTCGGCCGGCCGGGTGTCAGCAGGCCCATCATCGGAGCCGACAGGAAGGCGCCGACAAAACGCTCCGCCTGGCCCTGGGCCAACGCCAGGGTGGTCAGGCAGCCGCCCATCGAATGACCGACCGCCAGCCAGGGCCTGGGCATGCGATCGGCGAAATGGTCGACCAGCGCGCCATAGTCGGCCACGAAGTCGCCGAATCCTATCGCATGGCCCTTCAGCCGGTCCGGCAACAGCCGGTGGGAAAGACCCTGCCCGCGCCAGTCATGGACCACGACAACGAAGCCGCGCTGCATCAACTCGGCCACGACCTCGTAGTATTTCTCGATGGCCTCGGTCCGACCGGGGCTCAGCACCACCGAGCCCCGCGCCTTTCCTTCAGGGGTGAAGATCGCCGCGCGCAGCCGGGCCCCGCCCACCCCCTTGAGCCACTCGGCCTTGCCGCCGGCCGGGACCGGGGCCTCGGGAATGTCGAGCAGGGGGGCGTCGATGTTCATTTCTTGGGGCGCTCGTCGAGTTCTATGCGGCTGGGCGCACGCGCCAGCTTCAGGGTGACAATGCCCGGCATCAGCTCGGGATCATAGCTCGGCGCGCCGGCCGTGACCGGCAGCGGCCTTGCCGCGCCCCTGGCGTCGATGGCCGTCCCCGAGCCGGCGCCATGCAGCACCACCCGCTTGATCTTGGGGACCGCAAAGCCGATCAGCCCGGCCTTGGCCTTGATCGCCCGCTGGCACTGGGCGATCGTCGCGGTCAGTTCCACGGCGTCCAGGGTCGCGGCCGGCGCCATCCTGGCCAGCATCATCATCCCGCCCTTGAATTTGGACCCTTCGGGCGCGCTCAGCTCCACCGTCGGCCTGGCCTTGAGTTCGGCCAGGGTCGGCAGGCGGTTCACCCGCCCGTCAGGTCCGATGGGCAGCGGCGTGCGCGCTCCGCCCGGGCTGATCATGGTGAAGCTCAGCGGTCCGCCGGACTGGACCTTGTAGAAATAGGCGAGAGTGAACTTCGTCCGGTCGGCGGCCGGGATGCCCAGGAAGAGATCGAGATACGGAAACAGCTTGCTGGCCTCGACAGCCTTGCTCTTGGCAAAGGCTTCGCCGGCGAGACTCAGCGGCAGCAAGGCGGCCAGGCCCGTCAGGGCGGCGCGGCGGGTGGTCGTCATCGAATGCCTCACTAGGAACGCCCCCCGGCCTCCCCTCAGCAGAAAAGCAGCCAAACGCGCAAATGCAAAGCGGCGCGGAAGGGTCACCCCCTCCGCGCCGCCCGCAAAACCGTTCGGTGTGGCGTTTAGGCCATGCGCGCGAACAGGGCGCCCATCTTCGGCTGCAGCGACATGGCGAGACCCATGTCCGACAGCTTCAGGCGGCCGCTCATGAAGGCCATGGTGGCGTCCAGCTTGCCCGCGCCCATTTCCAGCAGGTCGGCAAGCGACATGGTCATGGTCAGGTCGGCCGGCGCGTCTTCGTTGGTGACATTGCCACCGTCGATGTGGATGAAGCCGTCGCCCTTGAGGTCGAACTTCAGGGACTTTCCGAGACCGGAATCGTCGCCCACGGCGGCTTTCACGCGATCGGTAACTTCTTGCAGATTGCTCATGCCGCTCTCCCTAGATGTCAGGCGATCAAGCGATAGCTTTCCCGGGCTCGCCGGGCAAGCGAACAGCGTTTAGATCGTCGAAAAAAGTGACGGGGGCGACACTTTCGGTTACGCTGAGACTCATTCGCAACAGGAGCTTCCCATGGCCGACCTGACGCTTGAGGATCTGGATCGCCTCTACAAGCCGATGAGCCCGATCGTGAAGGCCAAGGTCCTGGACCGGGTGGACCCTCACGGCGCCCGGTTCATCGCCCTGTCGCCCTTCGTGGTCGTTTCGGCGGCCGGCCCTGACGGCGGGATCGACGTTTCGCCCCGCGGCGGCGAACCGGGGTTCATCAAGCTGGACGGCGAGCGCACCCTTTATCTGCCTGACCGACCGGGCAACAACCGGCTCGATATCATCCGCAGCCTGCTGGGCGGCCCCGGGCGGATCGGCATGATGTTCATGATCCCCGGCGTCGACGACGTTTACCGGGTCAACGGCAGCGTCACGGCGACCGATGACCCGGCTTTGCTCGAGCGGTTCCCCGAGTTCGGCAAGCTGCCGAGGATCCTGCTGCGGGTATCGGTCGAGGAGGCTTTTCTGCACTGCCCCAAGGCGCTGATGCGGTCGAAACTGTGGGACGCCGAGGCGCAAGTTGACCGCAGCCTGCTGCCCAGCGGCGCGGAAATGGTCATGGATCAGCTGGGCATGGGCAAGCCGCCGGTCAGCAACGAGGTGATCCTGGACAGCTATCGCGAGCAGCTTTAGCCGCCCGGCGCGACTAGCCGAACACGACGCCCGAGTGCTTGGGCCCGGCGAACTCCATCCGCCAGGGGGCCTTGGCGAAGCGTAGCCTGGCGGCGGTGGCCTGGGCGGTGGGGTTGAAGGCCGGGGCGCCCTTGAACATCGGCAGCGGCGCGGTCTTGCCGTCGGCCATCACCGCGGTGCCCGAACCACCGCCCGGGAAAGCCACCTGGACCATCTTGGGGGCGACCATGCCGAACTTGCCGGCCGCCTTTTTCACGATGGCGTTGGCGTCGCTTAGGTAGTTGGCCACCGCCTTGGCGTCCATCTCGATGGCCGGCTTGGAACCCCAGACCAGGCCGATGCGAACCGAGAAGCCGCCAGCGTTGGGGCCCTCGAAGACCATCTTCGACTTCTCGACCAGTTGCTTGAGGGTCGGCTCCTTTTCGAAGCGGCCGTCGGCGGCGATCGGCACGTCGGTGCGCTTGCCGTCCTTGTCGATCCACCAGGCCTTCACGCCCTTGGGCGGATTGCCGTTCTGGGTCAGGTAGAAGTCGACCTTCAGCCGGGCCCGTTCTGACGGGCTCATGCGCAGGAAGTTATCGAGGAAGACATAGACCTTGGAGACGTCGGTCTCACGCGTGGCCGCCGCCGCCGGCGCGGCGAACAGCGGCACGGTCAGGAGCGGCGCAAAGAACAGAAGACGGCGGCTGACGGTCATTTCGGCTTCACAAGCTTGAGGGTCATGCGATCACTCTCGCCGATCGCGTCATACTTGGCGTGGTCGAACCCGGCCTTCGGCGGTTGCCCCCGCGGCGCCGACAGGCGCGTCGGTGGCAGGGTCCATACGCCGAAGGGGTGCTTCCGGTCGTCTTTGGGGTTGGCGTTGATCTCACTGTCGGCGCTCAGCAAGAATCCTGCCTCCTTGGCCAGCTGGATCGCATAATCCTGTTGCACATAGCCGTCGGCGGCCAGCGGATCCTGTACAGCGCCCGGCACGCCACGATGTTCCTCGATGCCCAGCACGCCGCCGGGCTTGAGCGCCGCGTAGGCGTCGCGGAAGGCCTTGTCGGCGATGCCGGCGGCCATCCAGTTGTGCAGATTGCGCAGGAACAGCACCAGATCGGCGCTCCCGGCCGGGGCCACCGGGCCGCTGGTCGGGCCAAAGGCGGTGACCTCGACGGGCCCATAGACCTTCTTGTTGTCAGTCAGCTTGCGCTTGTAGGCCTCGACCAGTTCGGTCGCCCGGGGGTCGGTCGCCTCGAGGTTGGCGACATAGAGTTTGCCGCCGGTCGCATCCAGGAACGGGGCCAGGATATCGGTGTACCAGCCGGCGCCGGGCCAGAATTCGACCACGGTCTGTCCCGGTTTGAGACCCCAGAAGGTCAGGCTCTCCACCGGATGGCGCCAGGCGTCCCGCGCCTTGTCGGCGGCCGGTCGCCAGGGGCCGGCGACGGCCTCGGCGATGGTGGCGATCTTGCCGATCTCCGCGACCTTGCCGCCGTTGGGGGCCTGAGCGTCCGCGTCCGCCTGCTCCTTCTTGCCGCAACCCGCCAGCACCAGGCCGGCCGCGCCGGTCAGGAGGGCCCGGCGCGACGGAAGAAACAGGTCTGAACGCATGCGTACCGTCACTTTCAGGATCGCCCCCGCGCTCGCGACCGTGCCCATAGCGGCTATAGGCGGCCGCGTCAAAATCCCGATGCCTACTTCGGCTTGACGAACCGAAGGGTCATGCGGTCGCTTTCCCCAACAGAATCAAAGGGGGCGTGATCGAAGTTCGGGTCAGCCGGCTGGCCGCGAGGGGCCGATTGCCGCACCGGCGGCAGGGTCCAGACGCCGAAGGGATGGTCCTTGTCGTCCTTGGGGTTGGCGTTGATCTCGGACCTGGCCGCCAGCTTGAAGCCGGCCTTCTCGGCCGCGGCGACGACAAAGGCCGTCGACATATAGCCCGTCGACGCGCCCTCGGCCTGGGGCAGCGGGTCGGCCCGGTGGTCCTCGACCCCCAGCATGCCGCCCGGCTTCAGCACCGCGAAGAAGTCGGCCAGCACCTTGTCCAGCATGCCGCCGCCCAGCCAGTTGTGGACATTGCGGGCGGTGATGACGAGATCGGCCGAGCCGGCCGGACCGAGCGGCGCCGACTTTGGCCCAAAGCCCACATAGGCGATGTCGCCGAAGACGGCCTTGTCGGCGTACTTGGCTTCGAAATTGGCGCGGCCCTTCCGGGCGCCCTCGGACAGGGCCGGATTGGCCAGGTCGGCGACGCCGGCGATGTAGGTCCCGCCGGTGGCCTTGGCGTAGGGGGCGAGGATCTCGGTCCAGTAGCCGCTGCCCGGGCTGACCTCGATTACCGTCTGTTTGGGCTTGAGGCCCCAGAAGGTCAGGCTTTCGTACGGATGCCGATGAGGATCGCGGGCGACGTGAGCGGCCCCGCGCTGCGGCCCGGCGATGGCGGCCTTGAGGGCCTCGTCGACCTTGCCCTTCGCGAACGCCACGGGGGCGAAGGCCGTCCCGCCACTCAGGGCCGTGGCCCCCATCAGAACCAGTGTCGCGCGCCGATCCAGCATGCCGTTCCTCCAGAAAACCCTGGCGGCACCCTAGCGGCGGAGCCGGGTCAAAGAAACCCTGTTCGCCAACCCCTTGAAACCAAAAATCGGCTCACCAACTTAAGTCTCGAAGACGCCGCTAACGGGTCTTCTCGGGTTCGTAGACGAGGCCAATCGGGTCGTCGAAGAGCTCGGCAAACCGCACCTTGCTTATGCAAAGAAGGATGTGCCTACCCATGCGTACGATCGATTTTTCGCCCCTGTACCGTTCCGTCGTCGGCTTCGACCGGCTCGCCACCCTGCTGGACTCGGCGGCCGCCCAGGAAAGCCAGGCGGGCTATCCCCCCTACAACATCGAGCGCACCGGTGAAGACGCCTACCGCGTCGA
Organism: Caulobacter sp.; assembly: GCA_032122215.1. Classification (GTDB taxonomy): domain Bacteria; phylum Pseudomonadota; class Alphaproteobacteria; order Caulobacterales; family Caulobacteraceae; genus Caulobacter. Next base: position 14,271 of record JAUMCZ010000233.1, read on the forward strand.
GATCGCCGTCGCCGGCTTCCGTACCGAAGAGCTGGCCATCGAGGTGAAGGAAAACCTGCTCACCGTCACCGGCCGCAAGGCGGCCAATGACGAGGCTCGCAAATTCCTGCATCGCGGCCTGGCCGAGCGCAACTTCGAGCGCCGCTTCCAGCTCGCCGACTATGTGGTCGTCACCGACGCCAATCTGGCCGACGGCCTGCTGTCGATCAGCCTTGAGCGCCAGCTTCCGGAAGCCCTGAAGCCCCGCACCGTGGCGATCAAGACCACCCCGGTCTCGACCCTGATCGAGAGCGACAAGGCCGCCTAAGCCCCAAGGCAGACCCCAACAAGGAAAGGGCGGCGTCCCCAGCGCCGCCCTTTTTCTTTGCCCGCCAGCCCGGGCAGGTCAGGCGTCCGTAGGCCCTTGAGAGCGCCCGCAGACCCGGCGACCGGGGCCTTGCCGGCGCGCCCCGCGCTGCCTCAGCTCGGCATCCCGATCGTCTGTTCCAGGTCAGTGTCCCTGAAGCTGGTCGCAATCAGCTTCGCGCCGGTCAGGTTGGCTCCCCGCAGGTCGGCCCCGTCGAGGATGGCGCTGGTCAGGTCGGCGGCCTGGGCGTGGGCGTAGCGCAGCCGCGCCAGGTTCAGCGTGGCCGGGTTCTCGCGGCCCGGACCGAGCGGCAGCACCCCGACAGCGGCGCCGCGCAGGTCGGCCTTGGTCATGTTTGCCCCGGCCAGCTTGGCCCCGCGCAGGTCGGCCCTCTGCAGGTTGACGCCGCGCAGGTCGGCGCCCTCCAGGTTGGCCCCCTGCAGATGCGCCCCGGCCAGGTTCATGCCGACCAGACAGGCGCCCCTGGCGTTCATGGCGGTCAGCCGCATGCCCTTCATCGCATCGCCCAGCGGGCGCAGGTCAACGCCCTCCAGCCGGGCGGGAGTCCCCTCCTTGCCGCCGGTCTCGCACCAGACCTGGTTGGCCCTGAGCTTTTCGAGGGCGGCGACAGCCGCGGTCAGGGCCTCGCGGGTCGGGTTGGTCAGGACGCCGGTCAGCTTGGCGCCGCTCATCTTCGCAGAGGCCGTGTCGACCCCCGACAGCACGGCGCCCGAGAGGTCGGCGCCTTCGAGATTGCAGTTGCTGATGCTCGCCCCGGCCAGGTCGGCGCCGGTCAGGTTGGCGTCCTTGAGATTGGCCCCGGTCAGCACGGCGCCCTTCAGCGAGCAGTCGGTGAAGTCAGAGGCAAAGGCCGAGGCGCCCTGGAACTTCGACCCGTCCAGCGTGGCGCCGGTGAAATTGGCCTCGTCGGCCGAACCGATGCGCGGCTCCTGGCGCAGGCTGTTGAGGCCCTTCTGCGGATGCGGAATGGCGATCTGGCCCTCGCGGAAGTCGGCCTGGGTCAGGTCGGCCTGGGTCAGGTTGGCGCCGCGCAGACAGGCGCCGCGCAGGTCGGCCCGCACCAGCGAGGCCTGGGTCAGGTTGGCCTTCCGCAGGTCCGAACCGAACAGATTGGCGCGATCCAACCGTGTACGGATCATCCGCGCGCCATCGAGGATCGAGGCTGACAGGTCGGCGTCGGCCAGGTTTCGGCCCGAGAAATCCAGCCCGGTGAGGTTGAGGAAACGCAGGGCGGCGCGCTTGCCGCCCGGCTTGCCTGCCAGGAAACGTTCGTGCGCCGTCATCATCAGATCCAGCTCCGGCTGGGTCAGACGGCGCCGGCCGGTCATCGGCGTAGTGGTCAAGGTTACCAAGGCCCCTCCCCGAGGTCCGAATCATGAAGTGGCCGATGTTAGCCGAACACTGCCCGCCGAAGTGTTAACCAAGGGCGCGGTCAACCTGAGGCGAGCGGGCTCCAGTCGAGGCCGCGCACGGCGACCCGCACCGTATCGCTCAGGTCCGCGCCCTTCAGCAGGGCGTTGGTGAAGTTTGCGCGCGACAGGTCGGCGCCGCTCAATCGCGCCTGACGAAGGTCGGCGCGGGTGAGATCGGCGCCCTTGAGCATCGCGCCGGTCAGGTCGGCGGGCATCAGGCGGTCGGCGGCGATCAGCAACGGGCCGAGCTGGGCCTCGCGCAGGTCCGAGCCAGACAGCTTGGCCCCGGCCAGCCGGGCGCCGCGCAAATCAGCCCGGCGCAGATTGCAGTTTCGCAGATCGGCGCCTTCCAGCTGCGCGCCCTGCAACTGAACACCCTCGAGATCCAGGCCGTAGAAGACCGCCGCCCGGCCCGACAGGGCGGTGAGATTGAGACCCTTGAGCGAGCCAAGGGCCCGCAGGTCGGCGCTGTCGAACTTTGACGGTGAACCGTACGCGCCGGCGCTCTCGCACCACCGGGCATGGTCACGGATCATCTTTTCATAGGGCAGGTCTGCCACGGCGGTGCCGGTGGCCTTGTCCGTGAGGGCCCCCTTCATGTCGGCGCCGTCGACCTTCCACATGGTGGTCTTGGCGCCGACGAGGATGG
>JAUMCZ010000234.1:0-4792 GCA_032122215.1 Caulobacter sp.
ATTTCGCAACACCGCCGCTGGTCTTGGCCAGCACCATGGTGATCGCGGCCGTCAGCGTCGTCTTGCCATGGTCAACGTGACCGATGGTGCCGATGTTGCAATGCGGCTTGTTACGTTCGAACTTTTCCTTGGCCATGGTCTCTATACCTTCGTGCCGACGGCGGTTTGAATTGGGTTGGGAGCTGGAGCGGGTACCGGGAATCGAACCCGGGTATTCAGCTTGGAAGGCTGCTGTACTACCATTGTACTATACCCGCGTTCTGGCAGGGACGCCGAAACACTCCCAGTCGTCTGATTTGAAACCGCTTCGTCGCGAAGGAATGCCTGCAGGCGCGTGGTGGGGGAAGAAGGACTCGAACCTTCGAAGCTTTCGCAGCGGATTTACAGTCCGCCCCCTTTGCCACTCGGGACATTCCCCCAGCGCGCATGCAGGCATTTCCTTGGCGGCGCGGCCCCTTCCGTCGTAACGGGAAGAACCAGGGCCCCAAAAGGAGCGCGTCTTATAGTGTCCTCATCTCGGGAACGCAACGACCGGAAACAACCCTTTCGCGGAAACCCGCAAAAGGTCGAAAAGCCAAGCCACACAAGGGGTTCAGGCCGTCCAAGCGGTCCAGACGGCAAGGATTGGCTGTGGGGCGTTCATGCGATCGAGGCCGCATTGGCGAATCCCTCGCGCGGCAAACCACGTCGGATCATCGCCACGGCCGATCGCGCCAAACAGCTGAATGCGCGCTTCGGCAAGCTCGACGTGGAGATCGTCGAGCCGCGTGACATCGACCGCGCACTGCCCCCCGGGGCCGTGCACAACGGCGTCGCCATGAAGCCCGATCCGCTTCTCCCCCTCTCTATAGAGGAAATCGGCGATCCTGCCGCCGGCGTGCTGGTCATGCTGGACCAGGTGACTGACCCCCAGAACGTCGGCGCCATTTTTCGCTCAGCCGCCGCCTTCGGGGCCAGGGGGGTCATCCTGCAGGACCGGAATGCCCCGGCCCTGGCCGGCGCCCTGGCCAAGGCGGCGGTCGGCGCCATCGACAAGATTCCCCACGCCTCGGCGGTCAACCTGTCGCGCGCCCTCGAGACGCTGTCGGAGATGGGCTGGCGCATTGTCGGCCTGGCCGGGGAGGCCACCCAGAGCCTGGAATCCGCCCTCGACGGCTCCCCCACCGTCATCGTCATGGGGTCGGAGGGCGAAGGCCTGCGTCGCCTTGTCGCTGAACACTGTGACGTGCTGGCGAAAATCCCCATGCCCGGCGGGTTCGAGAGCATAAATGTGTCAAACGCCGCCGCTATCGCCCTCTATGAGTGCAGCCGCGCTCGCGCCTTGGGGGAAGAGGTTACCCAAAAGTGAATTTTCCCTTTTGACTTGGACCCAAGGCATGATTTCCTCCCGGCTCCTGTACCGGCGAGGCGTCTATCGTCGGGAGTATATCGCGATGGGTTCGGGGGTTCCGGTGGCGAACAAGTTGTTGATTTCCGCGGCTTATGCCGTGTCGTGCGTGGCGTTGCTGGGCCTGACCGGCTGCGGCGGCAGCGCGCCTGATGACGGCTACGGCGGGCCTCCGCCCTCCTCCTATGAAGGGAGCCAGGGCTCGGGCGAACTCATGGGCGGCAAGGCGCCCCCGCCTCCGCCCGCCGACGGTCTGGCCGGCGGTCCCGCCGTCCGAGGCATGGCGACCATCCCCAACCCGGAAAACCTGCCGCTGGACGAGCGCCGCCGGGTCTATGGCAACAAGTACGACCATCTGAAGTACAGGCCCCTGCCCGCGGCGGGCGACTACGCCCAGGCCGAGCCCGCCAGGGGTGGCACGGGCAGCAAGGCTCCCACCACGGCGCTGCGCTCCTACCGCAACGCCCAGGGCATCTGGGTCGTCCACAACGACCCCATCGCCAACCCGGAAGACATGACCGCCGCCGAGCGTCGCCGCATCTATGGCAAGCGCTACGCCCCGCGTCCGCAGTCCAGCCCGCGCCGCGACTGGACGGTCTGGAAGCCCAAGCCCAAAGCCAAGGCTCCGGCCGTCGCCGCCGCGCCCGCCTACAGGGCGCCCGCCCCTAAGGCAGCCGCTCCGAAGCCGGCTCCCAAGGTCGTCGCCGCGCCCAAGGCCGTCGTCAAGCCGGCCCCGGCGCCGGTCAAGGTCGCCCCGCCGGTCGTCGCCAAGGCCGCGCCCGCTCCGGCCCCCGTCATCAAGCCGGCCGTTGTTCCGCCGGTCGCCAAGGCGCCGGCCGCCGCGCCCGCCAAGGCCATCGATCCGAAGATGGCCGCCCTGTCGACGGCCGTAAGCGCGGAAGCCATCAAGGGCGCCACCCTGACCGTGCCGGACACCCTGGCCAAGGGTGAGGAGTCCAAGGTCACCCTCTCGCTGCCGGTCAACCTGCTGGACGTGATCCAGAAGGAAGCCGCCAAGCTTGGCCTGACCAGGGCCGCCAGGAAGTCCGAGGTCTCCGCCACCCTGACCGGCGACGGCTACACGATCACGCCGAACGCCGCCCAGACCCAGGCCCTGAAGAAGGGCGAGGCCGCGACCTTCAACTGGCAGGTCAAGCCGGGCGAAGGCGAGAAGAGCCCGCTCAAGGCCACGGTCGACGGCGCCCTCAAGGGCCAGAAGGGCGCGCCGAAGACCTTCTCGATCGCCACGCTCGAGCAGGTGGTGGCCAACGCGGTCGAAACCACCGGATCCCAGGCCAAGAAGCTGGGCTTCAACCTCGACAAGCTGGCCATCCCCGGCCTCAAGCCGATCAAGATCGGCGAGACGGTGATCCCGCCGGGCGCCACGACGGCCGGCATCATCGCCTTCGTCATCGCCCTGATCCTGCTGGCCATGGCCCGCGCCGGGTCGGGTCGCCGGGCCCGCGACGAGCGTCGCCGCAAGTTCCGCACCATGACCGACTACGGTCGCGTCGAACCGGAAGCCACGCCGGAAAAGGACCATCACCCGGTGAATCCGATGATGGCCGCCGCCGGGGGCGCCGCCGTCGGAGCCGCCGCGATGACCTTCGCCGCGTCATCTGAGGACGATCACCATGCCGCGCCGGCCGCGGAAGGTCACGGCCATGACGCCCACCCGGCGCCGGCCGAGACGGCTCATGCCGTTCCGGCCCATGACGATCACGCTCCTGTCGCTCCGGATGCGGCCCATGGTCATGACGGGCACGACGACCATGGTCATGCGGCTGAGGCTCACCACGAGGACCACGCCCACGGGCCGGACCATCATCCGGTGACCAACCCCTTCAGCAACCCGCCGATGACCTTCCAAAGCGACAAGACGCCGTCCCGCGAGCATGAGCCGGCCTGATCGGCCTCCATTCCGCGGTTTCCAAATGAGTTGAAGAAACGACAGCCGTCGGTCCTTGCAAGGGATCGGCGGCTGACGCATTGAGGGACCATGTTAGAGAGCCTTCTTGGACCCGACCTGGCCAGCGCGGGCGCCGCCCTCCTCCAGGTCCTGATGATCGACCTGGTTCTGGCCGGGGATAATGCCGTCGCTGTCGGCCTGGCCGCCGGCGGACTGCCGCAGGAACAGCGCAAGAAGGCCATTCTCTATGGCCTGATCGCCGCCGTGGCGCTGCGCATCGGCTTTGCGCTGATCACTGTGCAGCTCCTGGCCATTATTGGTCTCTTGCTGGCCGGCGGCGTTTTGCTGCTCTGGGTCTGCTGGAAGATGTGGCGCGAGATGCGCGACGTCGCCTCCAATGACGAGGCCCAGGCCGAGGCCGCCCTCGACGACGACCCGACCACCGAACCGAAGGTCAAGCCGGCCAAGTCCTTCAAGTCCGCCTTCATCCAGATCCTCATCGCCGACGTCTCGATGAGCCTGGACAATGTGCTGGCCGTCGCCGGCGCCGCCCGCGAGCACCCGGGCATCATGGTCTTCGGCCTGCTGCTCAGCATCGCCCTGATGGGCATCGCCGCGACCTGGATCGCCAAGCTGCTGCACAAGCACCGCTGGATCGGCTACGTCGGTCTGGCCATCGTGCTCTATGTGGCCCTGCACATGATCTGGCAGGGCCATCGCGAGGTCGTCGCCCGCACCAACAACGAGCCCGGCTACAATGAGGTCGTCCCCGGCTTCATGGACATCACCCCGGCGGAAGCTGCCAAGTACCGTCAGGAAACCCCGCCAAAGGCCCACTAGCCGGCGGGGATTTCCGCGCGCGCCGTCGGGCCCGGGCTTCCCGGGGCCGGCGCGGTCAACATCGCGAACGCCAGGGCCAGCGAGGCTATTGCCAGCAAGGCGCCCGCCCCCATCGCCGCCCAGGTCCGGTCCTTGGCCAGCGGCGTCTTCAACAGCCCGCGGGCGTAGGCGATCGCCTCGGGCTCGATGGCGGTGGCGCGGACAGGCAGGGCGGAATCGGTCGCGGGCATGGCGCGATCATCGCCGCCGTCGCCGGCATGGCAAGCCCAACCTCGCCTCACGGTGACGCCAGGGCCACGACCGCGTTGATCTCTTCCAGCTGTGCTTTCCCCGCTCTGCGCAGGCTTCCAGATTTTCCGCGCAGGCTTCTACGATTGCCCCGGTTCCCCTGCCCGGCCATCCCCGCTAGAAGCGGGTCCATGATCCTGGTGATCGATAACTACGACAGCTTCACCTACAACCTCGTTCATTACCTGAACGAGCTGGGGGCCCAGACGCTTGTCCGGCGCAACGATGCGCTGACCGTGCAGGAGGCCCTCGGCCTAAGGCCGGCCGCCATTCTGTTGTCGCCCGGTCCCAAGGCCCCTGCTCAGGCCGGCATCTGCCTTCCCCTGCTGCGCGGCGCCCCCGATGACATGCCCATCTTCGGCGTCTGC
>JAUMCZ010000235.1:0-2044 GCA_032122215.1 Caulobacter sp.
GGGTGACGTAGGCGTAGATGCCCTGGCCCTTCACGTCGTGCGGACGCCCGACGACGGCGGCCTCGGCGACGTCGTTGTGGGCGACCAGGGCGCTTTCAACCTCGGCGGTGCCCAGCCGGTGGCCGGAAACATTGATCACGTCATCGACCCGGCCGGTGATCCAGTAGTAGCCGTCCTCGTCGCGGCGGCAGCCGTCGCCGGTGAAATACTTGCCGGGGTAGGTCGAGAAATAGGTGTCGAAGAAGCGCTGGTGGTCACCATAGACGGTGCGCATCTGGCCGGGCCAGCTGTCGGTGATGCAGAGGTTGCCGCTGACCGCGCCCTTGAGGATGGCGCCCTCGGCGTCGACGAGCTGCAGTTTGACGCCAGGCAGGGGCTTGCTGGCCGAGCCGGGCTTGAGGGCCGTGGCGCCGGGCAGGGGGCTGACCAGGCAGGCGCCGGTCTCGGTCTGCCACCAGGTGTCGACGATCGGGCAACGGCCCTCGCCGACCACCCGGTGATACCAGAGCCAGGCCTCGGGATTGATCGGCTCGCCGACGCTGCCGAGCAGGCGCAGGCTCTTGCGGCTCGTTTTCTTCACCGGCTCCTCGCCCTCGCGCATGAGGGCCCGCAGCGCCGTGGGGGCGGTGTAGAAGATCTCGACCTGGTGCTTGTCGATAACCTCCCAGAAGCGGGAGACGGTCGGATAGTTGGGCACGCCTTCGAAGATCAGCGACGTGGCCGCGTTGGCGAGCGGACCGTAGACGATGTAGCTGTGGCCGGTGACCCAGCCCACATCGGCCGTGCACCAGAAGATCTCGCCCGGCCGGTAGTCGAAGACCAGCTCATGGGTCCAGCTGGCCCAGGCGAGATAGCCGCCGGTGGTGTGCAGCACCCCCTTGGGTTTGCCGGTCGAGCCGGAGGTGTAGAGGATGAACAGCGGGTCCTCGGCGTTCATCGGTTCGGGCGGGCAATCGGTCGAGGCGGCGTCGCGCAGCGGCTCCCAGGCGACGTCACGGCCGTTGTGGGTCAGCCACTTGGCGCCGGTGCGGCGGATGACCAGCACCTTTTCGACCTTCGGACAGCTGGTCAGGGCCAGATCGACGTTCATCTTCAGCGGGATGGTCTTGCCGCCGCGCAGCCCCTCGTCGGCGGTGATGACGAAGCGGCTGTCGCAGTCCTGGATGCGGCCGGCGATGCTGTCGGGCGAAAAGCCGCCGAAAATGACCGAATGGACGGCGCCGATGCGGGCGCAGGCCAGCATGGCGTAGGCCGCCTCCGGGATCATCGGCATATAGATGGTCACCCGGTCGCCCTTGCGGACCCCCAGGTCCTTGAGGACGTTTGCCATGCGGCAGACGTCCTCATGGGCCTCACGATAGGTGATCTTCTTGCTGTCCGCCGGGTCGTCGCCTTCCCAGATGAAGGCGACCTGGTCGGCCCGCTCGGCCAGGTGGCGGTCGAGACAGTTGACGCTGACGTTCAGCACGCCGTCCTCGAACCAGCGGATGCGGAAGTCGTCCTTGTTGAAGGAGACGTCCTTGATCTTCGTCGGCGGCGTCATCCAGTCGAGGCGGCCGGCGACGCTGGCCCAGAAGGCGTCCGGATTATGCTCCACCGCTTCCCAGGCGGCCTGATAGCCGGCGGCGTCCATGTGCGCCCGGGCAGCCCATTCGGCCGGAACCGGGAAAACCTGCTGATCGCTCATGGCGCGTTCCTCCTTGTTGGTGCGGAGTATGCGGACGGGGCCCCGGCGCGCAAGGCGGTGACGTTGCGTTCACCAAAGGTGACGCCTCCGTCATTTTTTGTTGACGGTCGGCGGCTAAGTTGACAGTGTTCACATTGCAGAGGCCCGGCACAGGGTCCGCACCCCTTTTGGCCGGAGGATCAAGCCGATGACCGACAAGAACATTACCAAGGACGCCATGTACGACGCGGTGCGTCCGGACGACTTCGAGTCGATGCTCGAACTCGACCGCTACAACAACCGCTCGACCGCCTTCGACAAGATCATCAGCGCCACCCACGACCACTTCTGGGATCCGCTGGACAAGGCCTACATCGA
>JAUMCZ010000236.1:0-12475 GCA_032122215.1 Caulobacter sp.
AGCTGGAGCGCCGGGGCGCGACGGCAAGGGGCGGCGCGGAAAACTGCTGTTGCGGGGGAAATCGGCTATAATAGACCTACCGCTTCGATAAGCGCAGGGCCGGGCCAGGAGCCAAGCGCCGCCGCCGTCGACAGCGCACCCCACATCACGGACCCGCCCGCGCGGACAAGCCGATCCCAACCCTTTTGAGATCGGAGATCAGATGACGGACTTTTCCGCCCAGTACCGTATCGAGTTCGCCAAGACGGCGAGCCTGCTTCTGCAACAGCGCGGCTCGAAGCTGCGCAATCATGTGATGGTCGGCAGCCACAAGGGCGAGGGCGCCAGCCCGGTCGACCAGTACGGCGTCACCGAGGCGCGCGAGCGCACCGGCCGGGCCGTGCCCAAAGAGAGTTCCAACACGCCGGTCGACCGGCGCTGGGCCTATCCGCGCTTCTTCGACTGGAGCGACATCGTCGACAACATCGACCTGCTGCAGACCGCATCGGACCCGCAGAACCCGCTGGTCCAGGCCTGCACGGCCAGCCTCGGCCGGCGCATCGACGACGAGATCATCCGCGCCTTCTTCGCCGATGCGCGGACCGGCAAGCAGGGCGGCACGACGACCAGCTTTCCGGCCGGCCAGCAGATCGCGGCCGGCGGTGTCGGCCTGACGTTCGAGAAGCTGCGGGCGGCCAAGAAGATCCTGATGGCCAACGAGGTCGACCTGGCCAATGACCCGATCATCTGTGTGGTCAACTCCGTGCAGCATGACGCCCTGCTGGGCGAGATCGAGATCACCAGCGCCGACTACAACGGCGGCGACCGGCCGGTGCTGAAGGAGGGAATCATCACCCGCTTCCTGGGCATCGAGTTCGTCCACTGCGAGCGGCTGACCCTGTCGGGGGCGAACCGGCGGGTGCCGATCTACGCCAAGAGCGGCATGCATCTCGGCATCTGGTCGGACGTGGCCACCGACATCGGGCCGCGCCGCGACCTGGAGGGCAACCCGATGGAGGTGACCGGTTCGGTGACCATCGGCGCGACGCGGACCGAGGAGAAGAAGGTCGTCGAGGTGCTCTGTACGGAGAGCTGATGACCACTCCCGCCCCTTCTCCCGCTTGTCGGGAGAAGGTGGACCGCGCAGCGGGCCGGATGAGGGCAGCGCCGGCCTGAGACGATTTCGACGGCGCTGAACGCGCCAGAACATGGCCAGTCCTCCGAGGCTGGCGCTGCCCTCATCCGTCGGCCTGCCGCCGCCACCTTCTCCCGACGAGCGGGAGAAGGACCAACTCAGGAATCCACCCATGCCTATCGCCAACACCAAATCCACCGCCGTTTCCAACCGTGACGCCAGCCCGCGCGTGCCCAGCCCCGCCCATCTGGTGCGGGGGCCGCTGTTCGAGGCGGTGGGGACGGTCGAGATCGCGGCCGCCGATGACGACACCTCCGTCTACCGCATGGCGCGGCTGCGCAGTTCGGACCGGGTCAGCCAGCTGACTGTCTTCAACGACGCCATCACCGGCGGGACGGGGTTCGACCTTGGCCTCTATCGCACCGCCGACGACGGCGGGGCGGTGATCGACGCCGATCTCTTCGCCTCGGCCATCAGCCTGGCCAGCGCCAGCATCACGGGCACGGATGTCGTGTTCGAGAGCGCGGCCACCGATGTGGCCAAGATCGAGAAGCGGCTGTGGGAGCTGCTGGGTCTCAGCGCCGATCCGCAGGTCGACTACGACGTGGCGTTCACCGGCGCGACGGTCGGGACGGCGGCGGGGACGGTGAGCCTGCGGGTGCGGTTCACCGGCGGGTATTGAGCACAGGCCCTCCTCCACCCGCTTGCGGGAGGAGGACAGGTTTCGAGCTCAGGCGAGAAACCAGGGGGCGGGTTCCGCCGGCGGGCCTGGGTTTGCCTGAACGGGCGTGGCCCTCCTCCTGCTCTGTCGCCTTGCTCCAGAGCGGTCCTCCCCCCGCAAGCGGGGGGAGGTTGTCCCATCCTCACGAAGAGGGGCCCAGATGCCCACATCTCCTACTGCGGTCGGCAACGCGGCGCTTGGCAAGCTTGGCCAGGGCGCGGTGTTGTCGTTCGATGATCCCGATGACCGGGCGCGCTGGCTGAAGAGCCGGTTCGCGGACGTGCGGGACCTGTGCCTGCGGGCCAACCGCTGGCACTTCGCCATGGCCCGGGCGCGGCTGAGCGCCGAGGCGACGGCGCCGGCGTTCGGCTATGCGCGGCAGTTTCCTCTGCCTACGGATTGTCTGCGGCTGGTCGAGGTCGGCGGCGTGGCCGTGACCCCGGGACTGGCCGACTATCGGGGTGGCGCGCAGCCGGCCTTTGCGCTGGAGGGCGGCAGGGTCCTGACCGATGCAGCGGCGCCGCTGGAGGTTCGCTACGTGCGCCGGGCCGAGGACGTCGCGGGCTGGGATCCGCTGTTCGCCGAGGCGGTCGCCTGCCGCCTGGCCTTCGACCTGGCGGAGAAGCTGACCCAGTCGTCGGGGAAGAAGGAGGCGGCCTTGCGCGACTACCAGCTGGCCGTGCGCGAGGCGGTGCGGGTCAACGCCATAGAGACGGCGCCGGAAGCGGCTGTGGACGGCAGCTGGGTGCTGGCGAGGCTGTAGGCCAGGGGGACATGTTGGGTTTCCGCAGGAAAATCAACGTGTCCCCGCTTGGTGGCAGCAGGAAGGGAAGAGGGGACACGTACGGATTTCTGCGAAATCCGAACATGTCCCCGTCGACAGGACGGAGCTAAGATGAAAGCCAATCCCGCCATCACCAGTTTCAACGCCGGGCTGCTGTCTCCGCTGCTCGGCGGGCGGCCGGACCTGGAGAAGTGGCAGTCGGGCCTGGTCCGCTGCGACAACCTCATTCCCCGCGTGCAGGGCGCCCTGCAGCGGGCGGCCGGCAGCGTCTTTGTCGGGGCGGTCAAGGACAGTGCGATGCGCTGCTGGCTGGCGCCCTTCGTGTTCAGCCAGGCCGACGCCTTCGTGCTGGAGTTCGGGCCCGGCTACATCCGCTTCTTCCGCAATCGCGGGCGGCTGGTTGATACCGGCGACGAGGTTTTCGAGATCGAGAGCCCCTATCTGGCCGCCGACCTGACGCGGGCGGACGGCAGTTTCGGGGTGCGGTTCGAGCAGTCGGGGGACATGGTCTACCTGGCCTGCGCCGGCCATGCGCCGCGAGTGCTGAAGCGTCTGGCCAACCTGGACTGGGTGCTGGAGGCGTTCGAGGCCAAGGGCGGGCCGTTCCGGGACGCCAACACCGACGAGGCGGTGACAGTGCTGGCGTCCGGGACGTTGACCGTCGGCGGGACGGTGACCTTGACGGCGAGCAGCGGGATCTTCGAGGCGGGCCATGTCGGTGGGCTGTTCGAGCTGGAGCTCAAGGACGGCGCCGATGTGCGGGCCTGGCAGGTGCGCACCACCACCGATGTCGGTGACCGGCGAAGGGCGGACTGGCGTCACTACCGCTGCACCCAGGTCGGGCCCGTCGACACCAGCGACAAGCCGGCGATCTGCGGCGAGGAGCTGCCAGTCCATACGCGCGGCAAATACTGGGACGGCACCGGCGAGGAGCAGAAGGGCGACGGGGCGGTCGGCTCCATCGGGGTGGAGTGGGAATACCTGCACTCCGGCTATGGCCATGTGCGGATCACCGGCGTGATCAGCGGGACGGTGGCGACGGCGGAGGTGCTGGCGCGGTTGCCGGACGAACTGGCGACGCAGGCCAGTCATCGATGGGCCTTCGGAGCCTGGTCGCCGGCGGCCGGTTGGCCGGACAATGTCTGCTTCTTCCGGGAACGGCTGAGCTGGTTCCGGGGACAGCAGGTCTGGCATTCGACGGCGGGCGATTTCACCAACTTCGAGGCGCGGACCCATGGCGAGGTGTTGCCGGACAGCGCCGTGGTGCTGTCGATCCAGTCGGCCCAGGGCAACCCGATCGAGTGGGCGGCGCCGACCCGGTCGGTGCTGTTCATCGGCGCGGGCGGCGGCGAGCACAGCCTGAAGGCCCAGACCAGCGCCAGCCCCTATGGCCCGGGCAACACCCAGCAGGATCCGGAAACCGCCTGGGGCGGGGTCGGGGTCGAGCCGGTGCAGGTCGGCGCCGGCGTGGTGTTCGTCGAGAAGCTGGGGCGGCGTCTGCGGATGCTGGTCCCGGCGCAGGACGGCTATGAGGCGCTGGATCTGAACAAGTATCGCGGTCTGATGGCCCCGGTGATCGCCATGGCCTGGCAGCAGACGCCGCATGAGAGCCTCTGGTGCGTCACCGCCGAGGGCGGGCTGGAGGCCCTGACCCTGCAGCTGGAGGACAAGGTGTTCGCCTGGCGGCGGCATCTGCTGGCGGGGGCGGTGGAGTCGGTGGCGGTCGTGCCGTCGCCGGACGGGGGCAGGGACGATGTCTGGCTGATCGTCCGTCGACAGATCGATGGCGAGACGCGGCGCTATGTCGAGGTGATGGCGGCCGAATACGAGGCCGGAGACGACCAGGCCCTGAGCATCTATGCGGCCAGCGCCCTGACCTATGAAGGCGCGCCGACGGCGACCCTGTCGGGGCTGGAGCATCTGGAGGGGATGAGCGTCGCGGTTACGGTCGATGGCGCGGCGCATCCGGACCGGGTGGTGAGCGGCGGCGCGATCACCTTGCAGGCGCCGGCGGGCAAGGCGGTTGTCGGGCTGCCGGCGCCCTATGCCGGCCAGATCATGCCGCTGGAGGCCGGGGCGGCGGCGGGCAGCGCCCAGGGGCGGATCAAGCGGGTGCATTCGCTGACAGTGCGGCTGCTGGACAGCCTGGGCGGGCGGTTCGGGCCAGCGCCCGGGCGGTGTGATCCGCTGCAGCATCGGCGGGCGGGTGAGGCGATGGATGGTCCGCCGGCCCTGACCAGCGGCGATGTCGCGATGACGTTTCCGGGCGGCTACGACGGGGCGGCGACCATCGCCTTCGAGGGCGACGACGGGTTCCCGTTCACGCTGATCGGGCTCTATCCGGAGCTGGTGACCTATGAGGGGTGAGGTGGTCCCTTTCCGGGCGGCGCACCTTGCATCCCTGACCCTGCAGCCGGCCCAGGCGGCCTGGCGTGGGCGGATCGACGGGGAGGCCGGGGCGGCGCTGGATGCCGGCGGGATGGCGTGGACGCTGCTGTGCGGGGTGCGGGTCATCGGCTGCGGCGGGGTGATCGACCGGGGCGGCGGCCGAGGCGAGGCCTGGGCCTTGCTGGCGCAGGATGCGGGGCCGGCGATGCTGGCCGCGACCCGGGCGGTGCGCCGGTATTTCGAGACCGCGCCGTTCCGCCGGATCGAGGCGGTGACGGCGGTGGATTTCGCCCCGGCGGCGCGCTGGACGCGGCTGCTGGGGTTCGAGCGCGAAGGCCGCATGCGCGCCTTCTGCGAAGGCGGCGGCGACGCCGAACGATGGGCATTCATCAAGAAGGAGCGGGCATGGCCTGGGTTGGCGCAGTCCTGAACATCGTGAACTCGGTCGCGGGCGTGGCCGGCGGCGCGGCCGACGGGCAGGCCAGCGCCGCCCAGCGGGCCTTTGCCAGCCAGGCGGCGCGCGACAACGCCCGGACCGTCGGCGACCAGAGCGCCATGCGTCAGGAGGCGATGCGGCGGGAGTCGGATCAGCTGCTGGGCGCGCAACGGGCGGCGGTCGCCGAAAGCGGCACGGGGGCGGGCGGCTCCAACGGCCTGATCATGGCGCAGGACGCGGCCCTGGCCGAGCTGGACGCCCTGACCGAGCGCTACGAGGGCCGGCTGAAGATGACAGAGCTGGACAACCAGGCCGACCTGCTGGGCGCCGAACAGGTGAGCGGCATGCAGCAGCTGTTCGGCAAACGGGGGCTGGGGCGGCTGTCGCACTACAATTGGGGCAACCACAACAACTGGGGCGCTCCGGGATCCAACAAGGGCAGGGGCTGGTAGATGCCGATCATTCCACGATACCAGGCCCGGGGCGGGCCCCGCCTGCAGACGCTCGACTACGCGGGCGCCTATCAGCCCCCGGGGGGCGAGGACTGGCGGATGCTGGCGCAGGCCGCCAGGGCCGGTGGGGCGATCATCGATGGCGCACAGGCGTTCAGGGGGCCGCCGGACCTGACGGCCGAGCGTGATGTCGTCAAGGCCAAGACACGGGACGTGGCCTGGCGACGGGAGCAGCTGCAACGTCCGCAGGCAGATGTTGCGGCCGTGGCGCGGTCGCGAGATGCGGCGGGCGAGGGCCTGGAGCCGGCTGCCCTGGCCGCCTTCGACCTGTTGACCGGGCCGCGCGAGGCCGGCTTCGCGGCGGTGGCCGCGGGGCGGGCCGCTGCGGAGCAGCAGACCATAGCACGGCAGCTGTCGGAGGATCGCGAAGCGCTCGGCGTCGATGAGTATGTCGTTCTGGCCGACCTTGCGCCGGACCAGGCCCGGGCCGCTCTGGGGTCGGCGATCGGGGAGCTGACCGGTCGGCTGGCGGAGATGGGCGCGGGCGCCGAGGCCATCGACGCCGGCCGACGGGGCCTGCTGAACGCGGCGGTCAGCCGGCGCATCCGGCAGGTGACGGCCATCGACCCGGACCGCGCCGCGACCCTGATTCAGATCGAGGGCGGGGTGCTGGATTCCGCCGCACAGGCGGGCTTGCGAGGCGAGGTCGAGGCCGAACAGACCCGGCGCGCGGCGCACACGGCAGTGCAGCGGCTGGTGGCGGAGCACACGGCGCCGGAAGACGATCTGGATGGCTTGCTGGCCGGGGCCGAGGCGCTGGCCGGGTCTTCGCCTGGCCGCCAGGAAGCCTTTCGCGGGGCCGCCATCGGGGCCTGGCGGGCTGCACGTCTTCGCCGGGAGGCCAGCGAGGATGCGGCCTGGGCGGCGGCCGAGCCCTACCTCGATCCGGCCCGCGTCCCGGACGGCTGGACGGCGATGCCGGGGGATGTCTGGACGGCGCTGTCGCCTCGCCAGCAGGCGGCGGTGCGCGGCCGTTTCGAAGCGCCATGGAGGGGCTCCGATCCGGCGGTCGTCCGGGCGATCGAGGCGACGGCGCGGGCCTCAACCGGGGCCTTCGCCGATCTCGACCTGACCGGCCTGCTGGACGGCCTGGGCGCGAGCGACCTCGCCCGCTTGCGCGGGCTTCAGCTGCTGGCGCGCGACGGCGGCGCGGACTGGGAGCAGGCGCGGGAAGCGCTGCCGCAAAGGCCGGAAACTGGCCAGGATCCGATGCTGATCAAAGCGGCCTGGGGTGGATCAGGTTTGGGAGGCCTGGCGCCGCAGGGCGATCTGAGCGAGCGGGAGAAGAACTTGAACCGCTATCTGGACACGGATCCCTTCCCTGCCGATGGCCTTTACGTCAACGCCCAAGGACAGGTCGTGCGCCGCGTCCCCCGTCGACTTGGCGAGCCGTTGTCTCTGCCGTTGAAATCCTGGTCGGAAGAGGTTGTGTCGGACGAAATCGCCGCTGGCTTTCGAGCGACGCGACTGGGCGTGGACCCCCGGGATCGAGCTGGCCTTCGAAGCCGGGAAGACCAGCTCCTGGAGGCTCGGTTCCCCGACCTGGCGCCCAGCGCACAGACGAAGACCCGCAAAGAGAGATCGCAGCTGCGCCGTCGGCGTGAAACCGGGGAGATATTCGACCGGACGCCAGAAGTCCGGGCCTGGGCCCGGGTGATCGCCGAGGTCGAGGGCGGGGTCGACTACAACTCGATGGGGGGTGACAAGCGCGGTGTGGACTACAAGCGGGACCTTTCGGCCAGGTACCCTGGGCGGGTGAGCGGTCGATATCAAATCAACAACGTCACCTGGAAGAGATTTGGCGTAGAGATGCTGGGCGCCACTGACTATTCGCCACGGACGCAGGACATGGCCTACGTCGCTCTGCTGCAGAGCAGAAATATCGATGACGCTCTGCTGAAGGGCGACTTCGATCGGATTCTTGAAGAATCGGCAAAGATTTGGGCCAGCATTCCGGATCCCGTCTCTAATATCAGCAACTACGAAATTGAACGGAACGGGAAGAGCGTTCCGCAACCCCACGTCGACCGGGAGAGGCTGGAGCAGCTGTACAGGACCTATCTGGAGGAAGAGCGGTCGCGCAAAACCCTGCCACCATCGCTGCCTACCTTCTATCGTTGAGCGCTTGACATGCGCCAAATGTGCCTGTTTTGTTCTCGTCAACCTAGCGGGGAGAGATCGTTGTGAAGGGTGCGTCGTGGGCCCTGGTGTTGGCGCTGCTGGTCGCCGGTTGCGAGCAGAAGCCCAGGCCGCCGATCAGGATCGAGCCGACGAAACCGTATCGCCCACCTGAAGCGGGTTCGCCGCCGATGGACGAGGCGAAGGTCGTGGCGGGGGCCAAGGCTGGTCGCGAGACCGACTGCCGGCAGGACGGCGAGCTGGAGTGGTCGAACCTGCCGGCGGGGCGTCAGCGGGCCGGACTCGAACTCACGGCGGCGGTGGCGCGCGGCGACGGGCCGGCGGTCGAGCGGCTGTTGGCCAGAGGAGCCGATCCCGGTTTCCGCGACGAATTCGGCCGTGGGCCGCTGGGGATGGCGGCCAGATGTGACCAGGCGAGGATCCTGCGCCGGCTGCTGAAGGCCGGCGCCCCGCTCGAGCGCCGCTACGTGTTTCAGGTCGGCGCTCTGGTCTATCGTCAGACCGCGCTGATGATCGCCGCCCAGAACGGATCGGAAGAGGCGGTCGTGGCGCTGCTGGCAGCCGGCGCTGACCCTGATCTGGAGCAGTTGGGCAAGTATGAATATGAGCGTCGGTTCCGGCCGACCGGGCCGAGCCTGAGCCTGGCCCAGACCAACGCGGTCGCCCGGCTGTTGCTGGCGGCGGGGGCCGATCCGAACCAGGGCGCCACGACGCCGCTGATGGATGCGGCGAGATCGCCCAACCCCGACCGCATCGTCATGTTGCTAAGGTATGGGGCCGATCCCAACCGGCGCGACAGCGGCGGCGCGACGGCCCTGGACTATTGCCTGCAGTCACCGGCCCGCTCGGCCGAGGTGGCGCAGGTCTTGCGCTCGGCGATGGCGCAGAAGCGGCCCTGAGGTCGTCGGCTCCGCAAAACAGGTCTTGCCACGCCCCGCCGTGCGATAATGGTTTCGCCGCTTCGATAAGCGGCGCAAGACGCCACCCCGTCTTGACGTAACCGCCTTTGGGGCCGCCGGTCCCACCCCCGGACCCGCCGCCGCGCCGCGCCCCCAAGGGAGCGGGCCGCCGGTCGGACAAGCCGCTTTCCCAAACCCACACCTGTCGCGAACGACCCCGCCCGCGCCCCGCGCCGGCGCGCGGGTCGTCCGCGCCTTCGAGGAAGCCCATGACCGTCACCGCGCCTTCCCCCCGCATCGCAGCCTTCGCCGGCGACGGCGGATCCGGCCCCTTTCCGTTGCCGTTCCGGGTCCTGGAGGCGGCCGATGTCCGCGCCGTGGTCATCGCCGGCGACGGCGCCCGCGCCCCCCTGGAGGGGCTGGTCGTCGAAGGGGAGGGGGAGGCGGGGGCCGTGCAGGCGACGACGCCGCGCGCCATCGCCGTGGGCGAGACCCTGGTGCTCTGGACCGACACCGCCCTGGTGCAGCCGGCCGACTACATCGCCGCCGACGCCTTCCCGGCGGAAACCCACGAGGCCGCCCTCGACCGCCTGACCCTGATCGCCCAGGACCAGCGCCGCGACCTCGCCCGCGCCCTCGCCGCCCCGCCGGGCGACACCCTGGGCCCCCTGCCGGACGCCGCCCGCCGCAAGGGCATGCTCCTGACATTTGATGCCGAGACCGGCGACCCGGTGACGGACCGCGACTACGCGGGGTTCGTGGCGGAGGTGGTGGCGGGGCTGGATGTGGGGTCGGAGGTTGTGGCTGTTGTCGAGGCCAGCGAGACGGCCGCTCTGCTGAATATCAGCGCCGCGCGAGTCGATGGATTGGCAGAGATTGCCGCAGCGACTTCTGAGGGGGCCACCGCGCTGGGACTGCCTGCGGGTGGTGTGCTTGACGTCGTGTCAGTGGACGGGGGCTACGACGAGGGATGGGCCTTTACCGACGCCGATGGTTGGACCACGGCGGCGTTCCACTTCTCCCCGTCCGGCAATGTGGGTCAGGTCGTTCGCCACAAGATTCCCGGCGCCGATTTTTCCGCTCTACCCAGCGCCTACCGTATCTTCGAGCCGCCGCCGGTACTGCCATACGACATCAATGTGATCGTGGTGTCGGGTCAGTCCAATTCGGAGGATGCCGACAGCGTCCCCATGATGGCGCGCTCCACGAGCCCTATGGTGAAGATGCTGGACGCGATCCGGCCTCGCCATTTCGCCGGGACGTTCGGCCTGTCGGGTTTCACCGATGCTGTGGGCGCAGAGTACATCGCCAGCCAAAGCCATTGGGGCGGCAACCTCGCTCCGGCGGTTGGCGATATGCTGGAGCAACTGATTGAGGATGTGAACGGCAAGTCGTTCGCTACACACGGGCGCACAGTCGTTCCCGTTCACATCGGAATGTCGTCCTCGTCATATGCGCAGATTGGCCACGGAACGGCGCACTTCACTACCATCGAGGCGTGGTTCGCCGCTGCCAAGACTGCGGCTGACGCGGCCGGAAAATCCATCGGCATTATAGCTGGAGCATGGCTGCACGGCGCCGACAGCTACGACAACGGTATCGGCCAAACGGCGGCCGAAGTCGGGATCGATACCTACTGGGGACAGGTGATGGCCTATCTCCAAGTCGCGAAGCTGGGTCGGACCGAGGCCTTCCCAATCGGGTTCGTTGGCAGCCACGCCCACCTGCGCGGCGGCAACGATATCAACCCATTCGTTGCGGAAGCCGAGGCGGCCACAATCGCCGCCAATCCGACCAAGTATTTCATGATCAACGGCGAGGGGCAGTTCTTCTTCGATGGCCGGCGACGCGGCTTTGCAGGCTCTGGAGTCCACCATAGCGCCCGCGAGGCCGCAATAGTCGGCGCACACATCGGTTGGTGGATTCATGAAGTCGTCAGTCTCGGAAACAGCTGGAACAGCTGCATCCCCACCTTCACGCGGACAGGCGCGGCTCAGGTGACCCTTGGCGGGCTTCCAGGCAGCGGTTGGGCTTGGGATTTCTACGCCACGGGTCTGTCCCCCACGCTGGCCCAGGCCAACCACGGCTGGTTCTTCTACGACCCCGCCTCGCCCGGCACCGAGCTGGCGCTGAGCCGACCACCCTACGCTGGAGCATCGGGCACGCTCGTCGCGGACTTTGTCTCTGCCCTACCGACCGATCTGTGGGTCCGCTACGGCGCCCGCGCCGCTGGGTCGACCATTGCCGGGAACGACACCTGGAAGCCGACCACGCCGATCCTCTTTTCAATCAACGGTGAGGACGTGCCGCTCCACCGCAACATTCCCGCCCTCAACAAGGTGATTTCCTAATGCCGATCTGGGCCCCCTCCACCTCGAACCTGATCTTTGAACATCACTTCGGCGGAACCCAAGCCGACAGCCTGCTCAACCATGTGACTGGCACGACCGTCGCCAGCGTGACCGGTACCTGGTCCGGCGGTACCGGCTACATGGATATCAACGGCAACACGGGCCCGCGCGTCGATTTCGGATTTCCGATCCAGCAGCGTCTGGCCACCGTCGTCGCCGTCGTCGATCCGAACACAGCCATGGCCTTTCTGGCCAGTTCCGGGACCAACCCGGCGTTGGCAGCGACCGCGCGGATCTGGTTTGACGGCCTCCCCACCGCTGGCCAGATCATTACCCTGAACGGCACTGCGCTTACGTTCGTGGCGTCGGGGGCGTCGGGCATGCAGGTCAGCATCGGAGCAAGCCCCCAAGCGACCGCCTTCGCAGTCGCCAGCCTGATCAACGCCAACAGCGGCACGTTTGGAGTGTCCGCCTTCTGTCCGGCGGGAAACAGCGTCATCGAGCTGACAGCTACAACGACTGGCACCGCCGGCAACAGCTACGGCCTCTCTAAGACGGCAAGCAATGTCCGGTTCACTGCGGGGGCCGCCACCGCGAATGTTTCGGTGATGAGCGCGGGCTCTGCCAGCGAAACAGTAGCGGCGGGGCTCTATCACGCCTCAACCAATTTTCAGGGCCGCAACAGCTCATTGGGCGCTGGAGGGTTGGCCACCTACGCAAACCCTGGCGGAGCGAACTACTACTACCTGAGTAGCGTCCTGCGGGAACGAGACTTCCCTGAAGTGCGGCTCTACGGCGGTGGCGTCCTGATTGGGCGGGCGTTCGGTACGACGGCAGGCCGTCCGCGCGACACCACTGCCAAGCTGTGGGCAGCCCTGACAGGTGGCGGCACCGGCAACGCCAAGATCGCTTGCGCCCAACTCTTCGACGGCCGAGCGCTGAACGACGCTGAAGACGTGGCCAACTATCTCGCGGTCAAGACCGCGGTTCAGGCCGTCGGACCGATGGTGAACTGATGACCCCCTCCAAACTTCTCACCGACCTCTTCACCGGCGCCGATGGCCGGACCTGGGCGATCGGCCGGGTCTACAGCCTGCCGATGCTGCTCTGCGGACTGGCCTTGCCGTTCGT
>JAUMCZ010000237.1:0-4988 GCA_032122215.1 Caulobacter sp.
GCTTCTTGATGTCCAGATGGATCATCTCGCCGGGAGCAGAGCGTTCGTAGCGTAGCGCCGGCGCCTTGGGCTCCAGCGCCGACAGCCGGCCAAGCCCCGGTCGGCGCAGGATCAACCCGACCGTCGAGCGGGCCATCCCAAGCCTGATCGCGATTGCCGGGCCGGTCAGCCGGTCCCTGCGAAGAGCCTCGATCCGCCTGACCACATCGTCCGCGATCCTGCGCGGAACATCGTCTCGGGGCCGAGCTGCGGTCGTGGTGCCTTCGCTCGTCCCCGAGACGATGCCGGGCCAGCCACTTGTAGCAGGTCCTCTTGGAGACGCCGGCTGCCTCAGCCGCCGCCTGCACCGTCCAGCCCTGTTCAACACGATTAGCGGTCTAGAGGTTGGAGCTTCGCAACCCCACTCTCTCAACCCGATCCCGGGTGAACAACCTTCATAGCTTCGACAACCAGGCGGGCCGGTGGTGGCTGCCGCAATCGGGGCTGAGGCGCCTGGCCCGCGCGTCATCGTGACCGGTCCTCGCAACCTCCAGGCGCCTGCCACGCTATACCTCAATGCTGAGAAGCCAGATGAACAAGCGCGTCTTCTGGGGGGCGAGCCTGATTGTGGGGCTGCTCCTGGCCGTGGCCGTCGCCGCGCCGGGACAGTCCGACCGGCTGTTTCAGGCCGCGCAGGGATGGGTCATCGGTACGTTCGGCTGGTTCTACATCGCGTCTGTCGCGGGCTTCCTGATGGTCGTGCTGTTCCTCGCGCTGGGACCCACCGGCCGGCTGAAGCTCGGACCGGAGGGGTCTGAACCCGACTTCCCCTATCTCTCCTGGCTGGCGATGCTGTTTGCGGCCGGCATGGGCATCGGCCTGATGTACTTCGCGGTCGCGGAACCCATCCAGCACTTCGCCAGTCCACCGGAAGCCGTTCCCGCGACGCTTGACGCGGCGCGGGAAGCCATGGTCATCACCTTCACCCACTGGGGGGTTCATGCCTGGGCGATCTATGCCCTGGTCGGTCTGAGCCTGGCCTACTTCGCGCACCGGAAAGGCCTGCCCCTGACGCTGAGGTCCGGTCTGGCGCCCATTCTGGGCAAGCGGATCAACGGCCCGATCGGCGATGCCGTCGATATCTTCGCCATCTGCGGAACCCTGTTCGGGATCGCCACCTCGCTCGGCCTGGGCGTTTCGCAGATCAACAGCGGCCTGAACTATCTGACCGGCCTGCCCAACACGGCCTGGATGCAGGTCGGGCTGATTGTCCTGGTGATGGCGGCCGCCACCGCGTCAGTCCTCACCGGCCTGGACAAGGGCGTGCGGCGCCTGTCGGAGTTGAATCTCGTCCTGGCGGTATTGCTGATGCTGTTCGTGCTGGCCGTGGGGCCGACGGCCTTCCTCCTGAAGGCCCTCGTCCAGAACTTCGGCCTGTACCTTGACCACTTCTTCGTCAGGACCTTCAACCTCTACGCCTATGAGCCGCGCGGCTGGATGGCGAACTGGACGCTGTTTTACTGGGCCTGGTGGATCGCCTGGTCGCCGTTCGTGGGAATGTTCATCGCCCGGATCTCGCGGGGACGAACCGTCCGGGAGTTCGTCATCGGTGTCCTGATGGTCCCCACCGCCTTCACCTTCCTGTGGATGACCATCTTCGGCAACACGGCCATCAGCCTGGACATGGGCGCGGCGGCCGGCGCCATCTCACAGGCGGTGACGGCCGACCTGTCGACCGCAATCTTCCGGTTTTTCGAGGAACTGCCGGGGACGGCGATCACCTCGACCCTGGCAGTGATTCTGGTGGCTGTCTTCTTTGTCACCTCCGCGGACTCAGGGTCCCTTGTCATCGACACGATCGCGTCCGGTGGCGCGGACGACACGCCGCGTTGGCAACGTGTCTACTGGTGTTCGCTGGAGGGGCTGGCGGCGGCGGTGCTGTTGCTGGCCGGCGGCCTGGGCGCCCTGCAGGCGGCGACGCTGGTCGCGGCCCTGCCCTTCGCGGTGATCATGATCCTGCTCGCGGCCGGGTTGGTGCGGCAGATGAACGCTGATCTCGCCGGCCGGGCCGTGGAAACCGAGAGCGCCCCACTGGCCGAGAAACTGAAGCGCATTCTGTCGCCGGCCAGTCGCCGCGACATCGACCGCCAGCTGGAACAGACGGGTGCGCCGGCGCTTGCAACCGTGCGGGAAGGGCTGACCGCCGAGGGCCTGGAGGCGGACATCTCTCGCGACGAGGCGGGGCTGTCCTTGACCGCTACAACAACCAGCGGTCAGACTTTCCACTACCGTTTGAGCGCGAGTGAGCGTCCTCTCCCCGCCATGACGGCGCTTGACGCATCGGAACGGCGCCGGGCGATGGAGTGGCGACTTTCAGCGCGCTCCGACGGCTTCGACCGGCCTCGCGACCTGACCGGATTCACCCGCGACCAGATCGTCGCCGACGTCCTCGACCATCTGCGGCGCTGGAGAATGGGCTGAGCGGGGTGCGCCAGGCGCCCTGACGGCCACACCATGCGTTCTCAGGGCCAGGTTCAGATCCCCCCTCCCCGATACCGGACAACTGCATGGCGCGCTTGTCCCGCTCGCCATCCCGGACGAGTCGGACGCGCCTGCCCTTCACCAGAAAGCCCAGCCATGACCCTCGGGCGGCGCCCGGGGCCAAGGCGGTATGGATGGCCACAAGCGCGAGCGTCGCGACGGTCGTCGCGACAAAGGGCGCGCTGCCCGTCATCGCCCGCCCGAGGTTGGAGCCGACGACGACCGCGAAGATGAAGGCCGCGCCTCGTCGATGCGAAGGGTAAGGGGCGTTTCCCTGGGGTCCCCGGCCTCATCCCGCTCGGGCGCCTCGACGGCGCCGCCGAACGTCCGGCGACCTTGAGCGCGACGACCGTCCGCGCCGAGATTCGGCCCGACTGACCAGCAGCCCTGGCGCGCTCAAGCCTCCGCGGCGTCCATGGCCGCCTTCGCCGCCGCCATCATCTTTGCGAACGCGCCGCTGCGGATCAGCTCGCGGCGCTCCTCCAGCCCGCGGTGAAGCTCGGCCAGCGTCCTGGCGGCGTGCGCGTTCGTCTGGATCGCCGCCCAGTAGGCGGCGACGTTTGCGTGATCCGGAATGGGGTTATCCCGCCCGGCGGCCGGCAGGGTGTTCTCGATGAGGAACAGCGCCGGGACCAGGGCGCAGTCGGCCATCGTCAGCCGCCCGCAGCAGGCGAAGCCGTCCGTGCCGATGATCCGGTCCAGGGCCTTGATGTTGCGCAGCACCTGGCCAGCGAGCAGATCGACCACGCCCTCGTTGCGGGTCTGGGCGTAGGTCTGGCCGGCCAGCATGAACATGTTGTTCATCAGGTAGATGTCGCCGATCCGGGCCAGCGTCCGGATATGAGCGGTCTCACGCGGCGTGGCGCCCAGCATCCGCGGCTGCGGATAGATCTCTTCCAGATACTCCGCGATCACCTCCGACTCCGGCATCAGGTCGCCGTCGATATCGAGGACCGGGATGCGGCCGATCGGGTTGTCTTTCCGGAACGCCGGCATGCCGAAGGTCGCCGGCCGCTCGAGCACGATATCGGTGATGCCCTTGGCGTAGATCTGCATGCGCACCCGCGCCGAATAGGGGCTCAGGTCTCCGGAATAGAGCTTCATCATCCGGTCTCTCCTCTGGCGCTTGCGGGTCGATGCGCAGGTTGGTCTCACCTTAGCGGCGATCCACGCGCCTTTGCCAAGGCTGTCGCAGGGGCAGGGGCCTCGGCAGCAGGTCCAGACACATCAACCCGCCGCGTCATCCGGTCGATGAATATGTCTAGACATATCCATCTTCCACCCGCCAACCCCGCTGCGGCGCCCCGGACGGCAGGATGTAGCCTCCACGCCCAACGTTCCGACCTACATTCGCAGGCAGTCGGGCTACACCCCGACCTACGCCCCGGCCTACAATCCCGCACCCTCGGCCAACACGCCGGGCACACAACCGCCCGTGTTTTCAGGCCCTTGAGACACAATCCGCCCCTCCCCCGCCGAGCACGCGGTATAATCGTAGGCCGCTTCGATAAGGGCGGCGGAATCGGGGGTTGATCGGCGGATGCGGAGCGGCCAGCCTGCCGGGGTGTCCAAACCCGCGCCTCTCGTCTGGATCACCCGCGCCGAGCCGGGCGCGTCGGCCACCGCCGGCCGGGTGCAGGCCATGGGATGGACGCCCCTGGTCGCGCCGCTGCTGGAAGCGCGCGCCCTCCCGGCGACGCTCGACCTGAGCGGCATCGCCGCCGTCGCCTTCACCAGCGCTCAGGGCGTTCGCGCTTTCGCGGCCCTGACCGGCGCCCGCCTGCCCGCCTTCACCGTCGGCGAGGCTACCGCCGAGGCGGCCCGCGCCGCCGGCTTCGGCGCCGTGCAGTCGGCCGACGGCGACGTCGCCGCCCTGGCCGAGCTCATCGCCGCCGCCGATCCCGGCCCCGTCCTGCATGCCGGGGCCCTGCATCCGGCCGGCGACCTGGCGGCACGGGGCCTCGTGGCCCGCGCCGTCGCCCTCTACGACACCCTGCCCGTGGAGCCGGCCGCCGCCTTGGCCCGGCTGGACGAGATCGATGTCGTCCTGGTCCATTCGCCCCGGGCCGCCGCCCTGTTGGCCGGGATCCTGGCCGACCGTCCCGCCCCGCCGCCGCGCCTGCTGGCCCTCTCCGACGCCGTCGCCGCGCCCCTCCGGGCCATAGAAAACTCGAAGATCGCCGTCGCCCCGTTTCCCAACGAGGCTTCCCTGCTTAATCTGCTTTGAAAGCCGCCAAGGCTGGCCGGAACGATTCGCCACTCCGATGACCGCGCAAGACACCGACGACATCACCCCACCCCGCGATCCGGCCGCCTTCGCCAGGCCCCGGGGACGCGGCATCGGCATCGTCGCCATCATCGCCCTGTGCGTGATCTGCGTCGCGCTTGGCTTCTCCGGAAAGCAGATCGCCGACTGGCTCGCGCCCCGGCAGGCGGCCCAGCCGCAACCCATCGTCGCCGCGCCGCCC
>JAUMCZ010000238.1:0-30213 GCA_032122215.1 Caulobacter sp.
TGCGCTTCGCCGCGGAGAGCGCCGTGCTGACCAGCGCCTTCACCCGCGCCGGCCTGTCGGGCGACTACGGCGGCACATACTACTGGACCCAGATCCTCGGCACCGCCAAGGCCCGCGAACTCTACCTTCTCAGCGAGAAGATCGCCGCCGCCGACGCCTTCGCGCGCGGCATGGTCCATCGCCTGTGGCCCGACGCCGAGCTTCGGATGCGGACCATGGAGATCGCCCATTCACTCGCCGACGGCCCGCGCTGGTCCTACGCCTACGCCAAGCGCAACCTCAACCTCGCCGAGACGGCGACGCTGGATCAGGTGCTGCAGTCGGAAGCCACGACCATGCAAATCGCCACCCGCACCGTCCGCGATACCGGCCGCCTGCCGGTGTCCGTCCTCGACAAGACCGTCTGATCGACAGAGCGGCAGGGAGTAAACCTATGCGTCCCGTCATCGACCCGAACGCGCCGGATGTGCCCATGGACCGCAAGGCGGCCATCGCCGCCTGGGGCGTGGTCGGTATCTTCCTGCTGCTCTACATCTTCAGCTACATCGACCGCTCGATCATCACCATGATGATCAAGCCGCTGGAGCGCGACCTTCACCTCAGCGACTTCCAGCTCAGCCTGTTGATGGGTCCGGCCTTCGCCGCCTTCTATGTCATCTGCGGCCTGCCGATGGGCTATCTCGTCGACCGCTTCTCGCGGCGCTGGCTGACCGCCATCGGGGTGTTCATCTGGGGGACGGCAACCGTCGCCTGCGGCATGGCTGGAAGTTATGCCCAGCTGTTCGCGGGGCGCCTCGGCGTCGGCGTTGGCGAGTCCGCCCTCACTCCCGCCGCCCACGCCATGATCGCCGAGCGCTTTCCCCCAAAGCGCCTGGCGACGGCCTTTTCGGTCTATACCCTGGGCGTGGTGATCGGCGGCGGCATCGCCACCATCGTCGGCGGGGCCATCGTCCACATGGTCACCGACATCGACCGGGTCGCCCTGCCGCTGTTGGGCGAGGTCCGGGCCTGGCAGCTGATCTTCCTGGCCGTCGGCATGCCGACGATCCTGCTGTCGCCGTTGATCTTCCTGGTCAAGGAAAAGTCCCTGACCGAGCGGCATGCCTTCAACGCCACAGGCTCCCAGACCGGCGTCACCCTGCGCCAGTTGTTGAGCAAGCACTGGCTGCTGTTTCTCGGCCTGCCCTTCGCTTTTGGCTGCACCAACATTCTGGCCAACGCCTGGGGTGGCTGGAGCCCGGCCATGATGATGCGGGAGTACGGCTGGAACGCGGCCCAGGTGGGCATGGCCTGGGGAGTGCAGCACATGATCGCCGGCGGCATCGGCCAGATCGGCGGCGCCCTGATCGTCGACTGGCTCTACGCCCGGGGCATGAAGGACGCCCATGTGAAGTACCAGATGTTCGGCCTGTTCCTGTCGGCCCCCTGCCTGATCTGGGCGGCCTTCAGCGGCAATCCCTGGGCCTTCCTGGTGCTGACCGGGGTCTTCTACACCGTCACCTTTCCCTTCGTCGGCTACGCGGCGGCGGCTCTGCAGATCTTCGCCCCCTCGCATCTGCGCGGCCAGGTCTCGGCCATCTTCCTGGCTATCGTCACCCTGGTTGGCACCGGCCTGGGGGCCACCATGACCGGCCTGATCACCGACCAGGTCTTCCACGACAAGGCCAAGGTCGGAATGAGTCTGGCGATCGTCACCGCCGTCGTCGCCCCGGTGATCTTCGCGGTGATGTGGCTGGTGGCCAGAAAGATGCGCGCCATGCATGCCGAGCGCGACGCCGAGATCGCCGACACGCCCTCCACCGAACTGACGATTTGACCGGTTGCGCGGCCAATCTAATTAGGTATACAATTGAACCTAATAAGACGGACAGGGACGGGCTCAGGGTATGTCGCAATTGGCCGAACTGGTGCGGGGCGTGATGCGGGTCGATCCCGCCGCCCCGGCCATGGAGTATCAGGGGCGCTGGTGGAGCTGGGGCGACTTCGACCGCCTTATCGACGGGATAGACCAGGCCCTGACCGCCGCCGGCATCGGCCCGGGCGTTCGGGTAGGCGGCCTCCTCCGCAACCGGCCGCAGGTCGCCGGCCTGCTGCTCGCGGTGGTGACCAGCGAGCGTTGTGTCGTCACCCTCAACCCCAGCCTGCCGGACGACCGGCTGGCCACCGACATCCTCACCCTCAAGCCGCCCGTGGTCATCGGCATGGCCGACGACTGGGCCCGGCCGGCCCTGGTCGAAGCGACCCGCCAGATCGGCGCCCTGGCCCTGCAGTTGCCGGTCGAGCCCGGCGGCGCCGTCACCATCGTCGAAGGCCTGTCGGCCGCCACGGGCGCAGAGCTGAACTGGAAGGCGCCCGGCATCGGGGTCGAGATGCTGACCAGCGGCACCACCGGGGTTCCCAAGCGCGTGCCGCTGAAGGCCCGTACCCTTGAGCAGGCTGTCATCGACGCCGGCGTCTACGACAACCGCAAGCCCGGTGATCCCGCGCGCCTGCGCGGCGGGGTCCAGATTCTCAACGCCCCCTTCGCCCACATCGGCGGCGTGTTCGGGCTGTTCAACTGCATCGCCGGCGGCCGCAGCTCCTGCCTGCTCGACAAGTTCTCGGTGACCGAATGGGTCGACGCCGTGCGTCGCCATCGGCCCAAGGTGGCCGGCGCGCCGCCCTCGGCGCTGCGCATGATCCTCGACGCCGACGTGACCAGGGAAGACGTGTCCAGCCTGGTCGCCTTCCGGACCGGCACGGCGCCGCTGGACCCCGACCTGGCCGACGCCTTCTACGAGAAGTTCGGCATCCCGGTGCTGCAGAACTACGGGGCCACCGAGTTCGCCGGCGGCGTCGCCGGCTGGACGATCGGCGACTTCCACAAGCATCACAAGGACAAGCGCGGCGCGGTCGGCCGGATGAACCCCGGCTGTGAGGCCCGCATCGTCAATCCTGAGTCTGGGGACGCTCTGCCGTTCGGGACCGAGGGCCTGCTCGAACTGCGGGCCGGCCACCTCGGCGACGGGGCCAGCTGGATGCGGACCACGGACCTGGCGGTGCTCGACGGCGACAACTTCCTGTGGATCAACGGCCGCTTCGACAACGCCATCATCCGGGGTGGCTTCAAGATCTTCCCCGACGACGTGGTGCGCGCCATTGAGCAGCATCCGGCCATCCGCGAGGCGGCCGTCGTCGCCCTGCCGGACCCGCGCCTGGGCCAGGTTCCGGGCGCCGCCTACATCGTCAAGAGTGGCGCGACCGCCCCGTCGGAAGACGAGCTGCGCGCCTTCCTCAAGGAACGCCTGCTGCCCTACCAGGTGCCGCTGCGGATCCTCGTCGTCGACGAGATGCCGCGGACGCCGTCGCTGAAGGTCAGCCAACCCGATCTGAAGAAGCTGTTTCTGGACAAGGCCGCCTGATCCGCGTGGCCGCCGAACATTAGGACGAGGACGATTGAGATGACGGACACTGTTGCGCCCGAAAAGAAAGCCAAGCGCGAATACGGCGTGCTGACCGACGAGGGAATCGCCGAGCTGCGCCTGCGCGTCGGCGTCCAGCACAAGAAGCCGACCCCGCCGCACAACTACGAAGTCACCTGGGACGGCACGCGCCATTTCGCCTTCGGCTACGGCGACGAGAACCCGCTATGGTGTGATCCCGAGTACGGCAAGACCACCCGCTGGGGCGGCCTGATCGCGCCGCCGAACTTCCTTTACACCATGGGCGAACCCGACGCGCCGAAGCTGAGCCCCGAGGACGCCGCCGCCCAGAAGGCGCTGCTGAAGGGCGACCCGCTGGTCGGGCTGGGCAGCTATCAGGCGGTCATGGAGTTCGAGTGGTGGCGGCCGCTGAAGGCCGGCGATCGGCTGAAGCAACGCGCCGCCCTGATCGGCGTGCAGGAGAACAACACCTCGAAGTTCTCGGGCCGCACGGTCTCGGAGGTGAACGGCTACGTCTACGCCAACCAGAACAACGAGCTGGTGGCCATCCAGCGCGGCACCTGGATGCGGGCCGAGCGCCACGCCTCGGCCGAGCGCAAGAAGGAATACGAGCTCCCCGAGCCCTACACCCCCGAATACCTCGCGAAGATCGACGCCGCCTACGAGGCCGAGACCATCCGCGGGGCCGACACCCTCTATTTCGAGGATGTGCAGGAAGGCGACGAGGTTCCGACCATCGTCCGCGGCCCGATGCGCACGTCCGACCTGGTCATCTGGCACATTGGCTGGGGCATGCAGCTGACCCCACCCGGCGCCTTCCGCCTCTCCTACAAGATCCGCAAGAAGGTCCCGGGGATGTACACCCCCAACGACCTCAACGTGCCCGACACCGTGCAGCGGCTGCACTGGGACAAGGCCTGGGCCAACAATCTCGGCATCCCGCTGCCCTACGACTACGGCGGCCTGCGCGAGACCTTCCTGACCAACATCATCACCAACTGGATGGGCGACGACGGCTGGCTGTGGAAGATGAGCTGCCAGCACCGCAAATTCGTCTACACCGGCGACACCTATTGGATGAAGGGCAAGGTCGTGGCCAAGAAGCAGGTCGAGGGCCGCAACGAAGTGCACCTCGACATCTGGGTCGAGAACCAGCACGGCACCATCGTCTCGCCCGGCAACGCCGTGGTCCTGCTGCCGACCCGTGACGCAGCCGTCGAGCTTCCCAGGCCCGCCGAGGAGGACATCGACAAGCTGTACGCCCACGAAGTCTCCCGCTACCGGCAGGACTGACCGGTGGTCCCCGAAACCATCCGCTACGAGCAGCGCGGCAAGGTCGCGCTGATCACCTACGACCGCCAGGAGCGGCGCAACGCCTGGAACGTGCCGATGTACCGCGAGATCGTCGCGGCCATCGAGGCGGCGAACGCGGACGAGACCATCGGCGCCATCGTCATCACCAACGATGGCCCGGTGTTCTGCTCGGGCGTCGACTTCAAGGCGCCGCCGGAGGAGAAGGACCCGGTGACGGGCCTTCGCCCCAACGTGGCGACCCTGTCGATGGCCCCGGACGACAGCTGGATTCACCTGATCCGGAAATCCAAGCCGGTGATCTGCGCGGTCAATGGCGCGGCCATCGGGGCGGGGATCACCCAGATCCTGGCGGCCGACATACGGGTCGGATCAAAGAGTTCGACTTACGCCTTTCCGTTCACCTCGCTGGGCCTGATGCCGGAGATCGGGGCCACGGCCCTGTTGCCGCAGCTGATTGGCCTCGGCCGGGCGATGGACCTCTGCCTGACGGCCGGCAGGGTCGACGCGGAAGAGGCCCTGCGCATCGGCCTGATCACCCGGGTCTTCGAGGACGCAACCCTGGTCGACGACGCCGTGGCCCTGGCCGAAAAGCTGGCAGGGTTCCCGGCCTTCACTTTGAAGAAGACCAAGAGCCTCATCTACGCCAACGGCGTCGAGCCGGACATCAACGCCTATCTGGGCCGCGAGACCGAAGCCTTTGTCGAGCTGTACCGCGTCAACAAGGCGGCGCGCGCGGCGATGGCGGACAAGGTCTAGCCCAACGGCGACTTCAGGCCGGGCTCCATGCTCTCGGCGTAGAGCCCTGCGCCGATCCTCACCAGCTGGTCGACCAGGGCGCTGCGCGGCGCATGGGTGGCCCGCAGCACCGCCAGCTGCAAGGTAAGAGGATTGCCTTCGATCGGAACGCAGACCATATCGCCGACCTCCTGTCGGGGCTCCGGCTCAACGGTCCACTTCAGGCAACTCCAGCGCCGGGCCCGCGCCAGGTTCTCGATGGTGCGGCGGTTGGGTTCGGGCGCGGCAAACAGTTCGGCGCCGTTGGCCGTCAGGGCGCTGTAGGTAGCCCGCAGGGCCACGGGGTCGGAGCGGCCCGGCGAGGTGACCACCACATGCTGGTCGACGGCAGTCAGGGGCGCGACCGATAGCGCCGCGACCGGGTCTTCCCGCGGAACCATCAGGGCGGCGTAGCGACGACAGACCCGGGTCTCCACCCGGAAGCTCTGGTCGTCGCCGATCGAAGTGTCGAAGGCCAGCACGGCGTCGAAGTCTCCGGCCAGCAGGCGACGCAGCACCTCTTCGGCCGTGCCATTGTGAATTTGCAGATCGACCTGCGGCCGGGCGTGCATGAAGCGGTCTATCAGTTCGGTCCGCTCCGGGTACTCGGTGACGAAATCCACCGCACCGATGCGCAGGGACTCCTGTCGGCCAGCCCGCAGTTCGCTGGCCCAGCGCTGCGCGGCGTCATTGGCGCGGGCGATGGCCTGGGCGTAGGGCAGGAAGGCGAGGCCGTCCGCGGTCAGCTCGGTGCGCCGCGAGGTGCGGACCAGGAGGCGGCGTTTCAGCCGCTCCTCGAGACGCCGGATCTGTTCGGAAACCCAGGGCTGGGCGACGCCCAGACGCTCGGCCGCACGAGTGAAATTGAGGTCCTCGGCCACCGCCGCAAAGGTCAGGGCCAGTCGTGGGTCGAACACCATTCGCAGACCTTCCCGAGGTCACAGCATTGCCAGACCCTATCGATAAACCCCATGTATCGGATTCACAAATGGTTTTATTAGTTATATATATTGGCAAAGCCGACAGCCTTGCGCCAACCTGCAAACATCAACGAGAAGGGCGCCAGCCCTCCAGGGAAACCGCCAGGGAAGTGAAAAGCGGGCTCTTCGCCCGAAACCCTCCTTGCGGCCTGGAGATGGCCAGGGCCCTGTCATAAGGGAGGGAATACGATGACCCAGCAGACGAGCCACGTCCGTTCGCGACGGACCCTGATCCTGATGGCCACTACCGCCTGCGCACTCGTGCTGCCGGCCTTCGCCATGGCCCAGGACGCCGGCCCCGCAGATGAGGGGACCGCCGTCGAGGAGGTCATCATCACCAGCCAGCGGCGAGAGGAAAAGCTGCAGGACGTCCCGGCCGCCGTCAACGCCTTCACCGAGAACCAGCTGGAGAAGCTGGGCATCGACGGCTCCAAGGAGCTGGGGCAGATCACCCCGGGCCTCAACTTCACCCAGTCGGTGTTCTCGCCCCAGCCGACCATCCGCGGCATCGGTGTTCGCGGCGTGGGCGCCGGCGACGAGAGCGTCGTCCCGATCTACATCGACGGCGTCTACCAGTCGTTCATCGGCGCCGCCGACATGCAGTTCAACAACATCCAGCGCATCGAGGTCGTCAAAGGCCCGCAGGGCGCGCTGCTCGGCCGCAACGCCACCGGCGGGGCCATCAACGTCATCACCAAGACCCCGGGCGCGGGCTTCGAGGGCAAGGCCGCAGTCTCATACGGCAGCTTCAACGAAGTGGTCGGCAAGCTCTACATCGCCGGCGGCAGCGACACCCTGGCCGCCGACCTGGCCCTCTTTGGACGCCGCGACGATGGCTACATCGAGGATGACGCCCGCAACGACACCTACGGCGAATCGAACGGCTTTTCGGCTCGCAGCAAGGTGGCCTGGACCCCGACCGATGACTTCAGCCTCATCGGCTCGATCGGCTACAGCAACTTCGACGAGAGCACCGGCGAGGCCTATCGCGCGCCCAACCGCAACACCATCGGCGCTCGCGTTGTCGGGAATCCGGTCGAGGACAGAGCCTACAAGTCGGCGCTGTCCTACCGGCCGTACAACAAGCTGCGCATTTTCAGCGGAAGCCTGACCGCCAAGGTCGACCTGGAGCCGTTCACCTGGACAACGGTCGCCGGCATGGCCAACAACAAGCTGCGCATCAAGGCCGACAGCGACGGCACGCCGCTCGAGATCGCCACCCTGAAGTACCATCAGGTCTCGGCCAACGAGTATCTGGAAAGCTACGCCACCTCGAACGGCGACGGCCCGTTCAGCTGGATCGTCGGGGCCATGTACTTCCACGACATCTCGGGGATGAGCCCGTACAGCACGACCTCTTCGCGCTCGGTGTCGATCGCCGGCGTGGTCGGCGCCCAGACGCTGAGCCGCACGCGGCCGCGCATCGAATCCAACGCCATGGCCGTCTACGCCCAGGGCACGATGGAACTCGGCGACCAGTGGAAGGTGACCCTCGGTGGGCGCTACAGCCGCGAGAACAAAGACTTCACCACCAAGGTCGGGGTGACCACCTTCACCTACCTGGACGGTCAGAAGACCTTCGAGGACTGGAGCCCGACACTGGTCGTCCAGTACCAGCCCAGTGATCGCTACAACCTCTATTTCAAGGCTGGGAAGGCATTCAAATCAGGCGTCTTCAACGCCAGCGCCACCACCGTAGCCGCCTCCGTTCCCGTCGATCCCGAACAGGTCACCCAGTACGAATTGGGCCTGAAGTCGGACCCTGCCAGCTGGCTGCGGGTAAACGTTGCGACCTTCTACACCAACTATGACGGGCTGCAGTCGAACGTGCGTGATCCGGTTACCCTGTCGTCACTGCTGCAGAACGCCGGTGGGGCCACCATCTACGGTGTCGAGGGTGAGGCGTTCATCAAGGCCGGCGACAATCTTAACTTCCGACTCGGGGCATCCTGGCTTCATGGTGAGTACAAGGACTTCGGAGCGGCCTTGATCAGCATCCCGCAGACCACGGTCAATCCGCCGGCCGCCACTCCCTGCATCGATGGAACCGGCCCGCGCGTCGGGGGCAACAGGTCAGCCTTCTGCGATGTGTCGGGCAACGACATCATCCGCACGCCGTTCCTGACTTTCAACCTCGGCGCTGACTACACCTTCGACCTTGGCGGGGCGGGTGACATCGTCCTGACCGGCAACGGCTACTACAAGGGCAAGTCCTACTGGGACACGCTGAACTACTTCGAAGAGCCGGGCGTCTGGACCTTCAACGGCGACCTCACCTGGAACCTGCCGGGCGACAAGTTCGCCATTTCGGTGTGGGGCGAAAACCTCTCCGACGAGGAATACAGCCTGACCAAGGTCATTTCGCCGACCGCCGAAAACCAGGTGCTGGCCAAGCCGCGCACTGTCGGGGTCGAACTGACCTACAAGTGGTAGCCCACTAGTCTCCCTCCTTCGGCGCGGCAGACGATCGCCGCGCCGGTTTCTTTTCCAAGCGGACGAGTTCTAATTGTTCATGGCCCTCGATCACGCCCAGCCGGGCTACCGCCCGCTTCCGATCCGCAAGCCGAAGATTGCCTGCGAGCGACGCCCCGACGGCAGCTTCATCATCGAGCAGGCCTACGAGATGCCGACCGCCTGGCGGTCCATCCCGCACCTCTTCCAGACCCGCGCGACCGAGTACGCCGACCGGTCGTTTGTCGCCAAGCGCGAGACGCTGACAGGCGGCGGCTGGGGCGAGTGGCAGCGGCTGAACTATGCCTCTGCCCTCGACGGCTCCCGTCGCCTGGCCCAGGCCTTCATCGATCTCGGCCTTGGACCGGACGCCGGCGTCATGGTTCTCTCCGGACCCTCGCTCAACCATGCCCTGGTGATGATGGCCGCCCAGATGGCCCGCGCGCCCTATGCGCCGATCTCGCCTGGCTACTCGCTTCTGGACAAGAGCTTCTCGAAGCTTCGCCACGTCTTCGACCTCTGCCGGCCGCGGCTGATCTACGTCGAGAACGGCGGCCAGTTCGAGGCGGCGCTCGCCGCCCTGCCGCTGGAGGGCGTCACCGTGGTGACCGGCTCGCCGGCCCTCGCCCTGCACACCACCTCGATCGCCGACCTTCTGAAGACCGAGGCGACCGCCGATGTCGACGCCTCGATCGATCAGATCACGCCCGACACCTTCGCCAAGGTCATCTTCACCTCAGGGTCCACCGGCGCGCCCAAGGGCGTCATCCAGACCCAGCGCATGCTGACCGCCATTATCGCCCAGCACGACGCTCTCTACATCGCGCCCGACGTCAACGAGCCCGAGGCCTATCTCAACTGGATGCCGTGGAGCCATGTCGGTTCCAGCAACATCGTCTTCGGCGATGTGATCAACGACGGCGCCTGCCTCTATATCGATGAGGGCAAGCCGGTGGCCGGTCAGTTCGACGAGACCCTGCGCAACCTGCGTGAAATCCAGCCGCGCGAGTTCGGCTCCAGCCCGATCTTCTACAGTTATATGGTCGCCGCCATGGAGGCCGAGCCGGCCCTGCGTGACCACTTCTTCTCGCGCCTGCGCTACCTGAACTATTCGACCGCCGGCCTGTCGCAGGACCTGTTCGACCGCCTGCAGGCCCTGTCGGTCGCCGCGACCGGCCAGCGCATCCCGATCATCACCAAGTACGGCTCCACCGAGACTCAGGGCGTCACCATCGTCTCTGAGCCGCTCGACTACACCGGTCCCATCGGCCTGCCGTTCCCTGGCATCACCGTGAAGCTGTCCCCGGTCGGCGACAAGCTTGAGGTCCGCGCCAAGGGCGACACCATCACTCCCGGCTATTTCAAGAATCCGGAAGCCACGGCCAAGTCGTTCGACGAGGAGGGCTACTACTGCACCGGCGACGCCGCCCGTTTCGTGGACCCCGCCGACCCCGTAAAGGGCCTCTACTTTGATGGCCGGGTGACCGAGAATTTCAAGCTGGCGACCGGCACCTGGGTGTCGGTCGGAACCCTTCGGCTGGATCTCATCGAAAACCTCTCGCCGCTGATCGAGGACTGCGTCATCGCCGGCGAAAATCGCGACGACATCCGGGTCATGGCCTGGCTTCGCCGCGCCGACGCGGCCGCCATGGCTGGCCTGCCGAAGGACACGCCCCTGGCGGAGATCGTGGCCGCCCCAGCGGTGCTCGGCTACCTGACCGACCGTCTGGCCGCCTACAATGCGGCGGCCGGTGGATCGTCCAAACGGGTGGTCAGGCTGATGCTTCTCGATCGCCCGGCCAGCGGCGATGAGATCGCCGACAAGGGCTACATCAACCAACGCGGCGTGCTGAAGAGCCGCGCCGATCTGGTCGAGCGCCTCTACGCCGCCGCGCCCGATGCCCTGACGATCGGCTAGTTCCCACAGGAGTTTCCCATGGTCGACGCCGTGTCCACAGAGGGTGTCGCCGCAAGCCCGGCGGAGGCCAAGCCGCGCGCAACGGCCGGCGCCTGGTGGGTGCTGGCGGTGCTGTTCTCGCTCTACCTCGTGTCGTTCATCGATCGGCACGTGATCACCATGATGGTCCCGGACATCAAGGCCAGCCTCGGGCTTACCGACTTCGAGATGGGCATCATTCTGGGCCCGGCCTTCGCCCTTTTCTATTCCATCTTCGGCCTGCCGCTCGGCTGGGTGGCCGACAACTTCCCCCGGCGATGGGTGATCTTTGCCGGCGCCGTCCTGTTTGGCCTGGCCACCGCCGCCTCGGCCCTGGCCGGCACCTTCGCCGCCCTGTTCGTGGCCCGGATGCTGATCGGCATCGGCGAGGCCTCGCTGTCGCCGGCAGCCTATTCGCTGATGGCCGACAAGTTTCCGCGCAACCTCTTCGCCACCGCAAGCGCCGTCTACAATACCGCCGCCAAGCTCGGCACGGCCTCGGCCTACACGGTCGGAGGCATCGCCCTGGGCCTGGCCGCCGGCGGCCACTTCGTGGCGCCCCTCCTGGGAAAGCTGGAGGCCTGGCGGCTCGTCTTCCTGGTCGCCGGCATTCCGGCCGTGCTGCTCGGCCTGCTGATGTTCACCCTCAAGGAGCCGGCCCGCACCCAGGTGGCCAAGCCCGGCGAAGCGACCGTCAACATCTTCCAGTTCCTCAAGGCCCAGCGCCGGCTGCTGATCCCCATGCTGCTCGGCTTTTCGTTGATGGCCACCTGTTCCTTCGCCCTGTCGGCCTGGGCGCCGACCTTCGTCGCCCGGCGCTTCGAGTGGGGGCCGTTGCAATACGGACCGATCCTCGGGGCGGTCAGCATGGCCGCCGCCCTGACCTTGGTGTTCAAGGGCGCCCTGGTCGACTGGCTCTACACCCGGGGCGGCAAGGACGCCCATATCCGCTTCTACACCTGGCTGCTGATGGGCTGCATTCCGATCGCGGCGGTCACCTTCTGGCTGCCCAACCCCATTCTGTTCCTGATCAGCTACGGCATCGTCCAGGTCGTCGCCCTGCCGACCATCGTCTTCATGTCGGCTGCGATCCAGTTGATCGTGCCGGGCAACCTGAGGGGCCAGATCGTCGCCGTCTTCCTGTTCTGCCTGACCGTCATCGGCGGCTCGATCGGTCCGATGGCGGTGGCATTCCTGACCGACTTCGTGTTCCGCGACGACGCCAAGATCGGCTACTCGCTGGCGACTCTGGTCTGCGTCGCCATGCCCCTGGCCCTGATCCTGCTGCGCCTGTCGTTGAAGCCGATGCGAGAGGCCGTGCTGGCCCTGGAGGCCGCCGCGCCGGCCGGCCACGCCGCCTGAGCGAGGACAAGATTTCCCTTTATATAGGTAGATAATTAATCTACGTTGCACTTCGCCCGGACGTTAGATCCGGCGGGAGCAGGCTTGGGAATGGACGATCTTCAACAGGTCCGGTTCCGTCAGGAAGGCGAGGTCGCCGTCCTGACCCTGGCGCGCCCGCAAGTCCTCAACGCCCTGTCGCCGACCCTGATTGCCGAATCCCTGCTCGTCGTTAACGCGGTCGCCACGTCCGACGCCCGTGTGCTGGTCATTGCCGGTGAGGGCAGGTCCTTTTCGGCCGGCGTGGACCTCAAGGCCGTCACCGCCCCCGAATATACCCCGGAGGTCCGCAAAGCCTTCTCCGACAATGCGCGCCGGCTCTGCGTGCTGCTCGAAAGCATGCCCCAACCGGTTATCGCCAGGGTCACCGGCCACTGCTTCACCGGCGGCCTCGAGCTGGCCCTGGCCTGCGACTTCATCCTTTCCAGCGACGACGCGGTCTTCTGTGACACCCATGCCAAGCTCGGCATGCGCTCGGGTTGGGGGCTCAGCCAGCGCCTGCCCCGTCGCATCGGTCAGCAGCGGGCAAAGGAGCTGTCCTTCACCGCCCGGCGGGTCTCCGCAGCCGAGGCGGTGCAACTCGGCCTGATCCTTGATGCCGTCCCGGTCGGGCAGCTGGATGCCCGGGTCAACGCCCTGATCGAGGCCATCCTGCCCAGCAGCGCCGACGCTGTCGCCGCCTACAAGACCCTCTATCGCAAAGCCCAGACCACGACCCTGGACGAGGGTCTGGCGTTCGAAGCCACCGCCGACCTCAAGCTCGGTGACCGGGCCGGCCGCGTGGCCGCCTCTGGCCCCGCTTCGAGGGCCCGATGACCGTTCCCCGCGACCTCTTCGCCGACGTCCGGCTGCCTGTCATGGCCGGGCCGATGTTCATCGTCTCCAGCCTGGAGCTGGTCATCGCCTGCTGCCGGGCCGGCGTCGACCGCGCCATCCTGCCGGACGACGTCAAACCCTGGAAAGACATCTGGAGCGGCGGCCATTCCGCCGGCTTGGTCGACGATGGGCCGAGCGTCGCCCAGGTCGTCGACCGGCTCATCGCCGAGTTCGACGCCGCTCGCCTGCAACCCGACTGGCGCGCGCAAGCCTCGCGGCGCCTCAATCACAACCGCATCCCCGCCTGATGGAGACTCCGTCCATGCTTCGCACCCTGAAAGCCCCCGACCGCCCCGCCACCATCGGCGAGGTGCGCCGCCGCACGGGCCTGACCATCCGGGCCATCCGCTTCTACGAGGACAAAGGCCTGGTCTGCAGCGACCGTGACGGCCGCGGCCAGCGCCGGTACGACCGCAGCGCGCTCGATCGCCTGATCTACATCAGCCATGCCCGCCAGGCCGGCCTCCAGATCGCCGACATCAGCCAGCTGCTGGCGATCGCCGACCGCGATGGCGGAGCGAAGTTGGCTGCCTGCACCCAGGAACTTTACCGCGCCCGCCTCGCCACGCTGGAAGCCCAGCTCGCCGCCGTCGAGGCCAGCGCGCGAGCGCTCGGCTTCAGCCTGCAGCCGCAACGCCCGCAGTTGGTCGCTCTGTGACCACTGTTCCCGAGGCCGCGCTGGCGGAACACGAAGACCCTGACCACGGCCTGCATACCCTGGTCAGACGAACGACACTCGGCGCCTGGGTGGCGCTGGGCGTGCTGGTGCTGCTCTATATCCTGAACTCGCTCGACCGGGGATTGCTGTCCCTGCTGGTCGGGCCGGTGAAGGCCGATCTCGGCATCGGCGATGTCGAGATGAGCCTTCTGCTCGGCTTCGCATTCGCCCTGTTCTACGCCCTCTGCGGCATCCCCATCGGCTGGATCGTCGACCGCTTCTCGCGTCAGCTCACCCTGTGGATCGGTGTCACCCTTTGGTCCCTGGCCACCATCGCCAGCGGTCTGGCCAACACCTATCCGCAGCTGCTGCTGGCCCGCATCGCGCTCGGCGCCGGCGAGGCCACCCTCGGCCCCAGCGCCCACAGCATCATCGCCGACAAGTTCCCCAAGCATCGGCTGGCCACAGCCCTGTCGATCTACACCGGCGGGGCGGTGCTCGGCACCGGCGGCTCCATCGCGCTCGGTGGCCTCGTCGTCGAGGCCCTGTCGCGCCATCCAACCATCACCCTGCCGCTGTTCGGCACCGTGCAGCCCTGGCAGGCCGCCTTCATCCTGCTTGGGCTGCCGGGCCTGGTCCTGGCCCTGTCGGTCTTCCTGTTCAAGGAACCGGCCCGTCTCCACGGCCATACAGCCGGCCGCGACGTGAAACTGCTGCCTCACCTGCGCGCCAACTGGAAGACGCTTCTCGCGTTTACCTTCAGCTTCGCCCTGTTCTCGATGGCGGTGTACGGCACGCTCGTCTGGCTGCCGGCGCACATGGAGCGGGCCTTCGGCTGGGGCGCCGGCAAGGCCGGCCCGGCGGTCGGCATCCTCAACATCCTCAGTGTCGGCCTCGGCACGGTCGGCGGCGGCATCATCGCCGACAAGTTGTTCACAGCCGGCCGCAAAGACGCCCATCTGCGGGTCTTCTTCTGGGCCCTGCTCGTGGGCGCACCGGTCGGCATCGTCGGCTTCCTGTTGCCCGACCCCATCGCCTTCCTGGCCTGCATGACCTGGCTGAAGCTCTGCTGCTTTTCCTTTGTCGGTTATGCGGCCGCGGCGATCCAGGCTATCTCGCCCCAGGCCCTGCGCGGTCGGATGGCGGCGGTCTACCTGCTGGTGCTGGCCCTGATCGGCAACGGCCTCGGCCCGACCCTGATCGCTTTCCTGACAGAAAACGTCTTCCACGATCCGAACAAGCTCGGCGCGTCCATCTCCCTGACGCTGGCCATCCTGACGCCCATCGCCCTGGCCTCGGCCTGGATTGGCAGGAAGCACATGCGCGAGTCAGTGGCTCGGCTGGAACCGTAGCCATCCCGATAAAGGCTTTGGCGCAAGTGCTGCAGCAGCGCCTGTTCATGCTCGGTGATTGCTCTGCACGCCTGGAAACAGAGAGCGTCCTCGTGTGCCTGGCGTTCTTGCTCTTTCGTGTCCGCCGAGCGCTTTTCGGAAGTCTGTTGCGCGACGATAACCGCGCCGGCAACAAGAAGGCTGCCTGGACCAAGATCGCGAATATCCGCGGCTAATACACACTGTCAGTGTGTGGAACGCGCTGCGCTTCGCCGCAGCCATTCCGGTGTGGCCGTTGACTCGAATCTGTTGGTGCCTGGGCGCGGGCTACGCCGCTGTCGAGGGTGCGTGTCGGTCAGCCAGGAAGAACTGGCGGCTCGGGCCGGCCTTCATCGGAACTATGTCGGGTTGTTGGAACGAGGCGAACGCAACGCTTCGGCCAGGAC
This sequence comes from Caulobacter sp., assembly GCA_032122215.1. Taxonomy (GTDB): domain Bacteria; phylum Pseudomonadota; class Alphaproteobacteria; order Caulobacterales; family Caulobacteraceae; genus Caulobacter. The sequence continues at coordinate 15,590 of JAUMCZ010000238.1, forward strand.
GCTTGTTGCGCCATATGCAGTCGAGACGAGGAATTTGAGGCCAAGTCCGCAAATTCCGCCGCGCATTTCCAACGATGGACATGGCGAAACAACTCTCGCGCCCTGGCGGTTGGTGAGCCTTGAGATGTTCTGATAGGGAGCTTCTCAACGAACGGAACCCAATGAGGGAACCTGGAGAGTAGCCTGATAGCGCCGAACCCCACCGTCTCTATGAATTTATTCAACAGAGACGGTGGGTTAGGAATGGTGGGTGCAGTAGGATTCGAACCTACGACCCGCTGATTAAGAGTCAGCTGCAAGGCCCTCCCACCCCCGTTTCCGACCGCCACACTCAGAAATTGGTCGCCTTTACAGCGCCGCCGTCCACCCTCAGGTTAGCGCCGGTGACGTAGGATCCGGCCGGACTGGCCAGGAAGACCACGGTCCGCGCCACTTCTTCGGGCCGACCGTGGCGCTTGAGCGCGGGTAGCTGGGCGGCGCTTTCAAATAGCTTGGGCTGGTGCTGACGGATCATGTCCCAAACCCCGCCCTCATGCAGGATTGGTCCAGGCGAAACGGTGTTGACCCTAAGGCCGCGAGGACCGTGACGGGCGGCCAGCTGGCCAGCGTAGTTGATCAGCGCCGCCTTGGCCGTGCCGTAGGCTTCCTCGCCGGGCGGCAGGTTGGTCAGCACCCCCGCGATGGAGGAGATGAAGGTCAGTGAGGGCTCGGTCCCCTTCTCCAGCCAGGGGAGGGCAGCCTCGGTCAGGCGGACGTGCTGGATGAGGTCCGTTTCGAAGGTTTCCCGCCACAGGTCCTCGCCGGTGCTGGTCAGCCGGGTGGAGACGTTGCTGATCACTGCGTCGAGCCCGCCTAAGGCCTCGCCCGTCTCGGCGACCCAGGCCTTGAAGGCGTCCGCGTCCCGGACGTCCAGCGCCCGGCCGCGCAGGGCGCTGCCCGGATGGGCGGCGATCAGGGCGTCGATGCCGGCCTGGCCTCTGGCGCAGAAGGCGACCTGGGCGCCCTCCGCCAGAAAGGCTTCGAGAATGGCGCGGCCGATGCCGCGGGTGGCGCCGGTCAGCAGGACGCGTTTGCCGGTAAGTCCAAGGTCCATGTCAGGTCTCCAGGGCTAGGGTGGTCATCGGGCGCAGGCGCCGCCATCGACCGGCAGGGCGATGCCGGTGATGAAGCTGGCCTGGGGCCCCGCCAGGAAGGCGATGGCGTCGGCGATCTCGCGCGGAGCGCCATAGCGTTGCATGGGAATGAACTTCGCGAACTCGGTCTCATAACCGTCCGGATCGTCGGGACGACGCTGGACCGCCAGCGCGCGCATCATCTCCGTCGCCGTTGGGGCGGGGCAGACGGCGTTGACCCTCACCCCTTCCGCGGCCAGCTCGTTGGCGACCTGCTTGGTCATGCCGACCACGGCGTGCTTGCTGGCCGTGTAGCCGAGGGTGTTGCGCCCACCGCTGAGACCCGAGATCGAGGCGATGTTGACGATCGCCCCGCCTGATAGTCTCAGCATGGCCTGGCAATGCTTCATGCCCAGGAACACGCCTCGCGTATTGACGGCGTGGACCCGGTCGAAATCCTCGACGGCGTAGTCGGAGAAGGGGCCGACCGGCCCCGAGATTCCGGCGTTATTGATCAGGGCGTCCAACCGGCCGAAGTGATCCAGGACCATGGTGACGCCGCGGATCCAGTCCGCCTCCGACGCGACGTCGCCCCGGATCTCGAGCGCTCGTCGACCCCGTTCCCCGGCGGCGCGGATCGCCTGCGTCAGGTCGCTGCCGGGCAGGTCGAACAGCGCCAGGTCGAACCCGTCGTCGGCCAGCCGCTCGACGGCGGCCATGCCGATTCCCTGTGCGGCGCCGGTGATCAGAGCAACCCGGTTCATGCCTGGGCCTTCGCAGTGGCGCGGCGTTCGGCCAGGGCGACATTCAGTCGAGCCAGGACGTCCGGCGCGGCCAGGGTGTCAACCGACAGCGCGGCCGCAGCGGGCGACCACTGCAGCAGTTCAACGATGTTGCCGTCCGGATCGCGCAGATAGGCCACCTTGGCCGAGCCCAGGTCCTGCACCGGCGAATGCGGACGGCCGCCGGCGGCGATGGCCAGCGCCAGGTCGGCCTCGACGTCGTCGGTCTCGAAGCAGACGTGGGAATAGCCGGCTTCATTCACCGGCCGCTCGTCATCGCGGCTTACTGTCGGCGGGTTGGCGTAGCTCCAGAACTCCAGCCCGATGTTCATCCCCTGGATCCATGCCGCCGTCACATCGACGTTCTTCAGCCCGGTGATCCGGTCATAGGCGGCATGGCCCGACAGCCGTCGCCCGCCATGATGCTTGTGGCCCGTCAGCGCCTCGTAGAAGCGGATCAGCCGGTCCAGGTCCGGGGTGGCGAAAGCCACGTGGCCAATCCAGGCGTCGACCTCTGTGTCGGGCGCCGCCGCCGTCTCCTCGACTTCGATGATCAACTGATCGACGATCCGGCCGTAGCCGTACCGGAAGTCACCACCCAGGCCGATCAGGCCGTGGGGAAATCTCGCCCCGGCCTCCGACAGTCTGGTCAGCGCCGCCTCGCCGGCCGGGGTCTGGATGCAGACGTGGGTAATGCCGGCCTCATTGGCCCCTCTGGCGCGGACCGGCGGCGGCGCGGGGGTGTCGAAGCGGAACAGTTCCAGGAAGCCGTTGGCAGCCCGGGTCAATCTGACCTCGGCGGAGATGCCTTCAAGCTGAAACAGCGCCCGCGCCGACGCCTGGTCGGTGACCTCGAACCGTCGCGCCTCCTCCAGCGCCAGGCCGGCGCCGAACAGCGACGACGCGGTGTCCAGGTCGCTGGTGGTCAGGCCGATGTGATGCACACCCTTGATCATCGGAAACTCCCTCTCGTCGCCGAAGTAGGGTGCTATTATATAATTAGTCAATAGTGGATCAGGTGGTGAAATGCCTGACCAGCAGTTTGCTGACCCGCTCGGGCGCCTCCTGTCCCGTCCAGTGGCCGCAGCCGGCGAGCCGCTCGATCGTGAGGTTGGCCGCCAACGGCCGGTGCGCCTCGATCAGGCTTGGCGGCAAGGCCAGGTCGTCCTCGCCCCAGATCATCAGCACCGGTTGGGGCAGGGGGGCCACAGGCCAGGGCGCCTGCTCGGGATGGGCCAGGAATTCCGCCGCACGGTACCAGTTCAAGGCGCCGGTCAGTCGTCCCGGCCGGCTCCAGGCCTGGCGATGTCTTTGGCGGTCGGCTTCGTCGAACCGCCCGGCGCGGCTCAGTTCGTCGAAGGCGGCCAGCAGCGGCGCGAAGTCATCGGCCGCCAGTCGCTTCTCGGCGTCGTCAGCCCGCAGGGCGTCGATATAGCTGGACGCCGCTTTCTGGGCCGGATCACTGGCGAGCGCCTCGCCCAGCACCCGTGGGTGCGGCGCGTTGAGGATGGCCAGCCGCCGGAACCGCTCGGGATGCCGGCTGATGGCCGCCCAGGCGACGACACCGCCCCAGTCATGTCCGGCGAGGTCGACCGCCTGTCCGGGGGCAAAGGTCTCGGCCACGGCCAGGACGTCTTCGACCAGTTGATCCAGATGATAGGCCCCGACCTCGGCCGGCGCATCGGACAGATTGATGCCCCGCCCGTCCGGCGCAATCACCATCCGGGTTTCGGACAGGGCCGCCAGCTGCAGCGACCAGCCGCTCCAGTGGTCCGGAAAGCCGTGCAGGAGAAGCAGCGGGGGTGGCCCGCGCCGATCGACCCCGGCATGGGCGCAATGAAGGCGGAGGCCTCCTGCGGTGACCCAACTGTGATCGACGTCGAATGTCGGAATGGAAGGGCTCGTCACGGCGGGATCCGGCTGTTATTGACGAAGTATGTAATAGACTTTTGACGGGTGAGGAAGGCGACTTTGCAGGAGCGGCAATTCCGGCTGGACGGGGGCGGCGAGACGCTTGTCGTCACCGCCCGCGAAAGCGGGCCGGTGGGTCTTGCATGGTGGGGGCCGGCCCTGCCGATGGACGAGAACCTTGCCGCCATCGCCGAGGTTTCCGAGCCGGCCGTGCCCCACGGTATCCTCGACGGCGGCGAAGCCCTTTCCCTGCTGCCGCAAGCCGGCGATGGCTTTACCGGCCATCCGGGCCTCATCCTGCATCGGGCCGGCCGGGACACATTGACCCAGCTTCGTCTCACCCAGGCCCGGCCGGAGCCGGGCGGGCTGACCCTTCACTTGGCCGACCTCCAGGCGGGCGTCTCGGTCCAGATCGGCATGTCCCTCGATCCCACTGGCGTGTTGCGGCTCGCGCAGGAGATCACCAACACAGGCGCCACGCCGCTCAGCATCGACTGGATGGCCGCCGGCGTCTTCCCCCTGCCCGGAGATGACCTGCTCCGGTTTTCCGGGCGATGGACCCGCGAGTTTCAGACCGAGCGCATCCGGCTTGGCGGCGGTCTGCTCGGCCAGGAGAACCGCACCGGCCGCACCAGCCACCATAGCCCGCCGTTCATGGTCGCCGGCCAGCCAGGCTTTGGCGAAGGCCACGGCGCGGTCACGGGTTGGCACCTGGCCTGGAGCGGCGACCACCGGATATTCTGCGAACGCCTGCGCGACGGCCGGGCCCAGGTTCAGCTGGGAGAACTTTTCGGCCCCGGCGAGATGGTCCTGGAGCCCGGCGAAACCTATGCCGCGCCGAAGGTCTTCGGGGCCAGATCCGATCTGGGCCTGAACGGGCTGAGCGACCGGTTTCATCCCTTCGTCCGTCAACAAATTCTCACGAAGCGCGGCCCCCGGCCGGTTCAGTTCAACGGCTGGGAGGCGGTCTACTTCGACCAAGACGCCGAACGCCTGAAGGCCTTGGCCGCCGCCGCGGCACTGGTCGGCGCGGAGCGTTTCGTTCTGGACGACGGCTGGTTTCGAGGACGGCGGGATGACACCGCCGGCCTGGGCGACTGGAGCCCGGATCCCGAGCATTACCCGCAAGGCCTCGGGCCCCTGATCGACCATGTCCGCGCCCTTGGCCTTGAATTCGGCCTTTGGGTCGAACCGGAGATGGCCAATGCCGACTCCGACCTGCTGCGCGCTCACCCAGGCTGGGTGCTGGGCGAGCCGGACCGCGTCCAGCCATTGGGTCGCGGCCAGTATGCCCTCGACCTGACCCGCCCCGAGATCGCTGACCATATCTTCGGCCAACTGGACAGGCTGCTGACAGACCACCCCGTCGCCTATCTCAAGTGGGACATGAACCGCGATCTGACCCATGGGGTCAGCGGAGGCCGCCGCGCCGCCCACCGACAGGTCGTCGCCGTCTACGCCCTCATCGATCGCCTCCGCGCCGCCCACCCCGCGGTCGAAATCGAAAGCTGCGCTTCAGGCGGGGCCCGGGCCGACTACGAAATCCTGCGGCGCACCGACCGGATCTGGACAAGCGATTGCAACGATCCCATCGAGCGCCAGCGCATCCAGCGGGCCTTCTCGATCTTCTTCCCGCCGGAGGTCATGGGCGCCCATGTCGGACCGGCCGACAGCCACACCACGGCCCGCACAACCAGCCTGGAACTGCGCGCCCTGACCGCCCTGTTCGGCCACTTTGGCATCGAGGCGGACATCACTCGGTTCAGTGATCGCGACCGCGAATTCCTGGCTGACGCCGTCGCCCTTCACAAACGCCTGCGGCCGGTGCTGCACGGCGGCCGGATGGCGCGGCTCGAACACGGGGATCCAGGGCTTATCGCCTTCAGCGTTGCGGGCGACGACACGGTGCTGGTCTCTGTCGCCCAGCTGGAGACTCCCCGCTTCTCACCCTCCGCGCCGCTCCCCCTGCCGGCCCTGGCCGACGGTCATTGGACCGCCCGCCTGCTCAATCCCAGGCGTCGGCCGGAGGCGGTGATGAAGAGTGTTCCCGGTTGGGCCCGTGGCGAGCTGCTTGCGGCTCCGGCTCAGGCCTGGCGTACCCAGGGGCTGCCGGTGGGCGTGTTGCGGGCCGGTGAGATCGCCCTGTGGCGGCTGGAGCGCCGGCCATGATCGTTTCCTGCGTCGCCGATAGTCGCTGCACGCTTAGCGAAGGACCACTATGGGACGCCGGCCGTGGACTCGTCTGGTGGGTGGACATCCTGCAGGGCCGCCTCTGGCGCCTCGACCCCGCCAGTGGCGAGAGCGAAGGCCGCGCCTTGCCGGTGCAGGCCACCGCTCTGGCCATGCGCGCCGCGGGCGACCTGCTGATGGCCGCCCGCGAAGGGGTCGGCGTCTTTGATCCGGATGCCTGGACATTCACCCCCCGCCTGACGCCCGAGGCCGACCGGCCGTTCAACCGGACCAACGACGGCAATATGGGACGGGACGGGGCCTTCTGGTTCGGCAGCATGCACCAGACGGCGTCAGCCCGGTCCGGCGCCATCTATCGCCTGGCCTCCGACTGGACCTGCACCCGGATGCTGGATGGATGGGGGATCGCCAACACCCTGTCGACCGATGCGGCAGGAGAACGCCTCTACCTTGCCGATTCCCTCGATCAGACGCTGTATGCCTACGACATCGAGGACGGCCGCCTTGGCGCAAGGCGCACTCTCGTTACCGCCTACGGCCAGGCCTGGACGCCCGACGGCTCGGCGGTGGATGCCGACGGCAACCTGTGGAACGCGCGCTGGGACGGCTGGGGCCTGGCCTGCCTGTCGCCCGACGGACAGGTGCTGCGAGAATTGCCACTCCCCGTCCAGCGGCCGACCAGCGCCTGCTTCGGCGGTCCCGATCTCGCCACCCTCTACATCACCAGCGCCCGGGATGACCTGACCACCGCCGAGCTGGCCGGCCAGCCGCTGGCCGGCGGACTGTTCGCGGCCGACGTCGGCGTCCGGGGCCTGGCCCTACCGGCCTTTGAAGGATGACCGCGATGCGCCTTGGCGTCTGCTATTACCCCGAGCAATGGCCCCGCGAATGGTGGGCCGATGATGCGCGGGCCATGGCGGCGATGGGCATCAAGGTCGTGCGCCTGGGCGAGTTCGCCTGGAGCCGAATGGAACCGGAGCCTGGCCGATTCGACTGGGGCTGGCTGGACGAGGCCGTGGAAACCCTGGCCGCCGAGGGTCTCCGCCTCGTGCTCGGCACCCCGACCGCCACCCCGCCCAAATGGCTGATCGATCGCCACCCGGAAATTCTCGCCTGGTCCGCCGCCGGCCAACCCCGCGGCTTTGGTTCGCGCCGCCACTACGACTTCTCGAGCGACGTCTACCGCCAGGAATGTCGTCGTATTGTCGAGGCGATGAGCGCCCGCTACGGCCGCCATCCCGCCGTCGAGGCCTGGCAGACCGACAACGAATACGGCTGCCATGACACCACGATCAGCTACTCGCCCGTCGCGGCCGAGGCCTTCCGCCACTGGCTGAAGCGCCGGTACAACGATGTCGCCAGTCTCAACGCGGCCTGGGGCGCGGTATTCTGGTCGCAGGAGTACCGCGGCTTCGAGGAGGTCGATCCGCCCAACCTGACGGTGACAGAGGCCAACCCGGCTCACCGGCTGGACTACAACCGCTTCGCATCGGACCAGGTTGTTGCGTTCAACCGTCTGCAGGTCGACATCCTGCGGCGCAACTCGCCCGGCCGGGACATCATCCACAACTTCATGGGCTTCTACACCGAGTTCGATCACTTCGACGTCGGCGCGGACCTCGATGTAGCCAGTTGGGACAGCTATCCACTGGGCTTTCTCGAACAGTTCTGGTTCTCGCCGCAGGACAAGGCCCGTTACCTGCGCCAGGGGCATCCGGATATCGCCGCCTTCCACCATGACCTCTACCGCGGCTGCGGGCGTGGCCGGTGGTGGGTCATGGAGCAGCAGCCGGGGCCGGTGAACTGGGCGGCCTACAATCCCGCGCCGCTGCCCGGCATGGTCCGGGCCTGGACTTGGGAAGCCTTCGCCCACGGGGCCGAGGTCGTTTCCTACTTCCGCTGGCGCCAGGCGCCCTTCGCCCAGGAACAGTTCCACGCCGGCCTGCATCTGCCTGATCGCCGGGAAGACGTCGCCGCCGATGAGGCCCGCCAGGTCGTGGCGGAGATCGCCGCCCTCGGCGATACGCCTGTGACGACGCCCGCCAGGGTCGCCCTGGTCTTCTCCTATGAGGCCGACTGGCTGTTCCAGATCCAGCCGCAGGGACGCTCTTTCCGCTGGTTGCGGCTGGCCTTCGAGACCTACACGGCGCTTCGCCGGCGCGGCCTGGATGTCGATATCGTCGATCCGGGCGCCGATTTCGCCGGCTATCGTCTGGTCGTCCTGCCATCGCAGCCGATAATGGATTCGGATCTTGTCGACCGGCTCCGGTCCAGCGGTGCGGTCGTGCTCCTGGGTCCTCGCACCGGCTCCAGGACCCGGGATGTCGCGATCCCGGACAGCCTGCCGCCGGGACCGGCCAAGTCCCTCATCGACGTCACGGTGCGGCGCGTTGAAAGCCTGCGGCCCGGCAGCGGGCCGACCGTGGTCATCGACGACCGGCCGTTCGCCGGCGAGAGCTGGAGCGAGGTGCTGGAAACCTCAGCCGAGGTCCTGGCGAACTTCGAGGGCGCGGGGCCGGCCTGGGTGCGACAGGGCCGGGTCCATTACCTCGCGACCTGGCCGACACCACCGCTGTTCGACCGGGTCGTGGAGCAACTCGCCACGGAGGCCGGGCTGACCTTGACGGCTTCGATGGAACACGTGCGGCTGCGCCGGCGTGGCGACCTGACCTTCGCGTTCAACTACGGTCCGGAGCCCGCCACCTGTCCGGCGCCCGAGGGGGCGAGCTTCGTCATCGGCGGCCGTGACATGGCGCCCGCCGGTGTCGCCGCCTGGCGACAGCCTTAAGGCGCGGGCGAGGCGGTGCGGATTTCCAGCCCCTCGGCCCAGCGCCGCTGGAAGCCACGCCACAGCGTTACCCCGGGCTGGCCCGCGGCGTAGGCGCCGGCGCTTGGCGCGCCCGCTGTCGAAGGCCAGGCGCCATCGTCTGACCGGGCCGGGGTCAGCGCCAGGAAGGCCCGGCGGTCCTCCATGCCCTTGAGGTGCAGGTCCAGGAAGGCGGTGATGAAGTGCTGGCTGATGCCGGTGACCCGCGCCTTGCGCCAAACCGGGTCTTCAAAGAATTCCTCGGTCGTGAAGCCGGTCATGGCCTCTGCCGGCGCGGGGTTGACGCCGATCGTATGGCCCGCGCCCCGGAACACCACCATGGTCCGCGAGGCGCCCGTCAACCGGTCGAACAGCCGGACGGGCCCGTCCGCGAATCCGGCGATATCGTCCCGGTCACCGCTGACGAACAGCACCGGTGTCGTCACCCGGCCCAGTCCTTCCGGTGCAAAGGCCTCGATCCCGGCCTGTCCGCCCCAGGGGGCGATGACCACCACCGCCTTGAGGTTGGCGATCATCGGTCCGGTGTCCCGGGTCAGAGGCTCCATCAGCCCGCCTGGTGTCATCCTCGCCGGCAGGCCCTGCGGATTGAAGCTCGCGCCGGCCGCGCGCAGAGCGCCGTAGCCGCCCATGGAATGGCCGATGACCGCGACGCGGCTGGTGTCGATCACGCCGCGCCAAGGTGGGGTTCTGGCCAGGGTTTCCGCCGCCCGCGCCAGGAAGGCCTGGTCCAACGGCCGGTTTACCGCCGTCGGGATCAGGGCCAGGGGCCGATCATAGGGCAGGTCCGCATGGCCCGCAGCCATGACCACATAACCCTTGCTGGCCAGGTTCTCGGCCAGCCAGGTCATCCATTCGGGATGGCTGCCATAGCCGTGCGACAGGATGACCAGCGGAAACGGCCCCGCCTTCGGCGCGGCGTCCCAGGAGGCCAGGCCCTCGATGCGGAACGGCGTCGGCGCACCGCCCGGCTTCAAGGCGGGCAGGGCGCTGTCGTAGCCGGAGCGGCTGCTCGCCGCGCCGCTGGCCGGATACCAGACCAGCACCTGAAGCCGCCGGTCGGTCAGCGGCGCCTTGCCGGTGGTTGGGTCAAAGGCGGCAATGTCGGGCTGGCCGGGATTGACCAGGCTGAGGCTGCGAACGCCCACGGCGTGGTCGCCCAGGGCCGCCAGCTGAGGAGCCGTGGCGCCGGGACGACTGGGTTGGGCCTCGGCCGCCATTCCCGGGGTGAGCGAGAGCGCTAGCAGAAAGGCGGGAAGGGATGCCCATTTCATAGTCTGGCTCCGGTCTCGATGGCGGGCTGGCCTCGCCTGTTGGGTGGATCGTCAGTAATTGTGCGACCGGCGGTTGCCGTCTGACGCGCGACGGTTAAGCTTGGCGTATGACCGATCAGGCCACTTCGGCGCCGCCGCCTGTCCGCAAGACCGGCAAGCGCACCCGGCTTTCGCCTCAGCTGCGCAAGACCCAGATACTCGACGACGCCGCGCGGTTGATCCTCGAGGAAGGCCTGACGGCCGTGTCGATGGAGCGGCTGGGCCGTGAGGCCGGCATCAGCAAGGCGCTGGTCTACAACTACTTTCCCAGTCGCGATGACCTGTTGACCGCCCTGTTGCACCGCGAGCAGACCGAGTTGCGCGACCGTGGCATGGCAACAGCCCTGCAGGCCCAGACCTTCGGGGATCTGATCCGGCAGACGACGCGCCTCTATCTGGATCAGGTGCGGGATCGCGGTTCGCTGATCGCCGCCCTGTTGTCCGACCCCTCCGTCGCCCGCCTGATGGAGGCCGAAAACCGCGAGGATCGCGACCGCACCATCCGCTTCTTCGTCAAGCGCGTGCGCGAAACCTATGGCCTGCCGCTCGGGATCGCGGTCGCCAGCGTCGACCTGCTGATGGCGGTCACCGATGGCGCGGGCAAGCTGATGGCGCAGGGCGCCCTGACCCCCCAGATGGCAGAGGACATGGCGGTGCACCTGATCATCGGCGGTCTGGAGCGGACGGCGCGGCATATGCCGCGCGACGGGTGAGCTGAAGAGCATCATCAGGCGGCGGTCGGCGGCGGCTGCATGGCGGTCTCTCCCTTGCAGCGCTTGACAGAGGGTGCGCCGACGCTATTGACGTTCCATACAATAGCCATTCCGCTGTCGTCCAGTCCGATCCGCATTCTCGCCTGCGCGGCCCTGGTCTAGCGTCTTGCATCGGGAGAGACCTGCATGTCCAAGCGCCGAAGCGCCGGTACCTATGGCAAGCTGGATCGCGACGGCTTCATCCACCGCAGCTGGATGAAGGGCACGGGCCTGCCGGATGATGCCTTTGACGGCCGTCCGATCATCGGCATCTGCAACACCTGGTCCGAACTGGTCACCTGCCAGGCTGGCCTGCGGGACCTGGCCGAGCATGTGAAGCGGGGGGTCTGGGAGGCCGGCGGCGTGCCGCTGGAATTCCCGGCCATGTCGCTGCCTGAGACCCAGATGCGGCCGACCGCCATGCTGTTCCGCAACCTGCTGGCCATGGAGGTCGAGGAGTCGATCCGCGCCAACCCGATCGACGGCGTCGTGCTGCTCGGCGGCTGCGACAAGACCACGCCCGGGCAGCTGATGGGCGCGGCCAGCGTCGATCTGCCGACCATGGTCCTGTCCTCGGGACCGATGCTCAACGGCAAGTTCCAGGGCCGCGACATCGGCTCGGGCACCGATGTCTGGCGCTTCTCCGAGGCGGTGAGGGCGGGGGAGATGACCCTGGCCGACTTCATGGCCGCCGAGAGCGGCATGAGCCGCAGCCACGGTGTCTGCAATACTATGGGCACCGCCTCGACGATGGCCAGCCTGACCGAGGCGCTCGGCGTCAGCCTGCCCAACAACGGCGCCCTGCCGGCTGTGGACGCCCGCCGAAAGACCCTGGCCCATATGACCGGCCGGCGGATGGTCGAGCTGGTCACCGATGGGGTCGCTCTTTCGAAGATCCTGACGCGGGAGGCTTTCGAAAACGCCATGCTGGTCCATGCCGCCATCGGCGGATCCACCAACGCGGTGATCCATCTGCTGGCTCTGGCCGGACGGGTCGGGATCAGCCTCGATCTGGCCGACTTCGACCGCCTCGGCCGCGAGGTTCCCCTGCTGGTCAACCTGATGCCGTCCGGCCGGTACCTGATGGAGGACTTCTGCTACGCCGGGGGCGTACCGGCGGTGCTCAAGGAGATGGGCCCCATCCTGAGGTCCGACGCCGTCACCGTCAGCGGTTTCACCCAGGGCCAGATCGCGGCGGCCGCCGAGTGTTTCAATCGCGAGGTAATCGGGACCATGGCGGCGCCGGTAGGCCCCTCGTCAGGCGTCTGGGTGCTGTCGGGTAATCTCTGTCCTCAAGGCGCGATCCTCAAGCCGAGCGCCGCTTCGCCGGAACTGCTTTGCCATACCGGCCGGGCCGTCGTGTTCGAGACAATCGAGGACTACAAGGCCCGCGTCGACGATCCTGCTCTAGAAGTCGACGAGACCTCCATCCTGGTCCTCAAGGGCTGCGGCCCGAAGGGATATCCGGGCATGCCAGAGGTCGGCAACATGGCCCTGCCGGCCAAGCTGCTGGCCAGGGGCGTGCGCGATATGGTGCGAATCTCGGACGCCCGAATGAGCGGCACCGCCTACGGGACGGTCATTCTGCACGTCGCCCCTGAAGCCGAGGCCGGCGGGCCCCTGGCCCTCGTTCGGACAGGCGACACCATCGCCTTCGACGGCCCGGGCAGGCGGCTGGACCTTCTGGTCGATGAGGTCGAGCTGGCCGCGCGCCGAACGCAGTGGGAGGCCTCGCGCCCGCCCCCCGTGCACAGCCGGGGCTGGGCCAGGCTCTACACCGATACCGTGCTCCAAGCCGACCGGGGCTGTGACCTCGATTTCCTGGTCGGAAAGAGCAGCGCTGTCGTCACCCGGGAGTCGCACTGATGAGGGCCCGGTTTCCAAGCCTGGAAGGACGGGTGGTGTTCGTCACCGGCGGCGCGACCGGCATTGGCGCGGCCTTCGTCCAGGCGTTCGCGGAACAGGGCGCCCGGATCGCCTTCATCGACATCGACGACGACGCCGGGGCCGAGCTCGCGCGTCGGGTCGCAGGGGCCTGGTTCCGACGCTGCGACGTACGCGATCCTCTTGCGCTGGAGACGGCTATCCAGGATGCCGCGGAGGCGCTCGGACCCATCACCGTGCTAGTTAACAACGTCGCCAACGACAGCCGTCATGTCGCCGTGGACACCACTATCCAGGGCTGGCGCGAGGGGCTGGCCATCAACCTCGATCCGGTTTTCATCGCGGCCTGTGCGGTGCAGCCGATGATGGCCCTGGCCGGGGGTGGCTCCATCATCAATCTCGGCTCGATCAACGCCCTGCTCGGTCCAGCCGGCATGGCCGCCTATGTGGCCGCGAAGGGGGCGGTGAACGCCCTGACCAAGGCCTTGGCGCGCGAATGGGGCGGTCAGAACATCCGGGTCAACGCCATCTCTCCGGGCTGGGTGGTCACCGATCGTCAGCTGGACCTCTGGCTGACGGCTGAGGCCGAGGCCGAGTGGATGAAGCAGGTCGCCCTGCAGCGGCGCATCCAGCCCGGCGACGTCGCCAGCCTGGCCCTGTTCCTGGCGTCGGACGACAGCGGCATGATCACCGGCCAGAACGTGGTCATCGACGGTGGGCGGACGTGAGCCAGGCGATCCTGCTCTGCGACTGGGGCAGCAGCCGCCTGCGGGCCTGGGTGGTCCGCGAGGGGGAGGTCCTTCGCCGGCAAGTCTTCGACCTGGGGGTCTCGACCCTCGGTCCAGGCGATGCGCCGGCCCGGTTCGCCGACACCGTGGTCCCGGCCCTCGATGCGGCGGGACTGCCGGCCCTGCTGTGCGGCATGGCCGGATCGGAAATGGGTTGGCGCGTCGTGCCGCATCTGGCTTGTCCCGCGGGACTGGTCGACATCGCCGGCGCCCTGGCGCCGGTGGCCGAGGGCGTCTGGATCGCCCCGGGGCTGACGCTGGGGGCGGGCGCCGCCCGCCATGACGTCATGCGGGGCGAAGAGACCCAGGTGCTCGGCTGGCAGGCCCAGGCCGGGGGCGCCGGCGAACGGCTGGTCTGCCTTCCCGGCACCCATAGCAAATGGGTGCGCCTGCAGGACGGCCGGGTCATCGACTTCTTCACCGCCATGACTGGCGAGATGTTCGAGCGGCTGAAGGCCGGCGGGTCACTGGCGCGGGGCGATCAGCAATGGTCGCAGGAGGCCTTCAACGCCGGCGCCGACCTGGCGGGGCAGGGGGGTGACCTCTCCAGCGACCTGTTTCAGGTCCGGGCCCAGGTGGTGGCGGGACGACTGGCTTCGGAGCATGCCGGCGCCTTCCTCTCCGGCCTGCTCATCGGCGCCGAGATCGAAGGCGCGGCCCGGCGCCTGCCTGGGCTGGATGGGGCGATGGTGACCCTGATCGGCGAGCCGACGCTCACCGGCCTGTATGAGGGCCTTCTGTCTCGGCGCGGCCGGACGGTGCGGGCGGTGGATGGTGAGGCGGCGGCCCTGGCCGGGCTGACGCGGCTGGCGGAGCGACTGACATGAAGACCCTCGATGAAGCCCTGGCTGAGTGCCGCCTGGTCGCCATCCTGCGGGGGGTGAAACCGGCCGAGGTCTTGGCCATCGGCGAGGCGCTCTATGCGGCGGGTCTGCGGGCCGTCGAGGTGCCGCTGAATTCCCCGGACCCGCTGGAGAGCATCTCGGCCCTGGCCCAGGCCTTCGCGGGGCGGATGCTGGTGGGGGCCGGCACGGTTCTCAGCCCCGCCAATGTTGCGGCTGTGGCCGC